>JAAAPF010000116.1 GCA_009908425.1 Alphaproteobacteria bacterium
TCGAGGCCGGCGAGAACGACAACGCGATCGTGCAGGATCTGCAGGCCAACCCGGCGGCGCTGGGCATCTTCGGCTTCAGCTTCCTCGACCAGAACCGCGACGTCGTGAAGGGCGCCTCGATCGGCGGCGTCGGCGCGACCTTCGAGGCGATCGCCTCCGGCGACTATCCGGTCTCGCGCTCGCTCTACTTCTACGTGAAGGTGGCGCACGTGGGCGTCATTCCGGGCCTGCGCGAGTACGTCGAGGAGTTCGTCTCCGACGCCGCCACCGGCCAGGACGGCTACCTCGTCGACGAGGGCCTGATCCCGCTGCCGCCGGAGATGCACCAGGCGCAGAAGGCGGCCGTCGAGACCATGGCCGCGACGGACTTCAGCGACCTCACCGGCAACTGAGCCGCGGGTCGACCGCTCGCGAGGGGGCGGCGCCGGCCGCCCCCTCTTCCTCCGATACCGAGAGAGCGCCGATGAGCACCCTCGCCGGCAAAGCGCAGTTGGCCACCAGCACCGGCGCCGCGATCACCGTCTTCGTGCTGCTGTTGGCGCTCGCCGCCATGGTCTGGGCCGGGGTGCCGCTGGTGCTCGTCGTCCTCGCCGGCCTCGGCGCCTCGGGCTTCGTGGTCGGACGGGCGCGGGCGCAGGCGCTCGCCGACGGTCGACCGCGGGTGCTGCACTCGTTGCCGCACTTCCACGGCTGGTACCTGGCGCTGATGGTGTTCCTGCCGGCGTTCTTCGTCTGGGTGGCGTTGTCGATCGCGCAGGACCCGGTGACCCGCACGCTGGTCCTGAACGGCCTGGAGGAGCGGCTGCACGGGGCGGGGGCCCTGGCCCCGTCCGCCACCTTCTCGCCGCAGGCCACCAACTTCTACTACGACGAGGTGCAGCGCGCCGCGCACGGCGAGAGCCTCGTGGTCGAGCGGGTCGAGCGCGTCGGCGTGCTCGGCGATGCCGTCGACCGCGGTCCGCTCATCCGCCAGATCCGCGAGGACGCCGGACGCTACGAGCGCTTGTGGTTCATCGGCGACGGGCTGCGCCTGGTGCTGCCGCTGGCGCTCGCCGGCTTCGCCTTCAGCTTCGCCGCCCGCCGGCTCGCCACCGACTTCCGCGCCCGCAACCGGGTCGAGCAGTGGGTGGTCTACGCCCTGATCGCGGCCGCGACGATCTCGATCCTGACCACCCTCGGCATCGTCTTCGCGGTCCTGTTCGAGACCCTGCGGTTCTTCGGCAAAGTGCCCGCGACCGAGTTCCTCTTCGGCCTGCAATGGAGCCCGCAGACGGCCCTGCGCGCCGATCAGGTCGCGGCGTCGGGCGCCTTCGGCGCGGTGCCGCTGTTCGTCGGCACCATCCTGATCAGCCTGATCGCGATGCTGGTGGCCGGGCCGATCGGGCTGTTCTCCGCGATCTTTCTCTCGGAATTCGCGTCGTCGCGCTTTCGCTCCTGGGCCAAGCCGCTGATGGAGATCCTCGCCGGCGTGCCGACGATCGTCTACGGCTTCTTCGCCGCCTTCACCGTCGCCCCGTTCATCCGCGATCTGGGCGATCTCGTCGGCCTCGACGTCGCGGCCAAGAGCGCGCTCGCCGCCGGCGTGGTGATGGGGACGATGATCATCCCGTTCGTCTCCTCGCTCGCCGACGACGCCATCAGCGCGGTGCCGCGCTCGTTGCGGAACGCCTCGCTCGGCCTCGGCGCCACCCGCGGCGAGACCATGACCCAGGTGCTGCTGCCGGCGGCGCTGCCGGGCGTCATCGCCGGCTTTCTGTTGGCGGTCAGCCGCGCCATCGTGGTGATGGCCGCCGGCCTCGCCGCCAACCTCACCGTCAACCCGCTGCAGGCGGTCACGACCGTGACGGTGCAGATCGTGACGCTGCTCACCGGCGATCAGGAGTTCGACAGCGCCAAGACGCTCTCGGCCTTCGCGCTCGGCTTCGTCTTGTTCGTGGCGACCCTGCTGTTGAACGTGCTCGCCCTCTACATCATGCAGAAGTATCGAGAGAAATATGACTGACGCCACCACGCCCGAGGGGCGCCGCCGGGTGAGCGTGCAGGGCGTCGATCTCGGTCTCGCCCGGCGCTACGCCAAGGAGCGCCGCCTGAAGTGGCTCGGCATCGCCGCGATCGCGGTGGCGCTCGGGCTGTTGGCGCTGCTGATCGCCGACGTCGTCCTCAAGGGCTACACCGCGTTCTGGACGACCGAAGTCCGCCTGACCGTCGACTTGGCCGAGGCGGAGCTGGATCCCGACGGCACCCGCCTGCGCGCGGACCTCGAGGACGCCAACTTCCGCGGTCTGGTCAACGACGCCCTGTACGCCATGTTCCCGGCGGTCGAGGACCGCCTGGAGCGGCGTCGGCTGCGCGGTCTGGTCTCCGGCCAAGCCGCCCGCGACGTCCAGCGCATGGTGTTGAACGACCCCTCGCTGATCGGGACCACCCGCGACGTCTGGGTGCTCGCCGACACCGACATCGACCAGCTCTGGAAGGGCAACATCGACCGCGATCTGCCGGAGAACCGGCGGCGGGTGAACGACCAGGTCGTCGGGTGGGTCGACCAGCTGGCGGCCGAGGACCGCATCCGCTCGGCCTTCGCGTGGAACCTCTTCACCAACGCCGACAGCCGCGACCCCCAGCTCGCCGGCGTCTGGGGCGCGATCGTCGGCTCGTTTTGGATCATCGTCGTCACCACGGCGTTGGCGGTGCCCATCGGCGTCGCCTCGGCGGTCTATCTGGAGGAGTTCGCGCCCAAGACCCGCTGGACCGATCTGATCGAGGTCAACATCAACAACCTGGCGGCGGTGCCGTCGATCGTCTTCGGGCTGTTGGGTCTCGCGGTCTTCATCAACACCATGGGCCTGCCGCGCTCGGCGCCCATCGTCGGCGGGCTCACCATCACGTTGATGACCCTGCCGACGGTGGTGGTCGCCACCCGCGCCGCGCTCAGGGCGGTGCCGCCGTCGATCCGCTGGGGTGCCTTGGGCGTCGGCGCCTCGAGGGTGCAGGTGGTGTCCCACCACGTCCTGCCGCTGGCGCTGCCGGGCATCCTGACCGGGACCATCATCGGCCTCGCCCAGGCCCTCGGCGAGACCGCGCCGTTGTTGATGATCGGCATGATCGCCTTCGTCGTCGACATCCCCGACGGGCCGATGTCGGCGTCCACGGCGCTGCCGGTGCAGGTCTATCTCTGGGCGTCGAGCCCCGAGCGCGGCTTCACCGAGAAGACGGCGGCGGCGATCCTCATCCTGTTGGGCTTTTTGATCGTGATGAACGCGCTGGCGATCTACCTGCGCCGGCGCTTCGAGAGGAACTGGTGAGATGAGCGAGGCCCCCCAGACGTCGACCGCACCCCGGGCGCCGGCCCCGCAGGTCGCCCACGCCCCGATCGAGGGTCCGCGCGACGCCAAGATGCGCACCCGCGCCGTCAACCTCTGGTACGGCGACAAGCAGGCGCTGTTCGACGTCGACCTCGACGTCAACCGGCACGAGGTCACCGCGCTGATCGGGCCGTCGGGCTGTGGCAAGTCGACCTATCTGCGCTGCCTCAACCGGATGAACGACACCATCGACATCTGCCGGACCGAGGGTGAGATCTACCTCGACGACCGCGACATCTACGACCCGGACGTCGACGTGGTGGAGATCCGGGCCCGCGTCGGCATGGTGTTCCAGCAGCCCAACCCGTTTCCGAAGTCGGTCTACGACAACGTCGCCTACGGCCCGCGCATCCACGGCCTGGTCAACACCAAGGCCGAGCTCGACGAGCTGGTCGAGCAGTCGCTCACCCGCGCGGCGTTGTGGAACGAGGTCAAGGACCGCCTGGGCGATCCCGGCAACGGGCTTTCCGGCGGCCAGCAGCAGCGGCTGTGCATCGCCCGCACCATCGCCGTCGGCCCCGAGGTGATCTTGATGGACGAGCCGGCCTCGGCGCTCGATCCGGTCGCCACCGCGCACATCGAGGAACTCATCGACGAGCTCCGCCGGGACTACACCATCTGCATCGTCACCCACTCGATGCAGCAGGCCGCCCGGGTCTCCCAGCGCACCGCCTTCTTCCATCTCGGACGGTTGATCGAGGTCGGCGAGACCAACGACCTCTTCACCAACCCGCAGCAGCAGATGACCCAGGACTACATCACCGGCCGCTTCGGCTGAGGACCGCGATGACCGGCGAGCACATCGTCCGCTCCTACGACACCGACATCGACGAGCTGGTCAACACCATCTCGGAGATGGGCGGCTTGGCCGAGAGCCAGGTGGCCGGCGCGCTCGCGGCGTTGACCCGCCGCGACGTCGAGGCCGCCGAGCGGGTCATCACCGCCGACGCGCGCCTGGACGAGATCGAGGAGAAGGTCGACCAGATGTCGATCCATCTCTTCGCCAGGCGTCAGCCGATGGCGCGCGACCTGCGGCTGATCGCGATGTCGCTCAAGATCTCCAACGACCTCGAGCGCGTCGGCGACTACGCCGCCAGCGTCGCCAAGCGCGCCAAGCGGCTCGACCCCGGCCTGCAGCTCAACGCCATCGGCTCGCTCGGGCGGATGGGGGCGTTGGTCCAGGACATGCTGACCGACGTCCTCGACGCCTATATCGAGCGCGACGACCGCCAGGCGATGAGCGTCTGGCACCGCGACGCCGAGGTCGACGACTTCTACGACAGCCTGTTTCGCGAGCTGATCACCTACGTCCTCGAGGATCCGCGGACGACCTCGGCCTGCATCGACCTGTTGTTCATCGCCAAGAACCTGGAGCGCATCGGCGACCACGCCACCAACATCGCCGAGCGCGTGCACTACATCCTGCACGGTGACCGCATCAATCGCGTCAGGAGCGAGCCGGCGTGAAACCCTACATTCTGGTGGTCGAGGACGAACCGCCCATTCAGGACCTGCTGTCGTACAACCTGGAGAGTAGCGGGTTCGAGGTCGCCCAAGCTTTCGATGGAGAGGAGGCGCTGGTCGCGATCGCCGAGCGGTTGCCCGATCTGGTCCTCCTGGACTGGATGCTGCCGCATCTCTCCGGCATCGAGGTCTGCCGGCGGCTCAGGCGGCGGCCCCCGACCCACCGCCTGCCGATCATCATCCTCACCGCCCGCACCGAGGAGCCCGACCGGCTGCGCGGGCTCGACACCGGCGCCGACGACTTCATCGTCAAGCCGTTCTCGGTGGCCGAGGTGATCGCCCGCACCCGCGCCGTGCTGCGCCGGGTGCGCCCGGCGATCGACGAGCCCGAGCTCGAGGTCGGCGAGCTCAAGATCGACCTCGGCGCGCATCGGGTCTTCCGCGCCGGCCGCGAGGTTCACCTCAGCCCGACCGAGTTCCGCCTGCTGCGGCATCTGATGGAGCATCCCGGGCGGGTGTTCAGCCGGGCGGCGCTCCTCGACGCGGTCTGGGGCATCAACCAGGAGGTCGAACTGCGCACGGTCGACGCCACCGTGCGGCGGCTGCGCCGGGCCCTCAACGCCGGCGGCGGCGCGGACCTGCTGCGCACCGTGCGGGCGGAAGGCTACGCCCTGCAGCGCCCGCCGCAGGACGCCGACGCCCGCCCCGTCGACGTCGGCGACGCCGCCGGCTGAGCGCGGTGCCGCCGGCGGCGGGGCGGGGCGAGCGCGCCGCCCGGTCGGAACCGGCGCACGACGCTTACGGCGGTGCACAAATCATTTGCGATGAAAACGTGCTCGGACCAAATTGCCGCTTGGCACTCGCCGCCCCACTCGCTAACGCGGCCACCACAAGCCCGAGGGGGGCTCAACCATCAGCTGGGAGAAGGGCATGACCGACGTCGTCATCGTCAGCGCGGTACGGACCGCCGTCGGTTCGTTCAACGGCGCACTCGCCAATGTGCCGGCGCACGAACTGGGCAGCACCGTCATCAAGGGCGCCTTGGAGCGCGCGCAGATCGAGCCGCAGCAAGTCTCCGAGGTCATGCTCGGTCAGATCCTGAGCGCCAACCAGGGCCCCAACCCGGCGCGGCAGGCCTCGATCGGCGCCGGCATGCCGGTCGAGACGCCGGCCTACGGGGTCAACATGCTGTGCGGCTCGGGCCTCAAGACGGTCGCCATGGCCGTTCAGGCGATCAACGAGGGCGACAGCTCGATCGTCGTCGCCGGTGGTCAGGAGAGCATGAGCATGGCGCCCCACGCCGCGCATCTCCGCGCCGGCCAGAAGATGGGCGACCTGAAGTTCGTCGACACCATGCTCAAGGACGCCTTGATCGATGCGTTCTGCGGCTACCACATGGGTGGGACGGCCGAGAACATCGCCGAGAAGTGGCAGATCACCAAGGACGAGCAGGACACCTTCGCCACCGCCTCGCAGAACAAGGCGGAAGCGGCGATCACCGGCGGCAAGTTCAAGGACGAGATCGTCCCCTACACCATGAAGACGCGCAAGGGCGAGACGGTGTTCGACACCGACGAGTTCCCGCGGATGGGGGTTACCAAGGAAAACATCGCGAAGATCCCGGCGGCCTTCAAGAAGGACGGCACGGTCACCGCGGGGAACGCCTCGGGCATCAACGACGGCGCCGCGGCGCTGGTGGTGATGAGCGCCGACGAGGCCGCCAAGCGCGGGCTCACCCCGCTCGCCCACATCCGCTCCTGGGCGCAGGCGGGCGTGCCGCCGGAGATCATGGGCACCGGCCCGATCCCGGCGTCGAGGAAGGCGCTGGAGAAGGCCGGCTGGAAGGTCGACGATCTCGACCTGATCGAGGCCAACGAGGCCTTCGCGGCGCAGGCGATCTCGGTCAACCGTGAGCTCGGCTGGGACACCGAGAAGGTCAACGTCAACGGCGGCGCGATCGCGCTCGGCCATCCGGTCGGCATGTCCGGTGCGCGCATCCTGACCACGCTGCTCTACGAGATGAAGAAGCGCGACGCCAAGAAGGCGCTCGCCACGCTCTGCATCGGCGGCGGCATGGGCATCGCGATGTGCGTCGAGCGCTGAGCTCGCGACCGGTCACGGCTCGAACGGGGCGGGTGCCGCGGCACCCGCCCTTTTTTCGACGGGGAGCCCGCTGTTGTACCCTTGGCTTCTCGCCGCCGCCTGGTGGCGGCTGCAGCTCGACGCGCTCACGCTCGCCGGCGCCGCCCCGATCGTGATCGCCCATCGCCTCGCCAAGGCGGGCTTCGGCTGGCACCAGCCCGGCTTCGTCGACGATCCCGAATGGCGCCGGATGGTCGGTGAGAAGGTCGAGGCCGCGGTGGAGGCGAGCGGTCACGCCGCCCGCTGGTGGCTCCACGCCGTCGAGCACCCCTTCGATCTGCACCGCGGTCTGGTCGCCACGCGCCGGGCGCTGCGGCCCTACGGCCGTCGGGTGACCACCAACGCGCGCCGCCTCGGCGGCTGAGGCCGCGATCGGACGGCGGGGCGTGCAAGCTCCGCCGGGGGCGCCCACCGCCCCGCCGTGAGCCGGCGGGCGACCGGGCGGAC
>JAAAPF010000184.1 GCA_009908425.1 Alphaproteobacteria bacterium
AGGACGTCGAGATCCTGCGGCCGCACAAGTTCACGCGGACGAGCTGAGGCCGCGGCGGCCGCCGCGGCCCGGGGCGGCGGCCGCCCGCTCACAGCCCGAACACCTGCTCGGCGAGGGCGATGAAGAGCGGGATGCCGATCGCGATGGCGACCGGCGTCCCGATGCCCGTCGACGAGCCGATGAAGGCCGAAGGGTTCGCCGTCGGGATGCCGGCGCGCAGCGTCGGCGGCCCGGAGATGTCGGAGTTCGAGGCGGCGATGACGGCCAGCAGGATCACGCCGCCGGGGCTGAAGCCCGTGGTGACGTGGGCGATGTAGCCGAGGCCGAAGCCGATGAGCCCGTGCACGAGCGGGGCGGCGACGGCGTAGACGGCGTACCAGTGCGCCACCCGGCGCAGCTCGGCGAGCCGGCTGTAGGCCTCCATGCCCAGGATCAGCATCAGGATCGACAAGAGGCCGCGGAAGAGCGGGTCGTAGAAGCTCTCGACGACCCGCTCCGGCCGGGTGAGGAGGCCGAGGGCGAGGCCCAGGAGCAGGGCGGTCAGCGCGCCGCCCTGCAGCGTCTCCTTGACGATCGGCCAGATGGCGGTGGTGCGGCCCGTCTCGCCGGCCGCTTTGCCGGCGGCGAGGCCGGCGAGCACGATCGCGAGGACGAGGGCGGGAATGTCCATGAACGGGTAGAGCGCCGGCACCCAGGCCTCGTAGGCGATGTCCTCCTCGTCGAGGAGCACCATGCCGGCCGCCAGCGTCGACGAGCTGACCGCGCCGAAGAGGCCGGCGGTGGCGAGGGCGTCGTCCTTGCGCACCCCCGGCAGCCGGGCCAGCGTCACGGCGCCGAGCAGGACCGCCACGAGCCCGACCGCGACCGCCGAGAGCGCCGGGATCAGCATGTCGGCGAGGTTGGCCTCGCGGATCTCCATGCCGCCTTCGAGCCCGATCGCCATCAACAGCATGAAGACGATGAACTGGTAGATCGCGTTGGGGATCTGCAGCCGCGTGCCGAGCGCGGCGATGACCATGCCGCCGATGAGAAAGCCCAGCGTCGCCGACTGAAACTGCGCGACGATACGTATCAGGAATTCGGTCAGCGCTTCCATCGCCCGTCGTGCCCCTCTCTCTGCGCAATTGCAGAAACACGACGCACCGAAAGCCGCCTCGTCAAGAAGTAAGACTTATAATGAAGGACGAGTTTCCAAGTGTTACACGTGCGGTTCATGCACCGAGGGCGCGGCGAACGCCGCGAGGCGAGCGAGCGCCGCGGCCGCCGGGCGCGTTTCGTAGGCTAAAATTCCTACTCGTCGCTCCCGCCGCCACGGCGTAACCTGCGCGCGAGCGCGCGATCGCGGCGCGGACCCGGCCCGGCGGTGGTCGCGGCGCGTTGGCGAAACGAAGCCACAGCGGCGAATTTCGCTTTTCCGCCAAAGGGTTGCGCTCAAACTTACGGGCCGCGGGCGGGGTCCTTCAAGAACAGGCGAAAGGCGGTACCGTCGGTGCCGGTGCGCGCGAGGACGAGGTCGCCGCCGTGGCGGCGGGCGACGTCGCGGGCGATGTGGAGCCCGAGCCCGGTGCCGCCGGGCCGGCCCGTCCCGACGAAGGCCTCGAACAGGTGCTCGCGCACGGTCGCCGGCAGCCCCGGCCCGGTGTCGGCGACCTCGACCACGACCCGGTCGGGCTCGCGCCAGGCGCGCACGGCGACGAGCCCGCCGTGGTCCGCCATCGCCTCGGCGGCGTTGGCGAAGAGGTTGGCGAAGACCCGGTAGAGCTGATCCCGATCGGCCTCGACCTCCAGCGTGAAGGGCACCTCGTTTCTGAGCCGCCAGCCCCGGCCGGGGTCGGGCGCCGCCTCGGCGCAGGTGTCGATCAGGGGCGCGAGGCGAAAGCGGGCGCGCGCCAGGGCCGGCGGCTCGCTTCGGGCGTAGGTCAGGGTCTCGGCGCACAGCCTGGTGGCACGCTCGAGCGCCGCCAACAGCCGCGGCGCGACCTTGCGCACCTGCGGATCCTCGCTGCTCTCCAGGCGGTCGGAGAGCAGCATCGCGGTGCCGAGGACGTTGCGCAGGTCGTGGTTGATCTTGCCGACCGCGGCGCCGAGGGCGGCGAGGCGCTCGCGCTGACGCAGCGCGTCGCGGATGCGGTGCTGCATGCGGCGGGTCTCGGCCTGCACGACGCCGAGCTCGTCGCGCCGCGACGTCGCCGGCACCGCCGCGTCCGGATCCTCCGGGTTTTCGCGAAAGGCGGTCACCGAGCCGGTGAGGCGCCGCAACGGCCCCACGATCAGCCACTGCAGCAGCAGGAACAGCGAGCCCGCCACCACCGCCGACAAGAACAGCGAAAGCGTGAGGATGCGGCCGGAATAGGCGATCATCTCGCGGCGCATCGTCGCCTCGCTGGTGACGAGGTCGACGGTGACCGTGGGATCGCTCGGCGACGGTCCGAACACCCGCAGCATCCGCGGCGCGGGCGCCAGCATGGCGGCGAAGGCGGCGGCGATCTTGCGCGACACGCTCTCGCCGGCGACGTCGACCACGACGTCGACCGGCGGCATGTCGCCGAAGACGAGGGTGTCGGGGCCGTCGTGGACGACGATCGCGGCGAGATCGGCCTGGGCCAGGACGCGGCGCTCGGCCGCGGGGCCGACGTCGGCCCCGGGGTCGGCGAGCAGGACCGCGGTGGCCAGGTGCGCCTGCGCCAGCTTCTCGCTGAGATACTGCACGCGAAAGCGCGAGATCGACGGCACGTAGATCATGACCTCGCCCAGGAGGACGAGCAGCACGGTCAGCGCCAACAGGCGCGCGCTCAACCCCCGCGTGGCGGGCGGCATCGCGGGCGCTCGTGGGGTCGAGGACGAGGCGGTCATGGGCCCACGTGCCGGCTGGGACCGCGCTCAGCGGTCGTTCAGCCGCCAGTCGTAGCGGTCGCGGTCGATTCCGTCGAACCGTTGCAGCCGCATCGCCCGGGTCGGCTCGGCGAAGGCCTTCAGATGGCGCAGCACCGCCGGCTCGCTGCCGCCGAAGTCGTCCTGGAACCAGCGATAGAGGCTGGAGACGACGAGGTCGCCGCCCTCGATCGCGACGCCGCGCGGGTGGTTGACGTAGGCCATCGCGGCGGCGTCGAGGCGGGCGTCGATGTCGGCGCCGGTGAACGGCTCGGCCGGCAGGTTGGGGCAGCCCAGGCTGCCGCGGTGGAGGGCGTAGTGCACACGCGGGTCGCGCCAGTAGGTGAAGAGGATGTCGTCCTCGATGTCGGCGAGGCTGAGCGCGTCGCCCGCGACCTCCAGCTCCGCGGCGGTCCAGGGACCGTGGACGGCGGCGCGGGGATCGAGGTCGATGTCGCGCATGCTGGCGACCGGGTAGTGCGCCAGCACCACCTCCACCACGGCCGCGTTGAAGAGGTTGAGCCAGAAGGCGAGCTGCGCGTCGCGGTCGAGCGCGGCCACCTCGACCTCGCCGAGCCGGGCGAGATACGCCCGCAGCCGCGTCGCGTCGGCGGGTGCCACGTCGGCGTAGCGCACCCGCGCGACGCCGTCCGGGCCGACGACGCGATAGCGCGCCAGAAAGGCCGCGAAGGCGCCGTGATCGACCGTGTGCTCGGCACCGGCGCGATCGCCGGCGAAGCGGTCCACGGCTTGGCCCGCCCCCGCGCTCGAGGCGACGAGCGGACACGCGAGACCCAGCCAAGCGGCGAGCAGGAAGCGACGCATGCCGTCATCACCGCCCACGGGCCGCACCGGCGCAAGGGACGCGCGATCACCGCTCGGTGAGCGCGCTCGCCGGACGTCCGTTTGACAGCCACCGGCGCCGCACCTATACGCCACGGGTTCGATGTCCCGCTCGAGGTGACACCCGTGAAGCGCACGTTCCAACCCAGCCGGCTGGTCCGCAAGCGACGCCATGGCTTCCGCTCGCGCCTCGCCACCGTCGGCGGCCGTCGGATCCTCAAGCGGCGCCGCGCCAAGGGGCGTAAGCGTCTGTCCGCCTGAACCGTCCGGCGACGCCCGCCCCGCCGCGATCGAGCGACTCGCGCGTCGCGGTCAGTTTCTGCGCGCGGCGCGCGGGCGACGGATCGTCGAGCCCGCCTTCGTGCTGCAGTTCCGCCCGCGCGGCGACGACCGCATCGGCATCGGCTTCACCGCGTCGCGACGTATCGGCAACGCCGTCGCGCGCAACCGGGCGCGCCGGCGGCTCAAGGAGGTGGCCCGTTTGCACCTGCCCGCGCACGGTCTCGCCGGCTTCGATCACGTGCTGGTGGCACGCAAGGCGGCGTTGGACCGGCCGTTCGCTGAGCTCGTCGCCGACTTCGTCGACGCCTGCGCCAAGGCGCGCCGCGCCGCCGCGCCGGGTCGGGGCTCGTGAAGCGCCTCCTGGCCTGGCCGCTGATCGCGCTGGTCGTGGTCTATCGCTACGGCGTGGCGCCGCTCTTGGGCCGGCCCTGTCGGTTCCAACCGACCTGTTCCGAATACGCCCTCGAAGCGCTACATCGGCACGGGGCGTGGCGGGGTAGCCTTCTGACGATGGCCCGCGTCGCCCGCTGCCATCCCTGGGGCGGCTCCGGCTACGATCCCGTGCCGCCCCTCCGGCCCACCCGAACCGATTGACCCGCGCGGCCACCCCATGCCCGAGCAACGCAACCTCCTCCTCGCGATCGTCCTGTCGGTCGCCATCATCTTCGCCTTTCAGTACTTCTACGAGCTGCCGCGGATGCAGCAGGCCCAGGAGGAGGCGCGCCGCGAGGCCGTGACGCAGCAGGACCGCCCCGACCGCGGGGAGGCTGCGCGCGGCACCGCCGCGGAGAGCGACGCCGCCACCGGCGCCGCCGCCGAGGCCCCGCCCCCCGAAGCGCCGCGCATCGAGATCCGCAACGACCGCGTCGCCGGCAGCATCTCGCTGGCGGGCGCGCGCATCGACGAGCTCCGGCTCCTGGATTACGGCCGCACCCCGCGCCCGGGCAGCGAGCGCATCGAGCTCCTGCGCCCGGTGGGCGAGCCGCTGCCCTATTTCGCCGAGTTCGGGTTCGTGCCCGAAGGCGATGGCGTCGCGGTGCCGGACAGCACCACGGTGTGGTCCTCGCCCGACCGCGACCTCGCCCCCGGCAGCCCGGTCCGGCTGACCTGGGACAACGGCGAGGGGCTGCAGTTCGCCCGCGAGATCGCGCTCGACGACAACTACGTCTTCACCGTCACCCAGACGGTGACCAACACCGGCGACACCCCGGTCACGCTCTATCCCTACGGCTTGGTCAGCCGCTGGGGCACCCCCGACACCATGGGCATCTGGATCCTGCACGAGGGGCCGATCGGCGTGCTCGACGGCACGCTCGAGGAGTTCCACTACGGTGATCTGCAGGACGAGGGCGGCACCGCGACGCTGGACAGCACCGGCGGCTGGCTCGGCATCACCGACAAGTACTGGCTGACCGCCCTGCTCCCGGACCAGGACAGCGGCTTTCGCGCCACCGTGCAGCACGTCGCCCGCGGCACCCAGGACCGCTACCAGACCGACTACCTGCGCGATCCCATCACCATCGCGCCGGGCGGCAGCGCCGAGGTCACCGACCGCCTGTTCGCCGGCGCCAAGGAGGTCACCCTCCTCGACCGCTACAAGACCGAGCTCGGCCTGCCGCTCTTCGACCGCGCGGTCGATTTCGGCTGGTTCTGGTTCCTGACCAAGCCGTTCTTCTACGCGCTGCACTGGCTCGCCGCCGTGTTCGGCAATTACGGGGTGGCGATCCTCCTGCTGACCCTGGTCGTCAAGCTCATCTTCTTCCCGCTGGCCAACAAATCCTACAAATCGATGAGCCAGATGAAGAAGCTTCAGCCGGAGATGATGAAGATACGCGAGCGCTACTCCGAAGATCGTGAAAAAATGAATATGGAGATCATGAATCTCTATAAAAAGGAAAAGGTCAATCCGGCGGCGGGCTGCCTACCCATCCTCATCCAGATCCCGGTGTTCTTCGCGCTGTACAAGGTGCTGTTCGTCTCCCTGGAGATGCGGCACGCGCCGTTCTTCGGGTGGATCCAGGATCTGTCGGCGCCGGATCCCACCACGATCCTCAACCTCTTCGGGCTACTGCCCTTCACTCCCCCCGAATTGCTGCCGGCGTTGGGCGTCTGGCCGTTGTTGATGGGGGCGACGATGTGGCTGCAGTTCAAGCTCAACCCGACACCGCCGGATCCGATGCAGGCGCGGATCATGTCGTTTTTGCCGCTGATCTTCATCTTCGTGTTCGCGACGTTCCCGGCGGGGCTCGTGATCTACTGGACTTGGAACAACATCCTGTCGGTCGGGCAGCAGTGGCTCATCATGAGAAAGATGAACGTGCAGGTGACCTGAGCGCGCTCGGCCCCGAGGACCGCTTCGACACCCCCGAGCGGCTCGAATTCGGGCGTCGGCTGTTCGCCCAGCCCTGCACCTTCGTGCGCGGCGTCGCCGACCTCGGCCAGCTGCCGGAAGCGGCGCTGCCCGAGGTCGCCTTCGCCGGCCGCTCCAACGTCGGCAAGTCCTCGCTGGTGAACGCGCTCACCGGCCGCAAGACGCTGGCGCGGATCTCCAACACGCCGGGGCGGACGCAGGAACTCAACTTCTTCGACCTCGGCGGCCGGCTCGGGCTGGTCGATCTACCGGGTTACGGCTACGCCAAGGCCCCCAAGGCCAAGGTCGCGGCCTGGACCGAGCTGCTGCGGGCGTTCCTGGCCGGCCGGCCGACGCTGCGGCTGGCCTGCGTCCTGATCGACGCGCGCCACGGACCGAAGATCGTCGACCGCGAGGTCACGGGGCTTCTCGCCAAGGCCGCGGTGCCGTACCTGGTCGTCCTCACCAAGGCCGATCTGGTGAAACCGCCCGCCCTGGCGGCGCTGGAGCGCGAGCTCGCCGCCGAGCTCGCGACCAAGCCGGGGGCGTTGCCGGCGGCGCACGCCACCTCCGCCGCCGAGGGCACGGGTATCGCGACGCTGCGGGCGCGGCTGGCGATGCTGGTGGAGACGCGCGGAGAACCGGGATGAGCGAGACGCCGATGGACCACCACCGCGTCGCGGCGACGCTGGTCGAGGCGCTGCCCTACATGCGTCGCTTCAAGGGCGACGTCTTCGTCGTCAAGTTCGGCGGCCACGCCATGGCGTCGCCCACCCTCGCTCACGACTTCGCCCGCGACATGGTGCTGTTGAAGCAGGTGGGTATGAACCCGATCGTGGTCCACGGCGGCGGCCCGCAGATCAAGCAGGTCCTCGACCAGCTGCGGATCCAGTCGGACTTCGTCGACGGCCTGCGGGTCACCGACCGCGCCACCGTCGAGGTGGTGGAGATGGTCCTCGCCGGTAAGATCAACAAGGAGATCGTCGGCGCCATCCACGCGGTGGGCGGCCGCGCGGTCGGCCTCTCCGGCAAGGACGGCCGGCTGTTGAAGGCGCGCAAGGTGACC
>JAAAPF010000266.1 GCA_009908425.1 Alphaproteobacteria bacterium
CGACCTACAAGAAGAACCCCAAGGTCATCGGCTGGTTCACCGGCCAGGTCATGAAGGCCACCGGCGGCAAGGCCAACCCGCAGGCCGTGCAGGAGATCTTGAAGCCGAAGCTGGACGCGGCGGCGGAGTAGGGGGAGCGACGGCTCAGAGATTTGCGATGTCGCGGGCGCCGTGCACCACGCGTTGGATCTCGGCCCCGTCCAGAATAGGCTTATAGAGCAGGAGATAGCGACCGACCGGCCAAATGCGCGCGTCTGGTGCAATCAGTGGCCGCGTTGGCCCGAGCTCCGGATATTCGGAAATCAGGACGCACTGTTCGCGAATGCGGTCGATAAGCCGGTCGGCGGCCGCCGGATCATCGACGGCGACCGAGAGCCAGATGTCGAGCAGGTCAGCTTCGGCCCGCGGCCGAAAAACGAGCGTCGGCAATGCTCAGCGAGAGCGTTCGGCATCGAGCCGACGGCGGCCTTCGGCCTTCAACTGCTCGAAGTCGACGGGCCGCGCCTCGCCGCTCGCCTCACCCTCGCGCCAGGCGACGGCGAGTCGTTCGTGCTCTTCCAAGAGGCGGAGCGCGGCGCGCACCACATCGCTCGCGTCCGCGTAACGTCCGCTCGCGACTTGATCATCGACGAAGGCCTCGAAGCGCTCACCGAGGGTGAACGTTCTGGACACCGCGTATCGTGTCGGGACTTTGCGCGCTCGCGGCCTTTCCCGCAAGCGACGGACGCGGCGGCGGCGCGTTGAGGGAGGCCGGCGGTACGCGTACATCGAATGTCATGGAACACCTCGAACGCGACGTCGTGTCCGGCTGTTGGAGGGCGGGGCGCGGCTGCAGCGTCTTCGCCAGCGCTTCTAAGACATCGCGCCGGCGGTCGTGAACATCGCGGTGGTCTTGTTCGTGCTCGTCCGGCTCATGGGCTTCGACGACCGGATGGATGATGTCGAACAGCGGATGCACGCGCTGGATCAGCGGATGAGCGCACTGGGGCGCAATCATCAGCGTATCCCGGCGTTGATCGAAGCGCGCTGAGCCGCCCGCCTTTCCAGCGCGTTCTCAACGGCTTGGCCGGTCTTGAAGAGCGTCGGACGAACGTCTACATCGCCGCTCGCAATGACTGGGGGTGGCGGCCGGTCGCGGGTCCGCCGCCGGGCGCCGCGTGACGAGGGAGCGAAGGGATGGACGTCCTCCTCGACGTCGAGGGGCTGACCAAGCAGTTCGGCGCGCTCACCGCCGTCGACGACGTCAGCTTCCGGGTCCGGCGCGGCGAGGTGGTGGGCTTTCTCGGGCCCAACGGCGCCGGCAAGTCGACGACGATGCGGATGATCACGGGCTATTTGCCGGCCGACGCCGGCCGCGCCGAGCTCTGCGGCGTCGACGTCCAGCGCGAGCCCGAGCGGGCGCGGGCGAAGCTCGGCTACCTGCCCGAGGGCGCGCCGGCCTACGGCGAGATGACGCCGTTGGGCCTCCTCACCTTCGTCGCCCAGGTTCGCGGGCTTTCAGGCCGCGAGCGCGAGCAGCGGCTGCGGGAGGTGCGCGAGCGGCTGCGGCTCGACAGCGTCTGGCGGCGGCCGATCGAGGCGCTCTCCAAGGGCTTCAAGCGCCGCGTCGGCGTCGCCCAGGCGATCCTCCACGACCCGGAGCTCCTCGTCCTCGACGAGCCCACCGACGGCCTCGACCCCAACCAGAAGTTCGAGGTCCGCCGCTTCTTGAAGGACATCGCGGCCGACAAGGCGATCCTGGTCTCGACCCACATCCTGGAAGAGGTCGACGCCATCTGCGACCGCGCGATCATCGTCGCCAACGGACGGATCGTGGCGGACGGCACGCCTTCGTCGCTCGAGGCGCGCGCGGTCGACCACAACGTGGTCGCGGTGACGCTGCCGGCGGACGCGCACGAGCGCGCGCTCGCCGCGCTCGAGGACGCCGAGGGCGTGGCCGAGGTCCGCGCCGCCAACGACGAGGGCGGCGAGGGCGAGATCGTGCTCCTGGTGCGGCCCGCCCACGGCACCGACGTGCTCGCGCGCGTCCACGAGGCGAGCCGCGCCGCGGATCTGCCGGTGCGCGAGATCACCCGCCGGCGCGGCCGGCTCGACGACATCTTCCGCACGCTCACCAGCGCCGCCTGAGGGAGGACCGTCGATGCGGACCGCCTTGCTCGTCACCCGGCGGGAGTTGGAAGCCTATTTCACCTCGCCCCTGGCCTACGTCTTCATCATCATCTTTCTGGCGCTGGGCGGGGCGCTGACCTTCTACCTCGGCGGCTTCTTCGAGCGCGGGCGCGCCGACCTCGCCGCCTTCTTCGTCTTCCACCCCTGGCTCTACCTCTTCTTGATCCCGGCCCTCGGCATGCGGCTCTGGGCCGAGGAGCGCAAGTCGGGCACGCTCGAGTTCCTGTTGACGCTGCCGCTCGGCACCACCGCCGCCGTCGTCGGCAAGTTCCTTGCGGCGTGGCTCTTCGCCGGCATCGCGCTCTTGTTGACCTTCCCTCTTTGGATCACCGTCAACTGGCTGGGTGATCCGGACAACGGGGCGATCGCGGCGGGCTATCTCGGCTCGTGGCTGATGGCCGGCGGCTTTCTGGCGCTCTCGGGCGTCGTCTCCGCGCTCACCAAGAACCAGGTCATCGCCTTCGTCGGCGCCACCGCGCTCTGCTTTCTGTTCATGGTGAGCGGGCTGCCGCTGGTGCAGGGGGTGTTCCAGGGCTGGGCGCCCGCCGCGCTCGTGGACGTCGTCGCGTCCTTCAGCTTTCTCACCAACTTCGACGCGATCCAGAACGGCGTGGTCGACGGCCGCCACCTGGTCTTCTTCGGCTCGCTCATCGTCGCCGCGCTCGCGATCAACGTCGCCGTCGTCGAACTCAACAAGGGGGCGTGAGGAGACCCGCGCATGGCGAAGCTCGGCCAACGCCTCAACCGCCGCACCACCGCCATCGGTGTCGTCGTCGCCGCCGTCGTCACCTTCGTCGCGGTCAACATCGTCGCCCGCGCCGAGCTCGGCGGCTGGCGCCTCGATCTCACCGAAGACCGGCGCTTCACCGTCTCGGCCGGCACCGAGCGCGTCCTCGCCGACATCGACGAGCCGATCACGCTCCGGTTCTACCGCTCCGACGACCTCGGCCGGATCGGGCCCAACATCGAGGCCCACGCCGACCGCGTCGACGACTTCTTGAGCGAGTACGCGGCGCTCGCCGACGGCATGCTGGAGATCGAGCGCATCGCGCCCGAGCCGTTTTCGCCCGCGGAGGACCAGGCCGTGGCCGACGGGCTGCGCGGCCTGCCCACGGGTCCGACGGGCGAGCAGGCCTATCTCGGCCTCGCCGGGCTCAACATGACCGACGACCGCGAGGCCATCCCCTATCTCGCGCCCGAGCGCATCGACTTTCTGGAGTACGATCTCACCCGGCTGATCCACGATCTCGCCAACCCGGACAAGCCGGTTCTCAAGGTCGTGGGCGACCTGCCCCTGTTCGGCAGCCCGCAGAACCGGTTCCGGCGCTGGGCGGTGGCCGAGGACCTGGAGGAGGTCTTCGAGGTCGAACGCACCATGGGCGAGATCGACCGCATCGAGGACGACGTCGACGTCGTGCTGCTGGGCCAGCCGCGGGATCTTCCGGCCCGCACGGCCTACGCGCTCGACCAGTTCGCGCTCCGCGGCGGCCGCGTCGTCGCCGTGCTCGATCCGTTCTTCGAGGAGGGCGCCGCCCCGCGCCAGCCGCCCGGCGCCTTCGGCGGCGTCGACGCGCTGCTCGACGCCTGGGGCATCGCGGTCGACGCCGAGACCGTCGTCGGCGACCGGCAGACCGGCCGGCGCGTGCAGGTGCCGGACGACGCCGGCCGGCCGGTCGTGACGACCTATCCGGTGTGGTTCACCGCCAGCGGCGACCAGTTCGCCGCCGACGAGCCGATCCTGGCGCAGCTCGACCAGCTCGCCTTCCACTCGCCGGGGGCCGTGGCGCCCACCGCGGACGCGCCCACGACCTTCACGCCCCTGGTCGAGACCACCGCGGACGCGGCCGGCTTCGAGCGCACCGCGCTCACCCCGCCCGATCCGGTCGCGATCATGGAGACCTACGAGCCGCAGGGTGAACGGCGCACGCTGGTCGCGCGCGTCGAGGGCGCGGTCGCGACCGCCTTCCCCGACGGCCCGCCCGAGGGCGCCGAGGACGTCACGGCCGAGGACCATCTGGCCGAGAGCACGGCGCCGTTGCGCCTGGTCGTCGTCACCGACGCCGATTTCCTCGCCGATCGCACCTGGCTGCAGCGTCGGCAATTGCTCGGCCAGGAGTTCGCGGTGCCGGTCGCCAACAACGGCGATTTCGCGGTGAACGTCGCCGAGAACCTCGCCGGCGGCGAGGGTCTGATCGGGCTCCGGGGCCGCGGCTTCGATCCCCGCCCCTTCACCGTCATCGAGGAGATGGAGCGCGCCGCCGAGCGCCGCTTTCGCGCCAAGGAGCAGGAGCTGGTGGCACGCCTCGAGGAGACCCGGGCCAAGATCGACGAGATCCGGGCCGAGGAGCAGACGGGTGGGGTCGTCCTCACCGCCGCGCAGGAGGAGGCGGTCGCCGACTTCCGCGCCGAGCTGCTGCAGATCCGCTCCGAGCTGCGCGACGTCCGTTACCGCCTCGACGAGGACGTCGAGCAGCTGAAGAGCCGGGTGCGCACGGCCAACATCTGGGGGGTGCCGGTAATCGTCGGCGCCTTCGCGATCGGCCTGCTGGTGTGGCGCCGGCGCCAGGGCGAGCGCAGCGCCAGGGCCCGCTGACGAGGGACCGGGGAGGAGAGATGGGACCGCGTGCGCTGATCCTGTGGGGGACGGCCGCCGTCGTGTCGACGGTCGCCGCCGTGACCGTCAGCCTGGAGCGGCCGGGCGACGTCGCCGAGGCGGCGCGGCTCGACGAGCCGGTGTTCCCGGCGCTGCGGCGCGCGCCCGAGACGGCGGCCGGCGTCGACGTCGCCCACGGCGGCCGCGAGCTGCGCGTCGAGCGCGACGGCGAGCGCTGGGTCGTGCCCGCCGAGCACGGCTACGAGGCCGACGCGGACGCCGTGCGCGACCTCTTGACCGGGCTCGCCGATCTGCGCTGGGCGGCGCCGCGCACCGCGCTGGCGGAGCGCTACCCGCGCCTCGACGTCGACGCGCCCGGCCCCGACAGCGCGGCCACGCGGGTGACCGTCACCGCCGACGACGGCGCGATCCTGGCCGACGCCGTCGTCGGCAAGCGCAGCCAGGCCATCACCGGCGACGAGCGCGGCACCTATCTGCGCCTGCCCGAGGGCGAGCGCGCCTGGCTCGCCAAGGGTACGGTCGACGTCGCCACCGCGGCGGTGGACTGGCTCGCCACCGATCTGCCGAGCGTGGCGCAGGCCGAGCTGGAGACGCTGGTCGTGACACCGGCCGAGGGCGCCGGCTTCACCGTCGCCCGGACCGCGCCCGACGAGGACCTGACGCTGGTCGACCGGGTGCCTGCGGGGCGCTCGACCGACCCGGCCGCGATCCGTCGCCTCGCCGGCGTCGTCGCCGGACTACGCTTCGAGGACGTGTTGCCGGCCGCGGCGGTGGACTGGCCCGAGACCGTCACCACCGTCACCGCCACCGGCTTCGCCGGCGACACGATCGAGCTCGAGCTGGCGACGCTCGCGGGTGAGCAGCGCTGGGTGCGCTTCGCCGCCATCGGCGACTGGGTCTACAAGCTGCCGAGCTTCCAGCTCGACCGCCTCGACCAGCGCCTCGCCGACCTCCTCGCCGAGCCCGACGCCTCTTGAGCCCCGCCGGCGCCCGGCGCGCGACGTCCGGGAACCCGCAACCTACCCCGGTTGGACCACCATCCCCTCCTCCGAAAGCCCGCCCCCGGCCCGAAGGAGCCTCGACACCTCCGCTTGGACACGGCGGCTTACGATGGTCGGGCGATGTCCCAAGACCGTTGAAAGCGGCCCGCTTCACGCGGCGTCACGGTCATGTGGGGCCGTGGGTTTTCCTTAGACCGCAAGCACACGGTGCGCGACGGACGCTGCCAGGAAGAGGTCGCGGCGAACCCGGCGCCGCTGAGGTTGCCCCACTCCAGTTGCACGGGCGCCGGTGCCGTCGCCAGGTTCGTCGGGGTTCTCGCGGTGGCCAAGGCGGTCCGTCATCGGGCTCGTACGGCACGGCGGCCGAGCGTTCTTCAAGATGGCCGAGGCCGCCTTGCGGCTCACGGTCTTGCCGGCCATCGCCGGCTGGATCGACGGGCTGCGCGGGCGGCCCGCGATGGCGTCCCCGACACCCCTACGCGCGCGTCCGAATCGAGGCTACATGGCGGCACCGACGGCCGAGCCGGGTTGTCGCGTCTGCGCATCGGCATCGGAAACCCGCGGACCGTGATCAGAACGACGGATCTTGCGGTCCGCAGCCCCCGGAAACCGTCGAGTCGCACCAAAAGCCGGCCGGCGATACGCTGTTGCACCAGCATCGTGGTGGTTTCGCCGGCAGCTGGGGAGTGACCGATGCTCCCTTGTCGGCCCACCCGAGAGGGTGACGGCCCGGATGTCGCTTTGCGACGTAGCGTCACCATCGACGATGACCGGCCGGCAGAACAATCGGAGGCGCCCATGCGACGGGTGATCGGCGTGTTGGTGGGGGTCGTCGTCCTCTCGATGACGGGCTTGGCGTGGGCGCAGGCGGCGGACGAGCGCGAGCCGCTCCGCGTCGGCACGACGGCGGCACCGCCCTTCGCGATGCCGAACGAGGCCGGCGACTGGCACGGCCTCGGCATCGACCTCTGGCGTGAGCTCGCGGCGGCGCTCGACATCGACTTCGTCATCGAGGAACGCCCGTTCGCGGAGCTCCTGCCCGCAGTCGAAGCCGGCGAGCTCGACGCCGCGGTGGCGGCCATCACCGTCACCGCCGCCCGCGAGGAGCGCGTCGATTTCACCCATCCCTTCCACACCACGGGGCTCGCCGTCGCCGTGTCACAACAAGCGCCCGGGGGGCACTGGTGGCGGGTGGTCCAGCGCCTCGCGTCGGCGCAGTTCCTCTACGTCGTCGCCGCCCTCGCGCTCGTCCTCTTCGTCGCCGGCTTTCTCGTCTGGCTGTTCGAACGCCGCCGCAATCCCGAGATGTTCGGCGGTCCGCCGACGACGGGGCTGGGCAGCGCGTTCTGGTGGTCGGCGGTGACGATGACGACCGTCGGCTACGGCGACAAGGCGCCGCAGACGACCGGCGGGCGTGCCGTCGCGCTCGTCTGGATGTTCGTCTCGATCATCATTCTCTCCAGCTTCACGGCCGCGATCACCTCGTCCTTGACGCTGAGCCAGCTCGGCCACGACCTCCGCGACGTCTCGGATTTGCGCCGGGCCCACGTCGGCACGGTCGCGGGCTCGA
>JAAAPF010000215.1 GCA_009908425.1 Alphaproteobacteria bacterium
GCTTCGATCCCGACTTCGCGGACGAGCGCACCGCCGCCGTCGAGGCCACCACGGCGCGGATCAACGCGCTGTTGGAAGACGTCGCGGTCCGCGACGAGGACATCATCATCCGGGCCTATCGCGAGGTCATGGCGGCGAGCCTGCGCACCAACGCCTTCCAGCCCGACCGCCGGGGGCGGCCCAAGACCTACCTCGCGATCAAGGTCGACCCGGCGCACATCCGGCTGATGCCCGAGCCGCGCCCGACCTTCGAGATCTTCGTCCATTCCGTGCGGTTCGAGGGCGTCCACCTGCGCGGCGGCAAGGTCGCGCGCGGCGGCATTCGCTGGTCCGACCGCCGCGAGGATTTCCGCACCGAGATCCTCGGCCTGATGAAGGCGCAGCAGGTCAAGAACAGCATCATCGTGCCGGTGGGTGCGAAGGGCGGCTTCGTGTTGAAGCGCGCGCCCACCGCCGGCGGCCGCGAGGCGCTGCAGCGCGAGGGCGTCACCTGCTACGAGCTCTTCCTGTCGGGGCTCTTGGATCTCACCGACAACCGCAAGGGCGACGTCGTCGAGCCGCCCGCCCGGGTGGTGCGCTGGGACGACGACGACCCCTATCTGGTGGTCGCCGCCGACAAGGGGACCGCGACCTTCTCCGACGTCGCCAACGCGGTCGCGCGCGCTTACGACTTCTGGCTCGACGACGCTTTCGCCTCCGGCGGCTCCGCCGGCTACGACCACAAGAAGATGGGGATCACCGCCAAGGGGGCGTGGGTATCGGTCGAGCGCCATTTCCGCGAACTCGGCCGCGACTGCCAGCGCCAGTCCTTCACCTGCGTCGGCGTCGGCGACATGTCCGGCGACGTCTTCGGCAACGGCATGCTGCTGTCGCGCGGCACGCGCCTGGTCGCGGCCTTCGACCACCGCCACCTCTTCATCGATCCGACCCCCGACGCCGAGACCAGCTACACCGAGCGCGAGCGGCTGTTCGCCCTGCCGCGCTCCAGCTGGGACGACTACGACCGCGCCAGGATCAGCCGCGGCGGCGGCGTCTGGCCGCGCTCGGCCAAGACCATCCAGCTCTCCGCAGACGCCAAGCGCGCGCTCGGCGTCCACGCCACCACGCTGGCGCCCAACGAGGTCATCAAGGCGATCTTGAAGGCGCCGGTCGACCTGCTCTGGAACGGCGGCATCGGCACCTACGTCAAGGCCTCCACCGAGCGCCACGCCGAAGCCGAGGACCGCGCCAACGACGCCGTCCGCGTCGACGCCGCCGAATTGGGGTGCAAGATCGTCGGCGAGGGCGGCAATCTCGGCCTCACCCAGCGCGCCCGCATCGAGTTCGCGATGAACGGCGGCCGCATCAACACCGACTCGATCGACAACTCCGCCGGCGTCGACTGCTCGGACCACGAGGTCAACATCAAGATTCTGCTCGGTCGCTCGGTCCGCGCCGGCGACCTGACCTTGAAGCACCGCGACCAGCTGCTCGCCGAGATGACCGACGAGGTCGCCGAGCTGTGCCTCAGGGACAACGTCCTGCAGAACTTCGCGCTCTCGATCGCGCAGGCGATGCCGCCGGACTACCTCGACGCCCAGGCGTCGCTGATGCACCGGCTCGAGGGCGACGGCGCGCTCGACCGACCGCTGGTCCTGCTGCCGAGCGATGACGAGCTGGTCGAGCGCCGCCAGGGCGGCAAAGGCCTCACCCGACCGGAGATGGCGGTGCTGCTCGCGGTCACCAAGAACCGAATCTACGACCAGATCCTGGCGAGCGACGTCGTCGAGGAGGGCTATCTCGACGCCGATCTGCAGAAGTACTTCCCGCGTCCGCTGCGCCGCCGCTTCGCCGACGGCATCCGCGCCCACGGCCTGCGGCGCGAGATCGTCGCCACCTGGCTCACCAACTCGATGATCAACCGCGGCCTCGACGTCTTCGTCGACCAGCTGATGGAAAGCACCGGCCGCGACGTCGCCGCCATCGCGCGGGCCTACGTCATCACCCGCGACGCCTTCGCGCTGGTACCGTTGTGGCGGGCGCTGGAGGAGCTGCAGCCCGGCCGGGCACGCGAGCAGATCGATTTCCTGCAGCGGACGCGGCGCGCGACCCTCGACGGCACCGCCTGGTTCCTCGCCCATCTGCCCACCCGCATCTCGATGGCCGATGCCGTCGCCCGCTTCCGCGACGGCATCGACGAGGTCGTGGGCGTGCTGCCGGAGACGCTCACGGGTGAGGCCGCCGAGCACCTCCAGCGCGAGCTCGACAGCTTCGCCGAGGCCGGCCTCGACGCCGAGCCCGCCCACCGGCTCGCGGCGCTGCCCTATTTCATGGCGGCCTGCGACGTGGTCGAGGTCGCCGCCGAGGCCGACGCCTCGATCCGGGGCGCCGCGGCGACCTATTTCGCCCTCGACGCGGCGCTGTCGCTGCAGCGGGTGCGCCGCTGGCTGGAGACGGTGGCGATCCGCACCCGCTGGGACCGCCTCGCCGCCGCCGGTCTCGCCGACGACCTCTACCGCGAGCTGCGCCGGCTCTCGCTCATCGTGCTCGCCGAGCCCGGCGACGACACCCCCGCCCTTCGGGTCGAGCGCTGGGTCGCCGCGCACGACCGGGCTTTGCCGCGGCTGGAGCGGCTGTTCGCGGACATCGACGGCGCGGCGGTCGTCGACCTCTCGATGATCGCCGTCGCCATCCGGGCGCTCGGGGATCTCGGCAAGCGGTGACCGCCCTCGGCCTCTACGCCGCCGCCGGCCGCGCCGCGACGCCGCTCTTGCGCCGCCACCTCCACCGCCGCGTCCGCGCCGGCAAGGAGGATCCCGAGCGGGTGGGCGAGCGCTTCGGGGTCGACAGCCGGCCACGACCCCCGGGGCCGCTGGTCTGGGTGCACGCCGCCAGCCTGGGCGAGAGCCTGTCGGTGCTGCCGCTGATCGAGCGGCTGGCCGCGGGATCGCCCCCGCTCGGGGTGCTGTTGACGACCGTCACCCGCAGCAGCGCCGAGCTGATGACGGCGCGGCTGCCGGCGGGCGCCACCCACGCCTATGCCCCGCTCGACATCGCCCCCGCGCTCGGCCGCTTCGTCGCGCACTGGCGCCCGGACGCGACGGTGCTGGTGGAACAGGAGCTGTGGCCGCTGCTGTTGGCCCGCAGCCCGGCGCCGCGCCTGTTGGTGAACGCTCGTCTGTCGGAACGCAGCGCCCGCCGCTGGCGGCGCGCCGCGCCGATCGCGCGGGGCCTGCTCGCGAGGTTCGAGCACGTCCTGGCCCAGAGCGACGCCGACGCGGCCCGGTTGCGGCGCCTGGGGGCGGCGAAGGTCGAGACGCCGGGCAACCTGAAGGACGCCGCCCCACCGCTGCCGGTGGACGCCGGCGAACTCGCGCGCTGGCGCGACGCCCTGGGGCGGCGCCGGGTATGGATCGCCGCCAGCACGCACGCCGGCGAGGAGACCGCGATCGCGGCGGCGGACACGGTGCTGCGCCGACGCTTTCCGGATCTCCTGACCCTCTTGGTGCCGCGTCACCCCGAGCGGGCGGACGCCGTCGCGCGCGCCCTCGCCCGCCCCGATCTGCGCCGCCTCGGCGACCCCGGCTCGGCCAGGCCCGCGACCGGCCTGCTGCTCGTGGACCGGTTCGGCGCGCTGGGCCTGTTCTACCGTCTGGCCGAGGTCGCCTTCGTCGGCGGCTCGCTGATCCCCCACGGCGGCCAGAACCCGCTGGAGCCGGCGCGCCTCGCGCGACCGGTGCTGTTCGGCCCGCACATGGCGAACTTCGCCGAGGCCGCCGCCGCGTTGCGGGCCGCCGGCGCCGCGCGCGAGGTCAAAGCCGACGACCTCGCCGACGCGGTCGGGGCCTGGCTCGCCGACGCGGCGAGGCGGCGCTGGCGCGGACCACCGCGGTGATCCGCGGCGCGGTGCCGCGATCGTGAACGCCCCGGCGTTCTGGGGGGTGGATGGGGTGGCCGCCCGCCTGCTCGCGCCGGCGGGGGCCGTCTACGCCGCCGCCGGGGCGGTGCGGTGGCGGCTGGCGGGGGCGGCCGCGGCCCCGTTGCCGGTGGTCTGCGTCGGCAACGCCACGGTCGGCGGCACCGGCAAGACGCCGCTCGCCCTCGCGCTGATCGAGCGCCTGGGCCGGCGCGGCTTCGCCGTCCACGCCCTCTGCCGCGGCCACGGCGGCCGGCTGCGCGGACCGGTGCGGGTCGATCCGGGGCGTCATCGGGCGGCGGACGTCGGGGACGAGGCGCTGTTGCTGGCGGCGGTGACACCGACCTGGGCGGGACGCGACCGTCTGGCCGCGGCGCGAGCGGCGGTCGCGGCGGGGGCGGAGGTGGCGGTGCTGGACGACGGCCTGCAGTACCCGCGCCTCGCCAAGCCCACGAGTCTGCTGGTCGTCGACGGCGCCAGCGGCGTCGGCAACGGTCGTGTCGTCCCCGCCGGCCCCTTGCGCGAGCCGCTCTCACGCGCTCGTGACCGCGCCGACGCCGTCGTGCTGGTGGGTGACGGCGCGCCGCCCGCGGGCCTCGCCGGGCGCCCGCTCTTTCGCGTTCGCCTGGTGCCCACGGCCGCGGCCGCGGCGCTCGCCGGCCGGCGGATGCTCGCCTTCGCCGGCATCGGTCGCCCCGAGAAGTTCTTCGCCACCGCCGGTGCGATCGGCGTCGATCTGGCGGAAACCCGGGCCTTCGCCGACCATCACGTCTTCACCCCGCACGAGCTCGACGCCCTGGAAGCGCGGGCGGCCGCGTTGGGTGCCGCCTTGCTCACCACCGCCAAGGACGCCGTCCGCCTGCCGCCCGAGCGGCGCGCGGGGGTCGCGGTGTTGGGCGTGCGCGCCGCCTTCGACGATCCCGAGGGGTTCGCCCGGTGGTTCGACGATCGTTTCCCGCCACCGTGATCCGGTGACGCGGCCGCCGCGTAACAGGTGGGTGACAAGCGGCGGGAGACACCGATGAGCCAGATCGACACGCCGGAGACCCAGCGAGCCAACCGTAAGTTCATTCGCGACGCGATGAACGCGCCGCTTCTGACCCGCGAACACGAGTTGGACCTGGCCCGCCGGTGGCGCCACGACGGTAACGAAGACGCGTTGCACGAGCTGGTCACCTCCTACACCCGCTTGGTGGTCTCGACCGCGTCGCGCTTCAAGCATTACGGCCTGCCGGCCGGCGACCTGGTGCAGGAAGGCATCGTCGGCTTGATGCAGGCCGCCGCCCGCTTCGAGCCGGAGCGCGACGTCCGCTTCTCCACCTACGCGGCATGGTGGATCCGCTCGGCGATGCAGGACTACATCCTGCGCAACTGGTCGGTGGTGCGGACCGGCACCACCGCGGCGCAGAAGTCGCTGTTCTTCAACTTCCGCCGGCTGCGCGCGAAGCTCGAGGACGGCACCAAGGCCCACCTCGACTCCGTCGACCGCTCCCAGATCGCCGACGAGCTGCGGGTCAACGAGAGTGACGTCGAGGCCATGGAGATGCGCCTCGCCGCCAGCGATCAGAGCTTGAACGCCACGATCAGCGTCGAAGGCGAAGATCAGTGGCAGGATTTCCTCACCGACGAGCGGCCGTCGCCCGAACACACCGTCAGCGGCACCCTCGACAACGCCAAGGTTTCGGCGTGGTTGAAGGAGAGCCTCGACGAACTCAACGACCGCGAGCAAGTCATCATCCGCGAGCGGCGCCTGCGCGACGAGAGCTGCACGCTGGAAGACCTCGGCAAGGAGCTCGGGATCAGCAAGGAGCGAGTGCGACAAATCGAGCATCGCGCGCTCCAGAAACTGCGCGCGTCCCTGCTGCGTCGTGCCGCGGATCCGGCCGACGCGGAGCTCTTGACCCAAAGTATGAGCTGAGGAACTGTCCGGCCCTGGCAATCACCGGGGCGGACATGCACAGCTCGCGTTGCGACGTTCTCGTCATCGGAGGCGGACCCGCGGGCGCGGCCTGCGCGCTCGTTGCGGCGCGGCTGGGTCTGGCGACCGTCCTGGTCGACGCCCGCGACGGGTCCACTGACGCGGCCGACGAGGGTCGCGCGGTAGCGCTCCTCGCCGGCACGCGCGACCGCCTGATCGACCTCGCCCTGTGGGAACTGTTGGCGCCGGCGGCGCAACCCTTGGAGCGGGTACGCGTCCAGAACGCCGCGACCGGGCACGAGCATCTCTACCGCGCCCACGATCTCGGCCGTACCGCCCTCTTCCACGGCATCGCCTACGCCGATCTGCGCCATCGCCTCGCCGCCGGTCTGGCCGAGGAAAGCGCGGTCGAGCACCGGCGCAAGCGCCGGCTGGTGGCGCTGCAGCTGGAGGCGGGTTGGCGGCACGCCACGCTCGACGACGGCAGCGAGATCCACGCCCGACTGGTGATCGGCGCCGACGGGCGGCGGTCCGCCGTGCGCGAAGCCGTCGGGCTGAGTGCGCGGCGCACCGACTACCCGCAAAGCGCGCTGATCTTCGCCGTCGAAGGCGACGGGCTGGAGACCAACACGGTCCTGGAGCGGATGACCGCCGAAGGTCCGATATCGGTGCTGCCGTTGGGCGAGCGTCGGTTCGCGGTCACCTGGGTCGACGGCACCGGCGCCACCCAGCGGCGCCGCCACGCGAGCTCCGGCGCCCTGCTCGAGGAGCTCGCCGGCGCGCTCGACGTCGGTTCCCTCGCCGGGTTGCGGCTCGCCACCCCGCTCACCGCACAGCGCCTGGGCCTGACCCACGCCGATCGCTACGTCGCGCCGCGACTGGTGCTGATGGGCGACGCGGCGCACGGCGCGCACCCGGTCCACGCCCAGGGGTTCAACATGGCGATCGGCGACGTCCACGAACTGGCCACGCTGTGGCGCGTGGAGGGCCGCCGCTACGCCGGCGCAGAGACGCTGGCACGCTATCAGCGCAACCGCCGGCTCGCCAATGCGGCGCGATTGGGCCTGACCGACGTGGTGAACCGCCTCTTCGGTGAAGCGACGGCGCCCTGGGCGTTCCTGCACGGGACGGTGACCAACGCCGTGGTCGAGCACGAGGCGCTTCCCGCCCCGCCGCCCGAGGCGCCGCACGCCCGCGCCCGGCGCTGACGACGCCCGCTCCCTCGGGCGTGTGCGTGCTCAAGCCGATGCCGCGACCGCACCGTCGCCGGCTTCGGCCTGCAGCCAAGCCCGGAACGCGGCGACCCGCGGCAGGAGCGCGATCTCCGGTGGCGACACCGTCCAATAGGCCGACCGGCTCGGGCGTGACTGGCCGAACAGGTTGACCAGCGTGCCGCGCGCCAGGTCCTCCTCCAGCAGACGGGCACGGCCGATCGCGACCCCGGCGCCGGTCGCCGCCGCCCGCAACATGCTGGCGGTGGCGTTGAACCGCGGGCCCCGATCGGCGGCGGCGTCGCGGGCGACCTCCAT
>JAAAPF010000340.1 GCA_009908425.1 Alphaproteobacteria bacterium
AGAGGCCGCGCCCACGGCCTCGACGTCGTCGCCAAGGTGCGCGCGTCCCTCGCCATCCCGCTCACCGTCGGCGGCGGCGTGCGCAAGCTCGACGACGCCCGCGCCTTTCTGGAGGCCGGCGCCGACAAGGTCTCGGTCAACACCGCCGCCGTCGCCGAGCCGCGGCTCGTCGCCGAGATCGCCGAGCGCTTCGGCAGCCAGTGCGCCGTCGTCGCCATCGACGCCGCCTGGCGCGACGGGCGCTTCGAGGTGCTGATCAAGGGCGGGCGCGAGGGCACCGGCCGCGACGCGGTCGCCTGGGCGCAGGAGGTGGCCGGGCTCGGCGCCGGCGAGGTGCTGCTCACGAGCTGGGACCGCGACGGCACGCGCGAAGGTTACGACCTGCCGCTCACGAAGGCCGTGGCCGAGGCCAGCCGGCTGCCGGTCATCGCCTCGGGCGGGGCGGCCAACGCCCGTCATCTGGCCGAGGCCTTCGCGGCCGGCGCCGACGCCGTGCTGGCGGCCTCCATCTTTCACGACGACGAGACCACCGTGGGCGCGATCAAGGCCGAGCTCGCGTCCATGGGCGTCAGGGTGCGGCGATGATCATTCCCTCCATCGACCTCCAGGGCGGCCAGGCCGTCCAGCTCGTGGGCGGCCGTGAGCTCGCCATCGAGGCGGGCGATCCGCGCCCCATCGCCGAGCGCTTCGCGGTGGCCGGCGAGATCGCGGCCATCGACCTCGACGCCGCCATGGGCAAGGGCACCAACCGCGAACTCATCGAAGACCTGGTCAAGCGCGTGCCGTGCCGGGTCGGCGGCGGCATCCGCGACGAGGCGACCGCCGTGCGCTGGCTCGACGCCGGCGCGCGCCGCATCATCCTCGGCACCGCCGCCACGCCCGAGCTGCTCGCCAAGCTCCCGCGCGAGCGGCTGATCGCGGCCCTGGACGCGCGCGACGGCGAGGTCGTCGTCGAGGGCTGGACCGAGCGCACCGGCCGGCGGGTGCTCGATCAGGTCCACGCCCTCAAGGATTACGTCGGCGGCTTTCTCGTGACCTTCGTCGAGCGCGAGGGGCGGATGGAGGGCACCGACCTGGAGCTGGCGCGGGCCATCGTCGAGGCGGCGGGCGACGCCAAGGTCACCATCGCCGGCGGCGTCACCGAGGTGGAGGAGATCCGCGACCTCGATCGTCTGGGCGCCGACGCCCAGGTCGGCATGGCGCTCTATTCGGGGCGCATGGACCTGGGCGAGGCCATCGCCGCCCCGCTCACGTCCGACCGCGATGACGGGCTGATCCCGACCGTGGTGACGGACGAGCAGGGCGTCGCGCTCGGCCTCGTCTACTCCAGCCGCGACTCCATTAAGGCCGCCGTCGCCGAGCGAAGCGGCATCTACCAGTCGCGCTCGCGCGGGCTCTGGCGCAAGGGCGAGAGCTCGGGCGCGGTGCAGGAGCTGCTGCGCGTCGATCCGGACTGCGACCGCGACGCCGTGCGCTTCGTCGTCCGCCAGGCGGGCGCCGGCTTCTGCCATCTGGAGCGGCGCTCCTGCTTCGGCGAGGACGCCGGGCTCGGCGCCTTGATGCGTCGGCTCGAAGCGCGGCGGGCGGGCGCGCCCGCGGGCTCCTACACCAAGAAGCTGTTCGAGACGCCGGACCTCCTGGCCGCCAAGCTCACCGAGGAGGCGGGCGAGCTGATCGCGGCGCGCGACCGCGAGCACGTGATCCACGAGGCGGCCGACGTCCTCTTCTTCACCCTCGCCCGCCTCGCCGCCGAGGGCATCGACCTCGGCGAGGTCGAACGCCATCTCGACCGCCGCGCCCTCAAGGTCACCCGCCGCGGTTGAGCGACCCCGTGTTCGCCCAAGGCCCGGTGAGACCGGCGGACGAGGCGTCTGCCGGTTGGTTTCGTCGTTCGGCTCGCCCCGGCTGGCCTCACGCCGACGGCGGCCGGCTGCGGGCGGCCCGTCGCAGCCCGGCCCCTCGGCGACACCGGGCACGGCGCGCGAGCGTGGCCACTTCCACGGTGCGGGCGACGCGATGAGCCCCGACGTCACGATCCCGCTACAATCGGCGGCTACGGTCACACGGTCGGTTCGGGGAGGGTCGCATGCCGGAACTCAGACTCGGCAACTGGAACATCGAATGGATGAACCGCTGGTTCGCCAGTGACCAAACCGCAGCCGCCTTCAAACGCGACCAGGACATCAGCGGTGTCACCGACATCCGGCAGCTGGCGAGCCGGGTCGGCAAAGTCGTCGAGAGCATCGATGCCGACGTCGTGACGGTGCAGGAGGGCCCCAGCCGGCTCGACGAGATGGGGCTCTTCGTCGAGTCGGTGCTGGGCGGCCGCTACGATATCGTCGGCCCGGCGGGCAAGGGACAACAGAAGCTTTATGCACTGATCCGGAAGGATTCGGGCGTCATCGCGGACTATGCCCGCATCGACGAGCGCCACGGCTTCGACTTCGACGACGTCTACGAGGTGGACATCGACGGCGACCTCGCCGTCGACGCCTACCGCCTGACCCGCCCGCCGCTGCTGGTCGATCTGACGCTGTCGACCGGCCGGGTGCTCGAGCTGATGACGCTCCACGCCAAATCCAAATACGTCCACCGTGGCGCCAGCCTTTGGAACGATCCGGCGACGCGTCCGGCTTTCATCGAGCAGGCACTCCTGGCGCGCCGCCGCATCTCGGCCGAGGCGATGCGGGTGCGGACCTACCTCGACCAGCGTTTCGCGCGGGAGGAGAACGCCGCGATCGTCGTGACCGGCGACTTCAACGACGGCCCCGGCCTGGATTTCTTCGAGCGGCGCTTTCTCACCCACAACCTTGCCGGGCTGATCGCGGGTAGCCCCTACGAGCCGCGCCGCATGCTGCGCCACGCCTTCGTCGATCTGGTGAACAAGGAGGACAACTATACCGCGAGCTTTTACGATTTTATCGACGAGCGAGAGAAGCGACCGCTGTTGGACCACATCTTCGTATCGGCGTCACTGTTCTGGGACGACGCGGGGGATCGGGCCACGGACGGCACCATCGAGCACGGCCTCTGGCAGGCCTCGGTCGACGACACCAAACCGGGGCATCGCGAGAAGCATCCGAGCGATCACCGCCCCCAGAGCGCGGTGATCAAGCTTTGACCGGCACCCGGCCGGGTCGAGCCGGCGTTCGGGTCGTCTGCCGGCGCGACGCACCCGGGATGGTAGAGGCGGCGGCGGTCGCCGACCGACCGCCCCGCCGTCACGGCTACGCCTCCCAGTCGCGGCCCTTGACGGCCGCCAGGTCGACGTCGCTCGCCACCGGCTCGGGCGTCCAGTAGCCCGCCGCCTTCTTGGCGTCGATCTCGACGCGGGCGTCGGCCGGGACGAGGTCGTCGGGGATGGCGACGCGCTCGGCCACCTCGATGCCCTGACGCACCAACGGCTCGTACTTCATGTCGCTCATCGAGACGAAGCGGTCGATCCTGGTGACGCCGAGCCAATGGAGGACGTCGGGCATCAGCTCTTGAAAGCGCACGTCCTGCACCCCGGCGACGCACTCGGTGCGGGCGAAGTAGTTGGCGGCGGTGTCGCCGTCCTTGTGACGCTTTCTGGCGTTGTAGACCAGGAACTTGGTGACCTCGCCGAGGCCGCGACCTTCCTTTCTGTTGTAGACGATGAGGCCGGCGCCGCCGGCCTGCGCCGTCTCCAGGCAGACCTCGATGCCGTGGGTGAGGTACGGCCGGCAGGTGCAGATGTCGGAGCCGAAGACGTCGGAGCCGTTGCACTCGTCGTGCACCCGGCAGGCGACCGGCCGCGCCGGGTCGCCGATCGCCTCGACGTCGCCGAAGAGATAGACCGTCGCCCCGCCGATCGGCGGCAGGAAGACGTGGAGGTCGTCGCGGGTGACCAGCTCGGGGAACATCCCGCCCGAATGGCTGAACAGCGTCCGGCGCAGGTGGTTCTCGTCGATGCCGAAGCGCGCCGCCACGCTCGGCAGGTGCCAGACCGGCTCGACCGCGATCTTGGTGCAGGCGGCCTCGCCGTTCGCCTTGAGGATCTTGCCGTCGGCCTCGAGCCGGCCGGCGGCGAGCGCGTCCTTGAGCTCCGGCACGTGGAGATAGGCCTTGGTCACCGCGATGGTCGGGCGGATGTCGAGGCCTTGGCGGATGTCGTCGGCGAAGACCTCGGCGGCGACGTGGCCCCAGGGGTCGAGCGAGACGATCTTGTTCGGCTCGGTCCACTGCGGATGCGGGCCGATCGGCACCGCCGGGTGGGTGTCGGCGAGGTCCGGCTTGTGGGTCGCGTCGAGGGTGCCGGCGGCGACGGCGAGGGCGCGGAAGAAGCCGTAGCTGCCGTTGTGCGCGCCGATGACGTTGCGCCGCTGCGGCTCGGTCAACGAGCCGACGATCGGCCCGCGCGCCGCGGGCGTGGATGCCCCCCAGTCGATGGGGCGGGGCTTCTGCCCGCGCCCCCGGGGGTGCGAGGTCAACACGATGTGGCCGGGCGGCTGATGGCTCGTCGTCAACGATTCGATCCTCGGTGGACGGGCCGACGGCCGGGCGTCGGCGAACGCGGGTGTCGAAGGGCGCATGCGGTCTCGCGGGCGCCGACGCAAGAGCGGACTCGCGCGACGCGCGACTTTCGGTTAGGCGCGCGTCCGCGAGGCGACACCGCCGCGGCGACGACCGACGAGGGAGCGAGCATGAAACTGGTGCGCTACGGCCCGCCCGGCGAGGAGCGGCCGGGGCTGATCGACGCCGAGGGCAGGCTCAGGGATCTCGGCGCCTACGTCGACGACGTCGATCGCGACACGGTGCGGGTCGAAAAGCTCGCCGATCTGATCGCGCTGGAGCCGGACGATCTGCCCGAGATCGGCGGCGAGCCCCGCCTCGGCCCGCCGTTGAACCCGAAGACGGTCGGCAAGTGCGTCGGCATCGGGCTCAACTTTTCCGATCATGCCGCGGAGACCGGCAACCCGATCCCGGCCGAGCCGATCGTCTTCATGAAGGCGACGAGCGCCATCACCGGGCCTTACGACCCCGTCATCCTGCCGCGCGGCTCGCACAAGAGCGACTGGGAGGTCGAACTCGCCGTCGTGGTCGGCAAGCGCGCCAAGTACCTCGGCGAGGACGAGGCGCTCGCCCATGTCGCCGGCTTCTGCACCTTCAACGACGTCTCCGAGCGCGGCTTCCAGCTCGAGCGCGGCGGGCAGTGGACCAAGGGCAAGAGCTGCGACAGCTTCGCGCCGATGGGCCCCTGGCTGGTCACGCCGGACGAGGTCGGCGACGTCGACGACCTCGCGATGTGGTGCGAGATCGACGGCGCGCGCGTGCAGGACGGCACCACCGCCACCATGATCTTCGCGGTGCCGGCGATCCTCGCCTACCTCTCGCGCATGTTCGCGCTGGAGCCCGGCGACGTCGTCGCCACCGGCACCCCGCCGGGCGTCGGGGCCGCGATGACGCCGCCGCGGTTCCTGCGCGCCGGCCAGACCATGGTCACCGGCATCGCCAAGCTGGGCGGGATGCGCAACCCCATCCGCGCCGACGACTGAGCGCTCGGCGCCGGCGGCGTGACCGTCCTGTGTCTGCTGCACGGCATCCCGGACAGCGGCCGGGTCTGGGACGGCACGCGGGCGGCGCTCGGCGGCGCTCACCGCACCGTCGCGCCCGATCTTCCCGGCTTCGGCGACGCCGCCGCGCCGGCGCGCCCGCGCGATCTGGCCGAACTCGGCGCGCTCACCGACCGCCTCCTCGCCGGCCTCGACCTGCCGGCGCGCGTCGTCCTGGTCGTCCACGACGTCGGCGGTCTCTTCGGCCTGGCCTGGGCGGTGGCGCGGCCCGAGCGCCTGGCCGCGCTCGTCGTCCTCAACACCAGCGTCTTCGCCGACCGCCGCTGGCACTGGGGGGCGCGCCTCCTGCGCACGCCGCTGCTGGGCGAGGCGGCCGTGCGGGCCATGCCGCGCGCGGCCTTTCGCCGCGAGCTGCGCCGGGCCTCGGCCGGCGGCCGCGGCGGCGCCGATATCGACCGCGCCTTCGACGCCTTCACCGCGACCGCGCGGGCGACGACGCTGCACCTCTACCGCCTGCAGGGCCCGGGCCTGTCGGCCGGCCTCGAGGAGCGGGTGCGCGCGCTCACCGCGGCGGTGCCGACGCTGGTGCTGTGGGGCGAGCGCGACCCCTACCTGCCGCCTTCCTTCGCCGCGCGCTTCGGGGCGGCGACGGTGCGCCGCTACCGCGACCTCGCGCACTGGCCGCACGCCGAAGCGCCGGCGCGGGTCGCCGCCGACCTCGACGATTTCCTCGCCGCTCAGGGTTTGCGGGCGGTGTAGAGGCACAAGGTGCCGACCGCCGTCGGCCAACGGCCGCGCTCGGCGAGGTCGGCGACGCCGGCCTCGCGCAGCATCGCGACGAAGCCGCCGTCGGCGTGGGCGCGGGTCACGGTGCGGCCGTCAAAGAGGCGGGTGACGGCGAAGGCGGCGTGACCGGCCACGGTCGCGGGCGGGCCCCAGTCGGCGACCACCAGCCGCCCGCCCGGCGCCAGCAGGCGCACGGCCTCGCCGAGCGCGGCGCGCTTGTCGTCCGGCGCGAGGTGGTGGAACATCAAGGTGGAGACGCCGACGTCGAAGACCCGGTCGAGCGGCGCGGTCGCGGGCAGGGCGGTGGCGTCGGCCCGGACGAAGCAAAGGCCGGTCGCGTCCGCCGCCGCGCGCCGGGCGCGCGCCAGCATCACCGGGTCCGGCTCGACGCCGACGACGGTGGCTTCGGGACACGCCCGCGCCAGCAGCCGGCACAGCGTCCCCGGCCCGCAGCCGAGATCGAGGATCCGCATCCCCGGCCGCGGGTCGACCGCCGCGACCACCGCCGGGCGCCAGGCCGCCGCGCGGCAGACGCGCATGGCGATCGGCTCGTAGGCCCAGGCCAGGGCGTCGAGGCCGAGCGCGGTGCGGGGGCGGGCGGTCAAGGGCGAGCTCCCGGCGGCGAGACGGTCGGTCGGTGGGGCGTGCGGAACCCGGGCGTGACCGCAGGGTTCGCACCGCAACGTAGGCGGCTCGAGCGCGGACCGGGAGGCCGCGTGCGGCGAGAGGGACGACGGCGATGGCGGACGGCGGCGCGCACACGGGCTGCACGGCGGCGCGGCGCACCGCGCCCTGCGGCTGCGGGGCGAGGCGACGCGACGCGCTGCGGCTCGCACTCGCCGGCGCTGCGGTCGTCGCCGGTTGCGACGGCGGCGGCGTGCCGGTCGACCTCGTCTCCGACGAAC
>JAAAPF010000222.1 GCA_009908425.1 Alphaproteobacteria bacterium
CGACCGCGTGCTCGCCGCGCAGTACCCGGTGCTCCGGTGGTGGGCGCTGTTGACGGTCATCACCCGCACCGCGGCGACGCTGGCCACCCTCGCGCTCTTCGCCGTCGGCGCCTGGCTCACCGCCCGCGGCGAAGCCACGGTCGGCGAGATCGTGATGTTCATGGGCTTCGCGACCATGCTCATCGGCCGCCTCCAGCAGCTTTTGGGCTTCGTGCGCAGCCTGTTCTTCCAAAAGCCGGCGCTCGCCGAGTTCTTCCAGGTCCTCGACACCGGCTCGACGGTGACCGAGCGCCCGCGCGCCCGGCGGCTGGAGCGCGTGCGCGGCGCGCTCGCCTTCGAGCGGGTGAGCTTCGGCTACCGCCCCGAGCGCCCGGCCCTGCGCGGGGTCGACCTGCGGATCGCACCCGGCAGCCGGGTGGCGCTGGTCGGGCCCTCCGGCTCCGGCAAGAGCACGCTGATGGCGCTCCTGTTGCGGCTCTACGACCCCGACACCGGCGTCATCCGCCTCGACGGCCACGATCTGCGCGACCTCACGCTCGATTCGCTCCGGCGCAACGTCGGCGTGGTGTTCCAGCACACCACCCTGTTTCAGCGCTCGATCGCCGAGAACCTGCGCATCGGCCGGCCCGACGCCAGCGACGCCGAGCTGATCGAGGCCGCCGCGCTCGCCCAGGCCCACGACTTCGTCACCGCCCAGCCCGAGGGCTACGCCACCGTCGTCGGCGAGCGCGGCGCCCGGCTCTCCGGCGGCGAGCGCCAGCGGCTCGCCATCGCCCGCGCGCTCTTGAAGGACCCCCCGATCCTGTTGATGGACGAGGCCACCAGCGCGCTCGACACCACCGTCGAGGCCCGCCTGCAGGCGGCGCTGGAGACCGTCATGCAGGGGCGCACGACCATCGTCATCGCCCATCGCCTCGCCACCATCCGCGCCGTCGACCGGGTGCTGGTGATGGTGGACGGCCGCCTCGTCGAGGACGGCCCTTACGACGACCTCGTCCGCCGCGGCGGGGTCTTCACCGAGCTGGTGGAAGCCCAACAGCTGACCCCGCCGTCGCCGGGAGGCGCCCCTCACGGCGGCCTCACCGGGCCGTGAGCGCGACCGCCGGGCGGCTTTCAACGTCCGGTGACGCGCGTCACCGAGCGCCCGTCGCGACGCGGTAACGTCCGCGCAGGCGAGCAGCGAGGGGACGGGATCATGGACGCGATGTCGCGCGAGCGGGAACGGGCGCCGGCGGCCGCCGACCGCCGCGAGCGGTCGGCGGTGCCGACCGTGGAGCCGGCCGGCGGTGACCCGGCGGGCGAGCTGGAGCTCCACGACGCCCGCCTGTTGTCGTCGCGGCTCGGCCAGCTCAAGGCCGAGGGGGCGCTCCGGGCGGACAGCCCGGCGCTGGTCGACGCCGAGCGGCTGTTGCAGCGGCGCCGCCTGGGCCGGCTCGACGTGCTGCAGGCCGAGCGGTTGATGCTGGCCGCCCTCACCCCCGAGGCGGCCGAGTTGGAGCTGGCGCGGCGCCTGGTCGAGCGCGGCCGGCTGGCGCCGGACGTCCGGCGCTTCTTCGACGACGTCGCGGACGTGCTCCGGGACGGCGACGCCGCCGCCCGCGCCCGGCTCGACCTTCCCCGCCTGCTGGTGCGGCTGGTCGAGGACCTCCACGCCGCCGAGGTCGTCGAGCACCGCCAGCGCCGCCACCTCGTGGCGCTGCGCCGGCGCAAGCTGTGGTGCTTTCTCGCCGGTTTCGCCGTCTTCGTCGCCGCCGGCGCGGTCTTCGTCTACGCCTCGGTGAAGGCGACCGAACTGGGCTCGCCGATGCCGATGTGGCTGTGGTGGCTGAAGGCGGTGGCGGATCCGATCGTCGCGGTCTGCGCCGGCCTCTTCGGCGCCGCCTTCTCGATGCTGCGCCAGCGCGAGGCCGACCCGCGCGGGGTCGCGTTCGACGCCGTCGAGCAGGCGGCGGCGTGGTCGAGCCTCGTGGCCCGGCTGCTGGCCGGCGTCGGCGGCGCCATCGTGCTCTACTACGTGCTGCTCACCGGCTTCGTCGACGTGCCGATGCTGAACAGCCAGATCATGCGCGAGGCGCTGACGGTGAAGGGCCCACCCGGGACCGTCGCCAACCACGCCGCCCTCACCGTCGCCTGCTTCGTCGCCGGCTTCTCCGAACGGCTGGTCCCGGGTGTGCTCGACCGCGTCGCCGGCAAGGTGGTCGGCCGCGACGGCGCCGCCGCCTGAAGCGGCGCCCTGACGGCGGCGCCGCCGCCCGCTCCCGGTCGAGCCGTGGGATCCGTTCGGTGCCGTCGGGGCGAGGTCGAACCCGGCCCCGTCGAGCCTTACGCCGTGTCACTCCTGTGGCGCCGCCCCAGGCATGCCGTCGCGGTGCGCGGCCTCGCCCGGGTGTCGTCCGTGGGCGGGGTCCGGGCGCTGGACCGTCTCGGGCCGCGGGGTGACCACGACGCGCAGCGGTGCGCCCGCGGTGGCGCCTCGCCCGGCCCGGACCTCCGCGCGGGCCGCCGCGGCGCGGCGGGGCGGTACGGCGAGCGTCGACGGCTCCTCCCAGCGCAGCGCCAGCCGCTCACCCGCCTCCAGCCGGTCGCCGTCGAGGATGCCGTTGGCGCGGCCGAGCGCCGCCGCATCGAGGCCATAGGCCGCGGCGATCCCCGAGAGCGTCTCGCCCCGCACCACCCGGTGGACCCCGGAGGGCGGAATCGGGCGAGGCGCGCGGTGGGACGGTTCTGGCGGCGGCGCGGCGCGGGTCGTCGGCGGCGCCGCCGGTTCGGGACCACCGCACGCCGCGAGCGCGGCGGCCAAAAGCGCGATCGGTATCAGGGCGCGGCCGTTGTTCGGCAAGCGACGCTCTTCTCGGTATCCCGGTGTCCACCCGCGGCGACCTTGGCGACGATGCGCGCCGCGCGCAACATCCGAGCCGCGACGACCGCCGGAAGCACACGTCGGAGCGCCGATGCGCGGCGTGCGGTTCCGCCGCCGTCGGACGGTCTCCAGTTCCGCGATCGGATCGAGCCGAAGCGCCGATCGCGTCCGACGGCCGTCCCGATGCGCGTTCCCCGACGGATCGCCGGAGGGTCGCGGTGGCGCGACGCCCGCCCCGCCCGGCGTGCCGCGCAAGGTGCCGTTCCGGTCCGGCCACCCCTCCGCTCCACATCGCCGCCCGCCCCACCGACTGGTGGCTCTACGACGAGCGCGCCGGGACCGAATGCCGGTTCGGCCAGCTCGCGCACGTCCGATGCGTCCGCAGCCGCTTCGACGCGCTCGCCAGCCGTCGTCTCGCCTTCGGTCATCTGGCGGGGCCTTGCATCCGGCTTCGGTAGAACGTCGCCAGAACCTAAAGGCCGAAGCCCAAAAGGACGATGTCGCGGCTCGAGAGCGCGATGCGCACCGCCGCCTGCAGCGCGGCCCAAAGCGCGAGGGCGAGCAGCGTCACGCGCACGACCCGGCCGCGCGGGACCGCCAGCACCCCCGGCCACGCCACGACCGGTCCGACGAGGGCTTAGCCGAGCGTCGCGACGAGCGTCGCGTAGCCGATGCCAAGCGCGAGGGGTGCCCCGAGGGCGGGATCGGCGGCGCCGGTCGCGATCGCCGCCAGGATGCCGAGGAGAAGGACCGCCTCGAACGCGCCGACCACGTAGGCGAAGAAGCCCGCGATCCAGGGAAAGTCGAAGGCTCGGCCGCCGACGAACCGAAAGAGCGCCGCGAACAGCGCGTAGCTCGCGATCATCACGCAGTCGGCGATGAAGCCGTCCAGGGTCTCCATGCCGGTCAGGCGATCGAGGTGGACGACGGTCACCCCCGGCTCGACGATACGCTGCGCCGCCTCCACGCCGTCCGGCTGGACGGGCCGGCCCGCGAGGCGTCGCGCCAGCGGAGCGAGCAGTGTCGTGAGCACGACGACCAGGGCGAGGAACGTGAACGGCAGCATCGCCGGCGCGTCGGCGGGCAGCGCCGCGCGCTCGCGGGCGTGGGCATGGGTCCGGCGATATCGCTCCGAAAAGCTCGGCAAGCGGAAGACCACCGCGACGGTCACCCGCGCCACGTCCCACGCCCGGGCCAGCTGTCTCGGGAGTTGCGGCCAATCGAAGACGTAGCCGCCCACTGCTCCCTTCGCCGTCGCCCGCCGCGACGCCGGCGGATCTAGCCGCCGGGGGTCCAGGCCTCGTAGTCGCCGGTGGCGGGGTGGCGCTGGCCGCCGCGCTTGACGTGGCCGGCGGGCACGTAGGCCTCGGCGGTGCCCGACAGGTTGGGGATGTGCTCGCGCTCCCAGCGCGGCGCCGGCAGGGGCTTCTCCGAGGGCGCGAAGCGCAGGCGGCGGTGCAGCCAGCCGTCCCAGCCCGGCGGCACCATCGAGCCCTCGGGCTCGACGTCGTCGGCGTAGACCACCCAGCGCCGCTCGCGCCGCCAGTCCTCGGCGCCGCGCTCGCGGTAGTAGGTGTTGCCGTACTCGTCCTCGCCGACGAGCTCGCCGTGGCGACGGGTGAAGATCCAGGTGCCGACACGGTTGAAGCTCAACCAACGCAGCATGCGTTTTTCCCTCCGAGAATACGCGAAATATGGGCCGGCGCCCGGCGGCGGTCCACCCGCCGAAGGTCGCGACCGCGGCGGCCGCCGGCGCGCTCAACTCCAGCGCTGGAGCGCCGCTCAAGCCCGGCGGAGTGGAGCGCCGCCTCCGTGCACGGCCCGGGAAAATCTGGGGATAACTTTGCATGGAGCGGTACGCTCGGCGCCGGCGTCTCAACACCGGCGCGGGGTCGTGCTAGACTCCGCACGCGTGGATGGAGGCTTTTCCACAAGATTTAGCGGCGTGCCTGCGATTCGGGTCTAGATATGGGGCCGCCGATGGGTTTGAGTCGGGTTGCGGAAACGGCGGCGAGGACCTGCGGCCGCCGCTTTCCCCGCCTTGTGGACAACGTTGAACGACCCGACCGCCTCCAGCATCCTCAGGGTGCTGGAGGCGGGGTAGAGGCGAGGACGCGGGTAGTCACGACTGGGGAGCCGAGCGCCCATGAAGATCGAACGACGGTTCACCGAGCGCGACCGCGACGCTTACGCCGCGATCGCCTTCCGCCGTGCCACCAGCGAGATCCGCAACCCCGACGGCTCGACCGTCTTCCGCCTCGCCGACATGGAGGCGCCCGCGGCCTGGTCGCAGGTCGCCGTCGACGTCCTCGCCCAGAAGTACTTCCGAAAGGCCGGCGTGCCGGCGCGGCTCGAGCGGGTCGAGGAGGCCGGCGTGCCGACCTGGCTGCAGCGCTCGGTGCCCGACGAGGCGGCGCTGGCCGAGCTGCCCGCCGAGGAGCGCGTCGCCGGCGAGACCTCGGCCAAGCAGGTGTTCGACCGGCTCGCCGGCACCTGGACCTACTGGGGCTTCAAGGGCGGCTATTTCGACGGCGAGGAGGACGCCCGCGCCTTCTTCGACGAGTTGCGCGCGATGCTGGCGCTGCAGGTCGCCGCCCCCAACAGCCCGCAGTGGTTCAACACCGGGCTCCACTGGGCCTACGGCATCGACGGCCCGGCCCAGGGGCACTTCGTCGCCGATCCCGACAGCGGTGAGGTCCGCGCCTCCACCACCGCCTACGAGCACCCCCAGCCCCACGCCTGCTTCATCCAGTCGATCGACGACGACCTGGTGAACGACGGCGGCATCATGGACCTGTGGGTGCGCGAGGCCCGGCTGTTCAAGTACGGCTCCGGCACCGGCACCAACTTCTCCAGCTTACGCGCCGAGAGCGAGCCGCTCTCCGGCGGCGGCAAGTCGTCCGGCTTGATGTCCTTTCTCAAGATCGGCGACCGCGCCGCCGGGGCGATCAAGTCCGGCGGCACCACCCGCCGCGCCGCCAAGATGGTGGTGGTCGACGCCGACCATCCCGACATCGAAGACTACGTGATGTGGAAGGTCATCGAGGAGCAGAAGGTGGCGGCGCTGGTCGCCGGCTCGAAGCTCCTGGAGCGCCACCTCAACGCCATCCTCCACGCCTGCCACGAGGGGGTGGCCGACGGCGACGACCGCTTCGATCCCACCCGCAACGCCGATCTGCGCCGCGCCATCAAGGCCGGCCGCAAGGCGCTGTTGCCCGAGCAGGCGCTGCAGACCGCGATCCTCTACGCCCGGCAGGGCTACCGCTCGATCGAGGTGCCGACCTTTTCGACCGACTGGGACAGCGACGCCTATCTCACCGTCTCCGGGCAGAACTCCAACAACTCGATCCGCGTCACCGACGACTTCTTGAACCGGGTGGTCGGCAACGGCGAGTGGACGCTGACGCGCCGCATCGACCACAAGCCCGCCAGGACCCTCAAGGCCCGCGAGCTCTGGGACAAGGTGGCGCTGGCGGCGTGGTCGTCGGCCGATCCGGGCATCCAGTTCGACACCACCATCAACGACTGGCACACCTGCCCGGCGGCCGGCCGCATCAACGCCTCGAACCCGTGCTCGGAGTACATGTTCCTCGACGACACCGCCTGCAACCTGGCGTCGTTGAACCTGATGGCCTTCCGCACGAAGGACGGCTTCGACCTCGAGCGCTACATGCACGCCGTCCGCCTCTGGACGATCGTGCTCGAGATCTCCGTCCTCATGGCGCAGTTCCCCGCCGCCAAGATCGCCGAGCTCTCCTGGCGCTACCGCACCCTCGGCCTCGGCTACGCCAATCTCGGCGGGCTCGTGATGTCCTTGGGCCTCGGCTACGACAGCGACGAGGGTCGCGCCCTCGCGGGCGCGCTCACCGCCATCATGACCGGGACATCCTACGGCAGCTCGGCCGAGATGGCGGGTGAGCTCGGCCCCTTCGCCGGCTACGAGGCCAACCGCGACGCCACGCTCCGGGTGCTCAGGAACCACCGCCGCGCCGCCCACGGCCTCACCGAGGGCTACGAGCGGCTGCACACCGCCCCCGTCGCCCTCGACGAGGTCAATTGCCCCCTGCCCGAGCTCGCCGGCGCCGCCCGCGCCTCCTGGGACCGGGCGCTCGAGCTCGCCGAGCGCTTCGGGGTGCGCAACGCGCAAGTGTCGGTGATCGCGCCCACCGGCACCATCGGCCTGGTGATGGACTGCGACACCACCGGCATCGAGCCCGACTTCGCGCTGGTGAAGTTCAAGAAGCTCGCCGGCGGCGGCTACTTCAAGATCATCAACCGCATGGTGCCGCAGGCGCTGGCGACGCTGGGCTACGACGAGGCC
>JAAAPF010000086.1 GCA_009908425.1 Alphaproteobacteria bacterium
AAGCGTTGATCGAGCGCGTGCAGGCGACCGGGGCCGAGATCGGCATCGGCTTCGACGGCGACGGTGACCGCATCGGCGTCGTCGACGGCCGCGGCCGCATCCTGTGGGGCGATCAGCTCATCCAGATCCTGGCCTCGGATCTGCTGCCGCGCTATCCGGGCGCCAAGATCATCGCCGACGTCAAGGCGTCGCAGACGCTCTTCGACGCCATCGCGGCCATGGGCGGTCGGCCGTTGATGTGGAAGACCGGCCACTCCCTCATCAAGGCCAAGATGGCCGAGCTGAACGCGCCGATGTCGGGCGAGATGTCGGGCCACATCTTCTACAACGACAACTTTTACGGCTACGACGACGCGCTCTACGTCGCGGTGCGCCTCCTGGACGTGCTGGCCCGCGGCGACAAGACGGCGGCCGACTGGCGCGACGCCATGCCGGACGTGGTCAACACCCCCGAGATCCGCATCGACTGCCCGGACGAGCGCAAGTTCGACGTCATCCGCGAGGTCAAGGAGCGCCTCGCCGCCGAGGGTGCGGAGGTCGTCGACGTCGACGGGGTGCGGGTGACCACGCCCGAGGGCTGGTGGCTGATGCGCGCCTCCAACACCCAGGCGGTCGTCGTCGCCCGCGCCGAGGCCAGGGACGAAGCGGGGCTCGAGCACCTCAAGGCCACCATCCGCCGCGAGCTCGACCACGCCGGGATCAAGGCGCCGGCGAGCCTCCAGCCGGCTTGAGAATCGCCGGCGAGGGCGGCGTGGGAGACGGCGACGACGATGGCGAACAAGCTCGCGGGACAACGGGCGAAGTTCACCAAGGCGCTGCAGGATTTCAACACGACCGACGACGAGGCGGTGCGGGCACGGGCCGTCGCCAGGATGGCGCAGGCCTTGCGGGACGGTCCCACCTTCGGGTTCGGTGAGGACGACGTGACCCAGGGCCAGGACGTTCCGGCGGCCGTCGTCGAGGAGCTCCGAGCCGGGGTCGTCACCGCGGCGGTCGCCGCGGAGGACGACGACGCCCTGGTGGCCGAGGTCGCGACGACGGTGGACACCCGCGAGCTGTGCGAGTTCGGCACCGGCCGACCTTGCGTTTACGCCTACGGCTATGCGTGTGCACCCGACCGTTTGAAGATCGGCCGCGCCGACGGCGACGCGGTCGCGCGCGTGGCCGCGCAGATCACCACGTCGACGCCCGACAAGCCCCGTCTCGTCGCCGTTTTCCACACCGACGACGCGGGTGCCCTCGAACGCGGCCTCCACGCCTGGTTCCAGCTTCGCGAGCGCCGCTTGGAGGGCGGCGGCAGCGAGTGGTTCCAGGTCACCAGGGACGAGGTCGTCGATGCCTACCGGCGTCTCACCGGCGCGGATTGAGGCCGACCGCGGGTCCCCTCACCGCGCCATCGCCGTGGTCATCGGCCGCGCCTGGTCCTGGGCCCAGGCGTGCAGCGAGCCGTCGTAGAGGACGGCGTCGCGGCCGACGAGCTCGTTCAGGACGAACCAGCCGAGCGCCGAGACCCGCCCGCTGTTGCAATAGACGATCAGCGGCTCGCGCGACGGCACACCCAGATCCTCGGCGAGCCGGGCGAAGCGCTCGCGGCCGTGGAACAGCGGCGCCTCGCCGGCCTGCACCATGAACTTGAACGGGAAGATGCCCGAGCCGGGGATGTGACCGGGCCGCGCGACGTAGCTCTTCTGGGCGAGACCGACGTGGAAGGCGAGCGGGCGGTTGTCCACCAGCGCGGGGCGACCCTGGGCGACGAGGGTGGCCAGCTCCGGCGTGGTGATGTTGAACCCGCTCCTCGGCTCGGCGGCGAAGGCGGGGCCGTCGGCCCGCGCCGGCGCCGCCATCGTCTCGGCCAGCGAGGCCACCGCGGCGACGCCGCCGTCGAGGAGCGCCACCGCGTCGTGCCCGTAATGGCGCAGCTGCCAGTAGAGATAGGCCGCGTCGGAGGCGCCCGACGCGCCCGCGCCGGTCCAGGCGACGACGACGCGGTCGTCGGCGTCGACGTCGGCCTCGGCCATCAGCGCCTCGAAGGCCGCCGGCGGCAGGCTCAGGCGGTCGAAGCGCTCGGCGCCGACGTCGCGGCTCGCGCGCAGCTGGTCCATGCCCACCACCGCGGCGCCGGGGATGGTGGCGTCGCCGGGCGCGTCGGGGTGGACCTCGACCACCCGGACCTCGCCTCGGTGGGCCTCGAGCCAGGCCGCGTCGACCAGCGGGCCGGGGAGCTGGGCACGGGCCGTACCGGCGGCGAGGACGGCGACGGCGGCGAGCGCCGCGAGGCGGACGAGCGACATCAAGGGGGACATGCGAAACCTCCGATGCGACTGTCGTGCGGCGAACGGCGGCCGCCGACCCCGGTTCCCGCCCGTCACCCGCCGACGCGGGAGATCATCGGGCCGAGATCGGTGCCGCCGAAGATGTGGACGTGGAAGTGCTGGACCTCCTGGCGTGCGGTGGGGCCGTGGTTGGCGAGGATGCGGTAGCCCTGAGGGTCGAGGCCGAGTTCGCGCGCGGTCGTGTTCACCGCCTGGAAGAACCCGGCGACGGTCTCGGCGTCGGCCTCGCGCGCGAAGTCGGCGAAGGAGACGTAGGGCCCCTTCGGAATCACCAGCACGTGCACCGGCGCCATCGGGTTGATGTCGTGGAAAGCGAGCGCGAACTCGTCCTCGTAGACCTTCTTGCAGGGGATCTCCCCCCGGAGGATCTTCGCGAACACGTTCTGGTCGTCGTAGGCCATCTCTTGCTCCCGGCGATGCTTGGGTTCAAGACACGGAGCCACCCCGGGGGTGTCAAGCGGAGGGAGCGACGATGAGCCTGGCGGTGGCGATCCAGATGGATCCGGTGGCCACGATCGTGCCCGACGCCGACAGCACCTTCGCGCTCGTCCTCGAGGCCCAACGGCGCGGCCATGCGCTCTACCACTACCTGCCGACCGATCTGACCTACCGCCAGGGCCGCATCGTCGCCCGCGCCCGGCCGATGGAGGTCTCGCGCCAGGGCGACGTTCCCGCCCGCCTGGGCGCGCCCGAGGTGCTCGATCTGCAGGGCGTCGACGTCGTGCTGATGCGCCAGGACCCGCCCTTCAACATGCAGTACATCGGCTGCACGCATCTCCTCGACCGCATCCATCCCGGCACGCTGGTGGTGAACGACCCGACCTCGGTCAGAAACGCCCCCGAGAAGCTCTTCGTCACCCACTTCCACGAGCTGATGCCGCCGACGTTGATCACCTTCGACGCCGAGGAGATCAAGGCGTTCCGCCGTGAGCACGGCGACGTCATCGTCAAGCCGCTCTACGGCAACGGCGGTGCGGGCATCTTCCACCTCAAACCCGAGGACCCCAACCTCAACAGCCTGCTCGAGACGCTCTACGCCGCGACGCGCGAGCCCTTGATGGTGCAGAGCTACCTGCCGGCGATCCGGGAGGGCGACAAGCGCATCATCCTGGTCGATGGCGAGGCCCGCGGTGCCGTCAACCGCGTGCCGGCCGCGGACGAGACTCGCGCCAACCTCCACGTCGGCGGCCGGGCGGAGAAGGCCGAGCTCACCAGGCGCGACCGCGAGATCTGCGAGGCGATCGGCGAGACGCTCCACCGCCAGGGGCTGATCTTCACCGGCATCGACGTCATCGGCGGCTACCTCACCGAGATCAACGTCACCAGCCCGACCGGCCTGCAGGAGATCGACCGCTTCGATAGCGTGAGCCTCGAAGGCGAGATCTGGGACGTCATCGAGCGCCGCCACGCCGCGACCCGGCCGAGCCTGCCGGTGTAGGCGACCACGGCCGTCAGTCGTCGTCGCAAAACCGTTTGCCACGGGTCTCGAAACCACCTCGCCGACCGTCGTCGTCGCGACGCCGGTCAAGGTCGCACCGACCCGATGATCTTCATCTCGCCCGCGCGCGCCGGGCGCCGCACGAGACGACCCGCGGCGCGGCTCAAGGCAGGCGCCGCCGCGACGGTGTGGCCTCTGCGGGCGGGCCGTCGGCGTGGACCGGACGCTCGGCGAAGCGGCCGAGCGACAGCGCGCGGTCGTACATCACGATCGCGCCGGCGACGCCGAGATTGACGCAGAAGCGGGTGGGGATGCGCACGATGTGGGCGCAGCGTGCCTGCATCTCGGCGCTGAGCTCGCCGCGCTCGGGACCGAGCACGTAGGCGGCCTGGGCCGGGTGGCGAAAGCTCGGCAGATCGACCGCGTCGTCGGTGAGCTCGACCCCGATCAGCCGGCACTTCTTCGGCAGCTGCAGCGCCGCCGCGTTCGGCACGTCGTAGATCGGCAGCTGGCCGGCGGCCGCGGAGGTGTCGGACTTGGCCTCGCGCACGGCGTAGGTGGCGTCGACGACGAAGGCGAAGCTCGCGCCGAAGGCGTGGGCGGTGCGCATCAGCGTGCCGAGGTTCATCGCCTTGCTGATGCGCTCCGCGCCGATGCCGAAATAGCCGCGCATCCGGGGCTCGTGCATGACCCCGGTTCTTGCCACCGCGGCCGCGCTCCGCCAAGCATCGAGGCTCGCCCGCCAGCCATCGAAGGAAGGGTCATGCGCGCCATCCTCTGCCGCCGGCTCGACGGTCCCGCGGCGCTGACGTTCGAGGAGGTCGCGGAGCCGACGCCCGGGCTCGACGAGGTCACGATCGACGTCCGCGCGGCGGCGTTGAACTTCGCCGACATCCTGATGACCCGCGGCACGTACCAGGAGAAGCCCACGCTGCCCTTCACCCCCGGCATGGAGCTGGCCGGCCGCGTCCGCGCGGTCGGCGCCGACGTGGCCGGCTTCGAGCTCGGCGAGCGCGTGCTCGCCGTCGTCGACCACGGCGCGTTCGCGGAGGTGGCCAAGGCCCGCGCCGTCGACGTCGTCCCGATCGGCGACGCCGTGGCGGACGACGTCGCCGCCGGTTTTCCGATCGCCTACGGCACCGCCCACGGCGCGCTGGCGTGGCGCGCCGGGCTGCGCGCGGGCGAGACGCTGTTGGTGCACGGCGCCGCCGGCGGGGTCGGGCTCACCGCGGTCGAGGTCGGCGTCGCCATGGGGGCGCGGGTCATCGCCACCGCGCGTGGTGCGGAGCGCCTCGAGCTCGCCCGCCGCCGCGGCGCGGCGGCCACCATCGACACGGCGAGCGAGGACGTCCGCGCCCGCGTTCTGGCGTTGACCGAGAACCGCGGCGTCGACGTCTGCTTCGATCCGGTCGGTGGCGAGCTCGGCGAGATCAGCCTGCGCTGTCTGGCCTGGGAGGGGCGCTATCTGGTCATCGGCTTCGCCGCCGGCGACCTGCCCACCATCAAGGCCAACCGGTTGTTGGTGAAGAACGTCGCCGCCATCGGCTTCTACTGGGGCGGCTACCGGCGCCGCGATCCGGCGCGGCTCGCCGCCGGGCTGACGACGCTGCTCGGCTGGTACGCCGAGGGCCGCCTGCACCCCCACGTCTCGCGCCGCTTCCCGCTCGCCGAGGCGGCGGCGGCGCTGGCCCAGCTCGAGCAGCGCCGCAGCACCGGCAAGGTCGTGCTCGACGTCGGCTGACCCCGTGCGGCGCCGCTGGTCGCGGCCCGCGACATTCGTTAACCTTCCACCATCGCAACGGGACGAGGTTCCATGACGCAATCGCCGGTCGTGCTCGTCATCCTCGACGGCTGGGGCCACCGCGAGGAGACGGCGGACAACGCCGTCGCCCTCGGCCGCACGCCGCACTTCGACCGCATTTGGCGTGAGCACCCCCACACGCTCCTGCGCACCGACGGCCCGCATGTCGGCCTGCCGGAAGGCCAGTTCGGCAACTCCGAGGTCGGCCACATGAACCTCGGCGCCGGCCGGGTCGTGCTGCAGGACCTGCCGCGGGTCGACGAGGGGCTTCAGGACGGCAAGGTCCACGACAACCCGCATTTCCAGGCCTACGTCGCCACGCTGCGCGAGCGCGGCGGCCGCGCCCATCTGATGGGCCTCTTGTCGCCGGGCGGCGTGCACTCCCACCAGGACCAGATCGCCGCGCTGGCGCGTGCACTCGCCGAGGCCGGCATCGAGGTCGTGGTCCACCCCTTCACCGACGGCCGGGACACCCCGCCCCAGGCCGGCCACGACTACATGAAGCGTTTTCTCGCCAGCGTCGGGGGCGTCGAGGGCGTGCGCATCGGCACCGTCATCGGGCGCTACTACGCCATGGACCGCGACAAGCGCTGGGAACGGACGGCCGAGGCCTTCGCGGCGATCGTGCGCGGCGAGGCCGAGTTCCGCGCCGACGACCCGCTGGCGGCGATCGCGCAGGCCTACGAGCGTGGCGAGGGCGACGAGTTCATCCACGCCACGGTCGTCGGCGACTACGGCGGGATGGGCGCCGGCGACGGCGTGCTCGCGGCCAACTTCCGCGCCGACCGCATTCGCCAGATCCTGTTGGCGCTGTTCGACACCGACTTCGGCGGCTTCGACCGTGGCGACTACGACGTCCACCGCCCGGCGCTCGCGCTGGTCGAGTACGGCGCCGGGCTCAACCGCTTCATGCAGCCGCTGTTCCCGCCCGAGACGCTCGAGGACATCCTGGGCGAGGTGCTCGGCCGCCACGGCAAGACGCAGCTGCGGCTCGCCGAGACCGAGAAGTATCCGCACGTCACCTTCTTCTTCAACGGCGGTGAAGAGATCGCCTTCGAGGGGGAGGAGCGCTCGCTCGTGCAGTCGCCGAAGGACGTCGCCACCTACGACCAGAAGCCCGAGATGTCGGCGCCGGAGGTCGGCCGCCGGCTCGTGGAAGCGATCGAGAGCGGCGGCTACGACTTCATCCTCTGCAACTTCGCCAACCCCGACATGGTCGGCCATACGGGCGTGCTGGAGGCGGCGATCAAGGCCGTCGAGACCGTCGACGGCTGCCTCGGCGAGGCGCTGGCCGCCGGTGAGAAGGTCGGCGCGACCTTCATCGTCACCGCCGATCACGGCAATTGCGACATCATGAAGGATCCCGAGACCGGCGGGCCGCACACCGCCCACACCCTAAGCCCGGTACCCTGCGTCCTGGTGGGCGGGCCGAAGGATGCGGCGCTGCACCCGGGCCGGCTCGCCGACGTCGCGCCGACGGTGTTGGCGCTGATGGGCGTGGCTCGGCCCGCCGCGATGACCGGCCAGCCGCTGCTGGGCCCGGCGCCGGCCGCGACGTGAGCCCCGGCCGGCGCCGCCGGGTCGTGCCCGCC
>JAAAPF010000261.1 GCA_009908425.1 Alphaproteobacteria bacterium
GAGGAGAACCGCGCGGCGACCGCCCTCGACGCGGTGCGCGACCGCCAGAGCCAGGCCCGCGCCCTGCGCGAGCGGCGCGACCGCGCCGACGCCGCCCGCCACGACACCGCGCACCGGCGGCAGCGGGCCGACGAGGTCGAGGCCGCCGCCCGCCGCGAGCGCGACGCCCGCCGCGCCGTCCTCGACACCGCGCGCCGGCGGCGCGAGCGGGCCCAGAAGGCGGCGGCGGCGGTGGCGGCGGCGGGCGAGATCGTCGAGCTGCGCGCCCGACTCGAGCGCGCCCGCGCCGCCGAGGCCGAGCGCGCCCGCGCCCTCGCCGAGCGCGGCGAGATCGAGTTGACGCCGGCGACGTTGGCGGAGCTCGAGCGGTTGCGCGACGTCCGGCGCGAGGCCTGCGCCGGCCGCGACGCCGTGCGGCCGAGCCTCACCGTCCGCTACGCCGCGGATGCCGGCGGTCGGGTCCGCCTCGACGAGCACGCCCTCGCCGACGGCGAGACCCGCCCGCTGGCCGGGCCCACGGTGCTGGCGCTCGACGGCATCGGCGAGCTGGTGATCGCGCCCGGCGGTTCGAAGGACACCGCCGCGGTCGAGCTCGCCGTCGAGGAGGCCGAGCACGCCTTGGCGCAGGCCCTCGCCGTCCACGGCGTGGCGGACGTGGCGGCGGCGCGGGAGCGGCTGCGCACCGCCGAGCGCCTGGACGCCCGCGCCGGCGAGCTCGCCCGCGAGCGCGACCGCCTCACCCCCGACGGCCTCGACGCCCTCGCCCGCGAGGTCGACGTCAAGCAGCGCCGGCTCGCCGAGCGCGACGACGCGGCCCCGGCGCTGGCCGACGCCCAGGCGGCGGAGGAGGCGGCCTACAGCGCGCTCGCCGAGACCGAGGCGGGGTGGCGCGCGCGCCTGGAAGAGGCCCACGCGGCGCGCGAGAGCGCCGCCCGGGCCGCCGCCGAGGCGACGCTCTTGGAGGAGCGCTGGGCCGAGCTCGAGGCCGAGCTCGGCCCCGAGGTCGACTGGCCGGACACCCTCGCCTCCGCCGAGGCCCGGCTCGTCACCGCGCGCCGTGCCCGCGAGGCGTCGCTCGTCGCCCACGCCCGGGCCGAGCGCGAAGCCGGCGACGTCGCCGCCGCCGAGGCGCAGCTGCGCCGGCTGCAGGAAACCGCCCGCAACCGCCGCGACGAGCGCGAGCGCATCGCGCGCGAACGCGAGGGGCTGGTGGGCGAGCTGCGCGCCGCGCAGGCGGAGGGCCTCGACGAACGGCGGGCGGCCGCCCGCGAAGAACGCACCTTCTGGGCCCGCCGTGAAGCGGCCTTCGCCGCCCACGTCGCCGCCCTCGACGCCCTCGTCGGCGCCCTCGAGGAGGCCGATCGCAGCGCCCGTGAACGCTACACCGCACCGGTGCTCGCCCAGCTGCGCCCGCTGGTGCGCGCCGTACTGCCCGACGCCGAGCTGGCGCTCGCGCCCGACTTCGCGCCGGCGACGCTCACCCGCGGCGAGCGCGGCGACGACCTCGCGCGCCTGAGCGGCGGCACCCGCGAGCAACTCGCGATCCTGACCCGTCTCGGCTTCGCGAGGCTGATGGCCGAGCGCGACCGCGAGATGCCGGTCGTCCTCGACGACGCCATCGTCTTCTCCGACGATCGCCGCATCGAGCGCATGTTCGACGCGCTCACCCTCGCCGGCGAGACGGTGCAGGTGCTGGTGCTCACCTGTCGCGAGCGCAGCTTCGAGCGCCTGGGGGGCCGGGCGCTGCGCTGCACGCCCTGGCCCGAGGGCTCAAAACGGTAGCAGGATGTCGAGCACCTGCGAGCCGTAGCGCGGCTGCTGGACGTCGCTTATCTGGCCCGCGCCGCCGTAGGCGACCCGCAACTCGGCGATCTGGTCGTGGGGGATGGTGTTGGTCGGACTGATGTCCTCCGGCCGCACGATGCCGGCGATGATCAGTTCGCGCTTCTCGAAGTTGACCCGGACCTCCTGGCGCCCCTGGATCACCAGATTGCCGTTGGGCAGCACCTGGACGATGACCGCGGCGACCTGGAGCTCGATCTCCTCGTCGCGGGAGACGCTGCCCCGGCCCTGGTTGGACATCGAACTCGACAGATCGACCGCGGCCTCGGGCTCGAAGCTGTCGGCCAGCGCGTTGTCGAGCACCTGCTCGCCGCCGAACAGCCCCTGGATGCCGAGGTTGTCGCTGTTGTCGCGCGAGCGCGTCGTCTGGTTGTTGAGCCGGGCCTCGTCGGCGATGGTGACGTCGACGGTGAGGATGTCGCCGACGCGCCGCGCCCGCTGATCCTTGAAGAAGCCGCGCGCGCCGGTGCGCCACAGCGAGTTCGACTGGGTCGGGCTCTGCGGCTCCGGCGGCGGCATCGGCATCGAGACCGGCTGGTAGCCCTCGCTGCGCTGCGGGTTCTCGATCGGCGACAGGTCCGGGGCCCGCCCGACGTTACGGATGCGTTCGCCGGCGTTGCAGCCGGCGAGCGCGAGCGCCGCCGCGGCGGCCAGGGCGGGGGCGAGCCGGCGGATCATCGGGGCTTCTCCACGTGGACGCGGCCGGCGGCGCGGACGCGCCCGGTCACGACGGTTCCCGAGCGCTCGTTCTTGACCTCGACGACCTCGTCCATGCCGGCGTCGCCGCGGGCGATGCCGCTGGCCTCCAGCCGCAGGCCGTGGTCGACGAAGACCAGGCTCACCCGCTCGCCGCGTCGCACCAGCCGGCGGGCGCCGACGGCCTCCTTCGCCACCGGCTGGCCGGCGAGCAGCACGCGGTGGGCCTCGCGGCCGTCGAGGGCGGCGAGCCGGCGCACCCACTGCCCGCGCACCCGGCGCTCGGGCAGCCAGCGGGTCTCGAAGGCGTCCGCCTCCAGGCGACTGCCGGCGGCGAGGCGGCCCTTGGGTACCGGCACGCCGACCAGACGGTCGGCCCTCCCGCGCAGCACCAACTCCATCGGCGTCCGCTCGCCGACGGTGATGGTGACGACGGCGATGAAGCCGTCGTCGGTCGTCGGATGGACGTCGGCGACCGCGAGCGTGCAAACCTCGGGATAAGGGTTGCCCAGCGGCAGCCGGGGCGTCTCGACGAACACGCGGACCTTCTCGGCGCCGAGCGCGCGGGCCAGGGGCGGACCGAGGAGACGTTCGGCCGCGCTGCGGTCGAAGGCCTGACCGGGCGCCAGCTCCAGCGCCGCCGCCGGCGCGATCAGCGTGGCGGCGAGGACGAGGAGGACGGCGGAGAGCCGGCGGGCGCGCCGGGGCATGGTTCACCTCAACTGTGTGACCGTCGCCATCATCTCATCGCCCGCCTTGATCACTTTGGAGTTAAGATCGTAGGCGCGCTGCGCGGTGATCAGCGTCGTCATCTCGGTCACCGGATCGACGTTGGAGCTCTCCAGGAACGCCTGCAGCACCGGCCCGGCGTTCTCCGTGCCCGGCGCCGCGATCGTGGCCGGCCCCGAGGCGGTGGTCTCCAGCAACATGTTGTTGCCGATCGCCTCCAGTCCGACCGGATTGACGAAGGTGGCGAGCTCGATTCGGCCCACCTCGACGGTGTCGACCTCCCCCTTGAACTTCACCTCGACCACGCCGGACTGGTTGATGGAGACTTCGACCGCGTCCTCGGGGATCTCGATGGCGGGGGCGAGCGGGTAGCCGTCGGCGTTGACCAAGAGGCCGTCGGGGCTGATCTGGAACTGCCCGCTGCGGGTGTAGCCGCTCTCGCCGTTCGGCATGTCGATGACGAAGAAGCCCTGCCCCTGGATGGCCAGGTCGAGACGGTTCTCGGTGTTCTGCAGATCGCCCTGCTCGTGCACGCGGTAGACCGCGGCCGGCTTGACGCCGAGCCCGACCTGCACGCCGGCCGGCACCATCGTGCCGACGTCCGAGGTCTGCGCCCCGATCCGCCGCTGGCTCTGGTAGAGCAGATCCTGGAATTCCGGCCGGCGGCGCTTGTAGCCGGTGGTCGTCATGTTGGCGATGTTGTTGGAGATCGTCTCGACGTAGAGCTGCTGCGCCATCATCCCGGTCGCAGCGATGTTGAGCGCGCGCATGGCTCGCCTCCTCAGCCGCGGACGTCGAGCTGACGCTCGACCGCCTTGCGGGTCATGTCGTGTTGCGTCTCGATGAGCTTTTGGGTCTTTTGAAAGGCCCGGTTCGTCTCCATCAGCCGGGTCATCGCCAGGATGGGCTCGACGTTGGAGGCCTCCAGCGCGCCCTGGTGGATCTCGGCGTCCGCGGCGACGCCCGGGGCCTCGTCCGTCCGGAACAGCATCGCACCCTCGCGCTCGAAGCGCTCGGGCTCCTCGAAGCTGGCGCGGCGGAACTGGCCGACGACCTCGCCGTCGATCGACAGCGTGCCGTCCGTGCCGACCTCGAGCGCGTCGACCGCACCGGGCAGGCGGATCGGCCGATCGTCGACGCCGAGCACCGGATCGCCGTCGAAGGTGACCAGCCGGTTGTCCTGATCGAGGCGGAAATGGCCGGCGCGGGTGTAGCGCACGCCGCCTTCGGTCTGGACCGCGAACATGCCGTCGCGGCCGATCGCGAAGTCCAAGGGGCTCCCGGTCATGCGCAACTCGCCCTCGCTCAAGTCGGGCTCGGGCGTCAGGTCCTGCACGAAGGCGATGGTGCGGCCGGGCTCGGCGCGGGTGAGCACCTGCTGGAAGGTCAGGTCGTCGCCCATAAAGCCGGTGGTGTTGGCGTTGGCGATATTGTGGGCCAGCACCGATAGCTGGTTCTGCAACGCCAGCTGGCGGCTGAGGGCGACGTAGCCGGTGTTCTCCATCCGCGGCGCTCCGCTGCCGGTTCACCCCGCCGCTGGCAAAGGCCGTGCCAGCGTGGCGGCCCCGCCGAAAACCGTCGGCACCGTCGCCCCGGCGCGACCCCGCCGGCGGCCGTCACCGGCAAGCCCTGCCCGACCCGGCACGACCGGCCGCGCGGCAAGGAGGCGTTAACCTTGCGGGCGCATCGTCGCCGCCGTTGGTCCGCAACCCGATGGCCGAGGTGGCGACATGACGGACGAGGCCGCCGGCGACGGCGCGGCGTCGAAGACCAAGTCGAAGCTCCCGCTGATCGCGCTGGTGGGCGTCGTCGTGCTGGCGGGGGCCGGGGTCGGCGCCGCCTGGGCGCTCGGGCTCTTCGCCGCCGCGGCGCCGAGCGCGCAAGGCGGCGCCGCGGCGGCGGACGGCGCGGCCGCCTCGGAGCAGGCCGCGGGCGGTGACGACGGGGGCGCCGGGGCGCCCGCCGGCGATCCGATCTTCGTCGACCTGCCGCAGCTGCTGGTGAACCTGGTGAGCGACGACGGTGGCACCCGCTTTTTGAAGCTGTCGCTCGCGGTGGAGGTCACCGACGAGCGCACCGCCGAGCGCATCGACCAGCTGGCGCCGCGCATCGTCGACAGCTTCCAGCTCTACCTGCGGACGCTGACCGCGGCGGAGCTGCGCGGACCGGGCTCGATGTTCCGCCTCAAGGAAGATCTGCACGTCCGCATCCACCGGGCCATCGCCCCGGCGGAAGTCCGCGACGTGCTCTTCAAGGAAATGCTGGTCCAATAGGCCGAGCCGCGACAACGAGGACGAGCGATGACCGGACCCGACGACGACGGTAACGCCGGCGACGGTAACGCCGGGGACCACGGCGACCAGGCGGCGATGGCCGCGGAATGGGCGGCGCTCGCCGGCGACGGCCGCGCCGCCGCTGCGCCGGAGGACGACCTCGCCGCGCGCCGGGCCCCCGCCAAGGCGGACCACGCCGGTAACGACGGCGGCAACGCCGAACACGAACCCCAGGACAGCGTTCTCAACCAGGACGAGATCGACAGCCTGTTGGGCGTCGAGGAACGACCCGGCACCGCCAGTCAGTCCGGCGTGCTGGCGCTCGCCAACACCAACAGCGTCGCCTACGAGCGGCTGCCGATGTTGGAGATCGTCTTCGACCGGCTGGTCCGCATCCTCACCACCAGCCTGCGCAACTTCACCTCCGAGAACGTCGACGTCAGCATCGAGAACATCACGTCGCTGCGCTTCGGCGACTACCTGAACGCGGTGCCGCTGCCGGCGATGATCAGCGTCTTTCGGGCGGTGGAGTGGGACAACCACGGCCTGCTGACGGTCGACAGCGCGATGATCTACTCGATCGTCGACGTGCTCCTGGGCGGACGCCGGGGCACCGCGCCGATGCGGGTGGAGGGCCGGCACTACACCACCATCGAGCAGCACCTCGTCACCCGGCTGGTGAACCTGGTCCTGCACGACTTCGGCATCGCCTTCGCGCCCATCTGCGAGGTCGGCTTCGCCTTCGAGCGGCTGGAGACCAACCCGCGCTTCGCCGCGATCGCGCGACCCGGCAACGCCGCGGTGGTGTTCAAGCTCCGCGTCGACATGGAGGAGCGCGGCGGCTGCATCGACGTGCTGCTGCCCTACGCCACCCTGGAGCCGGTCCGCGATCTGCTGCTGCAGGGGTTCATGGGCGAGCGCTTCGGGCGCGACTCGATCTGGGAGGGTCATCTGGCGCAGGAGATCATGGGCACCGACGTCGAGCTCGAGGCGGTGCTCGACGAGCAGGTGGTCGCGCTGCGCGACGCCTTGAACCTGGAGGTCGGCACCGTCCTCGACCTCAACGCTTCCGCCGACAGCGAGGTGGTCGTGCGCAGCGGTCACGTCGCGATGTTCAAGGGCTTCATCGGCCGCACCGGCGACCACCTCGCGGTGCGGGTCGACCGGCGCGCCCGCGACGAGGAGAAAGGCCATGGTTGAGCGCGTGTTCGATCTCGTCATCTGCGGTTTGCTCGTCGCCACCATCGTGCATCTGGCGCTGGTGCAGCGACGCCTGCGGGCCTTCCGCGCCGAGCGCGACCGCCTGCAGGCCTTCGTCACCGCCCTCGACCTCACCGTCGAGCGGGCCGAGAGCGCCATCCGGCGCCTGCGCCCGGTCGCCGGCGGTGAGCGCGCGGACGCCCCCGCCGCGGCCCAACCGACGGCGGTGCGCGAGCGGGCGCCTGAGGATCTGCTGCGGGCCGCCCGGGCCGCGGCGGGCACGGGCGGCGGCAACGCCGGGCGCCGGGCCGACCCCGCTGCGACGGGCGTCGCCGCC
>JAAAPF010000209.1 GCA_009908425.1 Alphaproteobacteria bacterium
GTGACGCCCGCGCGCGAGCTCAACCCGCTTCCCGACGGCACCGCGACGCCGGTCGTCGTCCGCCTCTACGCCCTCGAGGACCCGGCGCGCTTTCGCCAGGCCGGCTTCTTCGCGCTCTACGACGACGCCGAGGCCAGCCTCGGCGGGGACCTCATCGCGACGACGGAGGTGACCGTGCGGCCCGGCGAGCCGGTGAGCCGCGACTGGCCGCTGGCGCCGGGCGTCGGCTACGTCGGCGCGCTCGCCGCGTTCCGCGACATCGACCGCGCCGACTGGCGCGATGTGCTCGCGCTGTCCGCCGCGGCGGCGGACGGCGGAACGGTCCCCGTCGAGGTCGCGGTGGAGGCGCGAACGATCACCCTTTCGACCCCCTGAGCCGGGGGCGAGCCGCGGACGAGGGAAGAAGCGAACGCGGGCATGGCGTGGCACAGCAAGGTCGTCTGGTCCGAGGGCATGTTCCTCCGACCGCAGCATTTCCAGCAGTTCGAGCGCTACGTCGAACATCTCGTGCGCGGGCGCAGCGACGGCCTCGTGCCCCACGCCTGGGGGCTGAGCGAGCTCGCGCTCAACCGCGGGCTGTTGGAGAGCGGCCAGTTCGGGCTCACGAGCGCCGCCGGCGTCATGGCCGACGGCACGCCGTTCCGGCTGCCCGACGACGTCGCGCCGCCGACCCCGCTGCGGGCACCCGAGGGCACGCGCGGCGCGATCGTGCATCTCTGCCTGCCGCTGCGCCAGCCCGGCCACGCCGAGGTCAACCTCGACGGCCGCCGCACGATCACGCGCTACCGCCCCGACGACCACGAGGCGTTGGACACCAACACCGGCGCCGAGGAGGCCGCGGCGATTCGGATCGGCCGGATGAACCTGACGCTCGGGCTCGAGGGCCAGGATCTGAGCGGCTACACCACGCTCGGCCTCGCCCGCATCGCGGAGCTGCGCGCCGACCGCGCGATCGTGCTCGACGAGGACTACGTCCCGCCGTGCCTGCACTGCAGCGCGCACGCGGCGCTCACCGGCTTCGTCGACGAACTCAACGGCCTCCTGAACGCCCGCGGCGAGGGGCTCGCCGGCCGCGCCGCCGAGAGCGGCCAGGGGGTGAGTGAGGTCGCGGACTTCCTGCTCCTGCAGGCGGTCAACCGCTACATCCCGGTGTTCGAGCACTACGCCCGGCTGCGCGAACTCCATCCCGAGCGGCTCTACACCACCTGCGCGGCGATGGCGGGCGAGTTCGCCACCTTCTTCGCGCCGGACCGCAAGGCGCCGGCGCTGCCGAGCTACCGCCACGACGACCTGGAGAACACGCTCGGCGGCGTCATGGGCGTGCTGCGCCAGCTGTTCAAGGCCGAGTTCACCCGCCCGGCCGTGCCGATCCCGCTGCACGAACGCAAATACGGCATCCGCGTCGGCATGCCCGAGGACCGCTCGCTCCTCGACGAGGCGTCGTTCGTGCTGGCGGTCAAGGCGGAGATGCCGGCGGAGAAGCTGCGCGCGCACTTTCCCCGCCAGTGCAAGATCGGCCCCGTCGAGGAGATCCGCGATCTGGTGAACTCGGCGCTGCCGGGCATCGCCGTGCGGCCGCTGCCGGTGGCGCCGCGGCAGATCCCGTTCCACCGCGGCACCACCTACTTCGAGCTCGATTCGTCGAGCGAGTACTGGCGGCGCATGCGCCGATCCGGCGCCTTCGCGGTCTTCATCGCGGGGGAGTTTCCGGGCGTCGAGGTCGAGCTCTGGGCGATCCGGGAATAGGCCATGAGCGGCGGCGACGGCGACGAGGACGACGCCCGCACGGTGATCCACCCGCAGCCCGGCCGCCGCGTCGGCGCCCGCCCCGAGTCGGCCGGAGCGGGCGAGGGTGTGGCGGCGCCGGTCGAGCGCTTCGCCGCCCGCAACCCGCTCGTCGCCGCGGCCGGGCCGCTGCTCGCGCTCGCCAACGTCGTGCGCGGCACCGCGCACGAGGGCGACGTCGAAGGCCTGCGCGCGCGCGCCGGCGCCGAGATCCGGGCGTTCGAGGAGCGCGCCGGCGGGCTGGAGCTGCCGCGCGGCACCGTCCGCCGGGCGCGCTACTGCGTGGCTGCGACCATCGACGACGTCGCCCAGAACACCCCCTGGGGCGGCCACGACGTCTGGGCGCGCCGCAGCATGGTCAACATTTTCGACCGCGAGGCCGTCGGCGGCGAGCGCTTCTACGAGGTGCTGGACGAGGCGCACCGCGAGCCGGGGCGCCAGCTCTGGCTCTTGGAGCTGATCTACCTCTGCCTCGCGCTCGGCTTCGAGGGTCGGCTGCGCGTCGAACGCGGGGGCACGGCCGAGCTGGAGCGCATCCGCAACGGCCTCTTCGCCACGATCCGCAACCAGCGCGGCGCGGTCGAGCGCGAGCTGTCGCCGCGTTGGCGCGGGCTCGACATCCCCCATGATCCGCTCGGCCGGCGCCTGCCGCTGTGGGTCGTCGCCGCGGTGACGGCCGGTGTGCTGGCCTTCGCCTATCTCGGTCTCAACCACCTTTCGAACGTGCGCTCGGACGTCGCCGGGGCTTGGCTCGCCGAGGTCCCGCGCCTCGACCCCGAGGCCGCGCGCGAGCCCGTGCCGCTGCCCGACGCCGCCACCGCCGCGCCCGCGCCGAGCTCGGCGGCGCCGGAGGCGGAGCCCGGCCCGCTCACGGCGCTCAAGGGCTTCCTCGAGGCGGAGATCGAGGCCGGGCTCGTCGAGGTCTTCGCCGAGGGCCAGACCGTCGTCGTCCGCCTGCGCGCGCTCGACATGTTCGCCTCCGCCAGCGCCGAGCCGTCCGAGCGGGCGCGAGGAATCCTCGAGCGCGTGACCGCGGCGCTCGCCGAGGAGCCCGGTGCGGTGCGCATCGTCGGCCATACGGACGACGTCCCGATCCGTACCGTGCGGTTTCCGTCGAACTGGGCCCTGTCCGAGGCGCGGGCGCGCGCCGCCGCCGAGGTCATCCGCCCGCGCCTCGACGATCCCGACCGGGTCGCGGTCGAGGGCCGCGGCGCGGCCGAGCCGATCGCCGACAACGCCACCGCCGAGGGTCGCGCCCGCAACCGGCGGATCGAGATCCTCCTGCACCCCAAGCGCCCGGCCGGGGCGGTGGCCCGCGGCGGCGGGGGTGCGAACTGATGCGCAAGCTCGCCACCCTCGTGCAACAGCGCTGGGTGCTGACCCTCGTGGGCGCCCTGGTCCTCAGCTTGGTCGTGTGGTTCGTCGGTCCGCTCGTCGCCGTCGCCGGGGCGCGGCCGCTCGGGCCGGGCTGGGCCCGGCTCCTGGTCGTGCTCGTGATCATGGCCGGGTGGGGCGTGCTCACGCTGGTTCGCGCCCGCCGCGAGCGCGCCCGCCGCGGCGAGCTGGCGGAGGGTCTGGGCGCATCCGCGGCCGACGACGGCCGCGCCGCCGCGGCGGACGAGCTGAGCGTCCTCGAAGAGCGCCTGGATCAGGCCGTCGACGCCCTGCGACGCGCCGGCAAGGGCACCCGGCGCCGCGGGGACTACCTCTACGAACTGCCCTGGTACCTCCTGATCGGCCCGCCCGGCGCCGGCAAGACCACCGCGCTCGTGAACGCCGGGCTGCGCTTTCCGCTCGGCGAGGACCGGGAGGCGGCGGTGCGCGGCGTCGGCGGCACGCGCGACTGCGACTGGTGGTTCGCCGACGAGGCCATCCTGCTCGACACCGCCGGGCGCTACACCACCCAGGACAGCGACGAGGCCGCCGACCGCGCGGTCTGGAGGGGCTTTTTGCGGCTGCTGCGCAGGGCGCGACCGCGCCAGCCGATCAACGGCGCCTTCGTCGTCCTCGGCCTCGCCGAGTTCATCGCGATGGACGACGCCGAGCGCCAGCGCCACGCCGCGACGGTGCGGGCACGGCTCGCCGAGCTCCAGGGTGAGCTCGGCGTGCGTTTTCCGGTCTACGTACTGTTCACCAAGGCCGACCTGCTCGACGGTTTCGTCGAGTTCTTCGACGATCTCGGCCACGAGGAGCGCACGCAGGTCTGGGGGGCGACCCTGCCCTTCGATGGCGGTATCGATGCCGCGGGGGCGGTGGCGCAGGTCGAGGGCGAGTTCGACGCGCTGATCGAACGCGTGAGCGAGCGCGCGCTCGAGCGGATCCACCACGAGTCGGACCCGGAGCGGCGCGGCACGATCTTCGCCTTTCCGACCCAGCTCGCGGCGCTGAAGCCGACGCTAAAGGGCTTTCTCGACGAGGTCTTCCGCCCGACGCGGCTGGCGCCGCGGTTTCTGTTGCGCGGCTTCTACTTCGCCAGCGGCACCCAGGAGGGCCGCCCGATCGACCGGGTGATGGCGGCGATGTCGCGCGCACTCGGCTTCGAGCGTTCGGTGCGGGCCCACGGTCGCGGCGGGCGCGCCTACTTCCTGCGCGATCTGTTGCGCCGGGTGGCCTTCGCCGAGGCCGGGCTGGTCGCCACCAACCCGCGCGCCGAGCGGCGCGAGCGCCTGGCGCGCTACGGGGCGGCGGCGGCGGCCGGCGTCATCCTCGTCGGCGCCGGCCTCGCCTGGGCGGTGAGCTTCACCGCCAACCGCGAACTCGCCCGCACCGTCGAGGCTCGGGTCGCCGACTACCAGGAGCTGACCGCGCAGCTGAGCGCGGCCGACGTCAATCAGCCCCAGCCTGAGCAGCTCCTGGAGCCACTGGGCGTCCTGCGCGACCTGGCGGCGGGCTACGGCGACGCCGAGGCGGCGCCGCTTCGCCGCGATTTCGGGCTCGATCAGGGCCCCAAGCTCGGCGCGCAGGCGACGGCGGCGTACCGCCGTGCGCTTGAGGACCTTTTCCTGCCGAGCCTGGTGGCGCGGGTGGAGAGCCAGATCACCGCCCACTTCGACGACCCGAGCTACCTGTTCGAAGCGCTCAAGGTCTATCTGATGCTCGGCGGCGAGGGGCCGCTCGACGCCGCGCTCGTGCGCGAGTGGTTCGAGCTCTCCTGGCAGCGGCGTCTGGGCGGGCCGGGCGAGGCTGCTCGGCGGCGCGAACTGGCGGGGCACCTAGACGCGCTGCTCGCGGAGGGCGTGCTCGCCTACGAGCTCGACGACCGGCTGATCCGCCACACCCGCGAGCGGCTACGCCAGCGGCCGCTCGCGGAGCGCGCCTACGCCCGGATCGAAACGAGCGCCGCGGCGCGCGAGCTCGCCGACTGGCGGCTGAGCGAGCGGGTGGGCCGCGGCGCGGCGGCGATCTTCGTGCGCGGCTCGGGGCGGTCATTGGACGCCCCGATCGACGGGCTCTACACCAAGGCGGGTTTCTACGACGTCTTCCTGCCGCAGCTCGCGGGCGCGATCGAGCGCACCCGCGGCGAGGCCTGGGTGCTCGGCGGAGCCAGAGCCGACGCGGAGGTCGCCGGGCGCGACGAGCTGCGCCGCCGCCTCTTGGCGACGTACTACCGCCGCTACGAGCGGGCCTGGCGCGATCTCCTGCAGGACCTCCGCTTCGCGCGCCCCGAGGGCGTCGACGCCATGGCGCGGCTGGTCAACGACCTCGCCACGCCGACCTCGCCGGCGGTCGAGCTCCTGGAGCGCGCGGCCGCGCAGACCAGGCTCGCCGAGCCGCCGCAGACCAGCGCCGCCGGCGCCGCCGAGGCCGCCGGCGAGGTCGCGGGGGAGGCGTCGACGGCGCCGAGCTCGCGCCTCGCGCGCGCCGTCGGCGAGCAGCTTTCCGAGTTCGCTGCGCGCCCGGGCCGGCCGGTGGAGGACGCCTTCGCCGATCTGCACGACTTCGTCGAGGGCGACGGCCTCAACCGCTACCTCGACCAGCTGCGGCAGGTGTATCGGCGCCTCAACGCGGCGGCGGCGCGGGGCGAGGACCTCGACCCGGCGCTCCTGCGCGTCGATTCCAGCCTGCCGGCCCCCGTGGCCGAGTGGACGCGCGGGCTTTCCGGCGAGGTGCGGACGGTCGCCGTCGGCGAGGCCCGCGCACGCTTCGCCGAGGCCTGGAACGGCGAAGTCGCCGACCCCTGCCGCGAGGTCGCGGCCGGGCGCTACCCTTTCGCCACCGCGGCCGCGCGCGGGGCGCCCCTGGGCGCCTTCGGGCGCGTCTTCGGCGCCGGCGGCCTGATGGAGCGCTTCTTCCGCGAGCACATGCAAACGAAGGTGGACCGCAGCGGCGAGCCGTGGCGCTGGAACGAGCGCGCCGCCGAGCTCGGCCTGCCCGAGAGCATTCCCGAGCAGTTCCGCCGGGCGCGGGCGATCCGCAAGGCCTTCTTCGGGCTCGGCGGCAAGCGCCCGCAGGTGACCTTCTCGCTGGAACCGCTGCATCTCGATCCCGCCGCCGAACAGGTGACGCTGGTGATCAACACGACGTCGCTCAGCTACAGCCACGGCCCGCCGCGCAGCCGCCAGCTCGACTGGCCCGGCGGCGGCAGCGTCCGCCAGGCTCGGCTCAGCTTCCGCCCGCCACCGACCGAAGGGCCCGGCGCGATCACGCTCAGCGGGCCCTGGGCGTGGTTTCGGCTGCTCGACCGGGCGGAGATCGCGCGCAGCGGCGCCGGGCGGTTGCGCGTGACCTTCACGTTGGGCGAGCGCGCCGCGCGCTTCGCCCTCACCGCCCACAGCGTGAAGAACCCCTTCGATCTCCGCGCCTTGGAGACCTTCGCGTGTCCGCCGCGGCTGTGAGCGGGGCCGGCTGCTACGGCAAGTTGCCGGCGCGCGGGGATTTCGTCGCGCGCGACCTTCCCCGCGGGTTCGTTACGGCCTGGGACGGCTGGTTGAACGCGACTCTTCCCGCCAGCCGGCGGACGCTCGGCGACGCCTGGCCGGAGGCCTTCCTCGCCGGACCGGTCTGGGGTTTCGTGCTCGGGCGTGGGGTGATCGACGACGGCGCCTGGGCGGGCGTGCTGTGCCCCAGCGCGGACCGGGTCGGGCGCTGCTACCCCTTCACCCTCGCGGCGCGAGCGGTCGAGCCGGCGGAGGGTGCCGCGGCCTTGCCGGCCTGGCTCGCCGCCGCCGAAGAGACCGGCCTCACCGCGCTCGCGCCCGAGCGCCCGCCGGAGGCGACCTTCGCCGCGGTGCGCGCGCTCTGC
>JAAAPF010000197.1 GCA_009908425.1 Alphaproteobacteria bacterium
CGCGGCCGCGGCGCCGATCCACGCCCGGCGCCGCCCGGTCACACCGTTTCGCCGCCGCCGGATCCTCGCCCGACATCACCCCGCCAGCGGTCCAGGCGCCGCCCGCCTGCGCCGACCAGCAGCCCGTTCACACAAGATGTTGGGCAAGCGGACTCAAAGGGATAAGCCTCTAAAATATAATTTTTTAGGGCAGGGAGGTGAGGAATCACCTCCCTCCATACCTCAAGACGCGCAAAATAAATTTCGCTTTTTCAATCCATCTTGTGCCGCTTTACGCATGATCTCATGAACTCGGGAAGTTGCGGAAGAATGAGCGCTCGCAATCACTTATCCATCACCGTTACGCTCTTGTTTTGCTCTGTCGTTCCAGCCATCGCTGCGGACAACGCGCTCCTCATCGAGCAGATCGGCGACGGAAACCGGGCGCTGGTGCAGCAGAACGGCGTGCCGGACGACGACGAGGTCGACGCCGCCTTCGGCGCCGGCACCATGGCGACCCGGTTCGAGGTCGTCACCGGCGCGACCCTCGGCGGCCTCGATCCCAATGCGGCTCCCTTCGACGGCGCCAGCGTCGAGGGCACACCGAAAACGCTCGGCCAGCTCCTCGACGGCCTTGGCGGCAGCGCCGGCAGCGGTAACCGGGCCACGGTGGTGCAGGACGGGGCGAACAACCGTGCCCTCGCCGTCCAGCGCGGCAACGGCAACACGCTGCGCACCGAGCAATCCGGCAGCGGCAACCTCGGCGTCCACCTGCAGACGGGCGACGGCAACGATACGAAGCTGCTCCAAACGAACGGCGGCAACACCAACGCGCTGATCGCCCGCGGCGGCGTCGTCGGCGCGGACGGCAACCCGCTGACGCTGCACGCCACCGGCAACGTCGACGGCTTTTCGATGGACGTGGCCGGGCCGCAAAGCTATTCGGCCGTCACCGTCGACCGCAAAACCGGCGGCGGCTACAACATCACCCTGGCGCCGTGAGGCCGTCGCTCGCCACACTGCTCACAGCGCCCGTGGTCCTGGCAGGCCTCGCGGTGGCCGCGCCGGCCGCGGCGGAGACCTGGTTCACGCTCGCGATCGAGGGCGACGCTCGGGCGCGCGTCGAAGCCGACTGCCGGCTCGCCACCGCCGCGGGCGAGCGGACCGTGCGGCTCGCGGGCGCCCCGCCCCTCACCCGTCGCTTCGAGGGCACGGGCCTCGGCTGCACGCTGGTGCAGACGGCGGCGGGCGGGCGCCTCGCGGTGACGGTCGAGAGCGGCAGCGGCAACGTCACCCGCCTCGCCACCGCCGGCGCCGGCAGCCGGTCGACGCTGCGCGTCGAGTGAGCGCTCAGCGCGAGGTGCGGGGTGGTCGCGGCTGGTTGATGGTGACGCCCGGCACGATCTTGGTGCGCTCGTCGCTGCCGGGCGCCTCGATGATCGGGATCTCGCCGCGCTCACCGTCGCGCCCCCGGCGCCGGGCCTCGACGCAGGCCGGGTCGCTGGCGGCGACCTCCGGATCGCGGCAGCGCTCGGGAACGCGCTCCTCCAACAGCCCCTCGTCGCGGGCCTCGCGGCCGCGGGCGCGCTCTTCGGGCACCTGCTCGACGGAAAGCCGCGGATCGCCGGCCGCGGCCGCGGTGGTGAGGAACACCGCCGAGGCGACCGCCACGACCGCCGTCCACACCGCCCGTCCGCCACCGCTCGCCAGCGTCATCGTCCCCGTCTCCCACCGTGGCGGGCGCGGCCCGCCGCCCTCAGTCTCCGGCCGGAACCGGCTGCGGCGCCGCCTCCTCGGCGCCCCACCGCGCCAGCACCCGCGCCACCGCCCGCGCCCAGCGCCGGCCGCGCCGCTGGCCGTAGGCGGTCAAGGTGTAGCCTCCCGGCACGCGCTGCAGCACCGGCTGCTCGCACCAGGCCGGTAGACTGCCCGGATCGCTCAGCCGCGTCACGTGGTCGTGGACCGTGCTGGTCCCGACGCCGAGGGTGGCGGCGATCCCCATGAGCTTGGCGGGACGTCCGTGGCCCCAGTTTTCCGCGAGGATGCAGCGCATGATGGTCGCCGCGCGGCAATTGCCCCAAAAAGCGCTATCGACGCGATCGACCTCGACCAGCACGTCGAACAGCTCGGCGAGTCCGAGCGCCCCGACCCGCTCCTCTTCATCATTTATTAACACAATGCACCCCGTCACGACGTCTTGTTGATGCCGAAGCTTTCCGCGAATCGCCGGATTTGTCAAAACCCGCGTCGTTGAAACGCCAATTATATGAGTAAAATTCCAGTTACGCATCCTGTCGTACGCCTCGGGTCTTTTCGAGCACGCCGACGCTGGCATTTTACGACCGGCGGCGCTACAGTCCGAACCTACGTCGTGTTGTTCCGCCGATGCGTTCGAGGGTGATGATGAAGTATTCGTACTTGAGGACGGTGGCGTTGGGCCTCGGCCTGACGCTGGGATGGCCGCCCGCCACGGCTGGCGCGCAGGATCTGATCTATCGCCCGATCAACCCGTCGTTCGGCGGTGATCCGTTCAACAGCAGCCACCTGTTGAGCCTGGCGGAGCAGCAGAACGATTTCGACGATCGCCGCTTCACCCCGCTCGATCCGCAACAGCAGTTCGCGGCCAGCCTGGAGCGGCGCATCTTGAGCCGCACCTCGCAGGAGATCACCGAGCGGATCTTCGGTGAGGATCCGCAGCAGAGCGGGGAGTTCGAGGTCGGCGACCAGCAGATCTCGTTCGAGCAGGTGGGCGATCAGGTCGACATCACGCTGCTCGACCTGGAGACGGGCGCCACGACCAGCCTCACCGTTCCGACGCCGCGGTTCTGAGAGCGCCCGCGATGACAGCGAACTGGCGGGCGCGGATCGCCGCGGCGGTGGTCGTGGTCGGCGTGGGCGGATGCACCACGCCGGCGGTGGAGACGATCGGACAGGCGCCGGAGATCATGCCGGATCTGGCGACGACGCAGCGGCTGCGGGAACTCCCCCTGCCGGCACAGCAACTGACCGTCGCGATCTACAACTTCGAGGACGAGACCGGGCAGCGCCGGCCCAAGGAGAACGTGGCGGAACTGTCGACCGCGGTCACCCAAGGCGGCGCCGCCATCCTGCTCGACGCCGCCTTTCGCGCCGGTGACGGCGGTTGGTTCAACGTCCTGGAGCGCGGGGGCCTGCAGAACCTGCTGCAGGAGCGCCAGATCATCCGCTCCACCCGGCAACAGTTCGGCAACGCGACCCCGCTGACGCCGTTGACCTTCGGCGGCGTCCTGCTCGAAGGCGGCATCATCTCCTACGACACCAACCAGCTCACCGGCGGCTTGGGCGCCCGCCTGCTCGGCATCGGCGCGTCGACCGAATACCGCGCCGACGTCGTTGCCGTGTACTTGCGCGCCTCCAGCGTCAAGACCGGTGAGATCGTCCAATCCGTCAACGTCAGCAAGACGTTGTACTCGGCGCAACTGCAGTCCAACGTCTTCAAGTTCATCGGCGTCGAGGAAATCCTGGAGATCGACGCCGGCATCACCTCGAACGAACCGACCCAGGTGGCGGTGCGGCAAGCGATCGAATCCGCCGTCTACGCCCTGATCATGGAGGGCGTGCTCGGCGGGTTGTGGGAGTTCGCCGACCCCGAAGCCGGCCGCGAAGCGCTCGCGACCTATGCCGGCCTCGTCGGGGGGGAAGCGCAGGTGGCGTCGCTTCGCGCCGCCGAGGACGGCGGTGGGTGAACCGGCCGCCGGGGCGCCCGGCGCCGAGGGTCGACGAGGCCGCCGCGGCGCTACCCGCGGGGGCGGGTGCGGCGCGCGGTGGCTTCGATCTCGATGCGCATCCACGGCTGGTCGAGCTCGCAGACGACGCTGGTGTTGGCCGGCCGGGCGCGGTCGCACCAGCGCTTGACGATCGGCTTGACGCGGTGGAACTCGGCGCGGCTGGCGGCGAAGACGCGCACGCGGACGAGATCGTCGAGGCCGCAGCCGGCCCGCTCAAGCGCGCGGGCGATGTTGGCGAAGGCGTTTTCGCACTGGCTCTCGACGTCGTCGGGAAAAGCGAGGGTGTCGGGATCGAAGCCGGTGGTGCCGGCGACGTGGACGAGCTCGCCCGCCACCACCGCGCGGGCGTAGCCGGCCTGCGCCTCGAACGGCGCGCCCGAGTAGAGCCGCGCGCCGTCGGCCGCGGAAAAGAGGGCGTCCCAGCGCGGGTCGCGGAACTCCTGGATCTCCAGGCGGTAGCCGTCGGGATCGCGGAAGAAGGCGGCGTAGACCGTGCCGTCCATCTGCGGCCCCGGCGGACCGTCGAAGGCGACACCGCGCGCGGTGAGCTTGGCGTAGACCCGGTCGACGTCGCCGACGAAGCTCACCATCACGCCGTCGGTGCCACGCGGCCGGTCGGCGCGGTCCGAAACGCCGAGATAGGCCCCGTCGTTGACACGAAAGAGAACGGCGCGTCCCTGATCGACGACGGGCTCCAGATCGAGCACGTCACGGTAGAAGGCGACGGATCGAGGCAGGTCGTCGGTGTAGAGGAAGGTGAGTTGCTGACCTTTGGGCACCATCGTCGGGGCTCCGTGTCGAAACGGCCGGGCGGCGGCCGCCGGCGCGCCGCCGGTACCGCCGAACGGATGATCGAACACCGAAGCGCGCTGGGCTAGAGGCGGGAGTACGCTCGATGTCCGCACCCGCACCGCTCGGAAAGCCGGCAGCCATGGTCCCCGATCCCGCCCGCGCGGCCGCCACCCTGATCGACGGCAAGGCGGTGGCGGCGCGGTACCGCGCCGGCCTCGCCGAGCGCGTCGGCGCGCTCGTGGGCGCCGCCCCGACGCCGCGGCTGCGGGTCGTCATCGTCGGCGACCACCCCGCCTCGCGCACCTACGTCCGCACCAAGGCGCGGGTCGCCGGCGAGATCGGCATCGACGGCGGCCTCGTCGAACTGCCCGACACGATCACCACCGACGACCTGCTGGCCGTGGTGCGGGAGCTCAACGACGAGCCGGCGGTCCACGGCATCCTGGTCCAGCTGCCACTGCCGCCGCAGGTGGACGCCACCGCGGTGCTGGAGACCATCCACCCGGCCAAGGACGTCGACGGCTTCCACCCGCTCAACGTCGGCCGCATGGTCACCGCGACGCGGCCGGCGGTCGAGGACCTGCTGATCCCCTGCACGCCGCTCGGCTGTTTGCACCTCCTGGGCGAGGTGCACGGCGCCGACGGCCTCGCCGGCAAGCACGCGGTGGTGCTCGGCCGCTCCAACATCGTCGGCAAGCCGATGGCGGCCCTGCTCCTCGGCGAGGACTGCACGGTGACGACGGCGCACTCCAAGACCCGCGACCTCGCCGGCGTGGTCGCCGCCGCCGACATCCTGGTCGCCGCCGTCGGCCGGGCCGGGCTGGTGCGGGGCGACTGGCTGCGCCCCGGCGCGACCGTGCTCGACGTCGGCATGAACCGCATCGAGCAGGCCGACGGTGGCAAGCGGCTGACCGGGGACGTCGCGTTCGACGAGGCGGTGGCGGTGGCGGGGGCGATCACGCCGGTGCCCGGCGGGGTCGGGCCGATGACCGTGGCGATGCTGATGCGCAACACGCTGACCGCCTACGCGCGCCAGACCGGGGTCGCCGTTTGAAGCGCTACGGCGTCTGGCGTCTCCTGAAGGAAGGGCTCACCGGCGATCGCGGCTGGGAGCCGGTCTGGCGCGAGCCCGAGCCGAAGCGATCTTACGACGTCGTGATCGTCGGCGGCGGCGGCCACGGTCTCGCCACCGCCTACTACCTGGCGACGGAGTTCGGCGTCACCGACGTCGCCGTGCTGGAGAAGGGCGATCTCGGCACCGGCAATGTCGGGCGCAACACGACGATCGTGCGCTCGAACTACATGCTCGGGCCCAACGCCCACTTCTACGAGCACGCGCTCCGCTTGTGGGAGAGCCTGGAGCGCGAGCTCAACTTCAACACGATGGTGTCGCAGCGCGGCGTCTTGAACCTCTACCACTCCGACGCCCAGCGCGACGCCTACGCCCGGCGCGGCAACACCATGCGGCTGGCCGGCATCGACGCCGAGCTGTTGAACCGCCAGCAGGTGCGGGAGCTCGTCCCCGTCCTCGACTACGACGACGCCCGCTTTCCGATCGAGGGCGGGCTGTTGCAGCGCCGCGGCGGCACCGTGCGGCACGACGCCGTCGCCTGGGGCTACGCCCGCGCGGCGGACGACCGCGGCGTCGATCTGATCCAGCGCTGCGAGGTGACTGGGCTCGACGTCGAGGGCGGCCGGGTGACGGGCGTGCGCACGACCAGGGGACCGATCCGCGCGAACAAGGTCGGCCTCGCCGTCGCCGGTCACACCACCGAGGTGGCGCGGCTGGCCGGCATAGAGCTGCCCGTCGAGAGCCACGTGCTGCAGGCCTACGTCACCGAGGGCGTGAAGCCGCTTCTGGACGTCGTCGTCACCTTCGGCGCCGGTCACTTCTACGTCAGCCAGAGCGACAAGGGCGGGCTGGTCTACGGCGGCGACCTCGACGGCTACAACTCCTACGCCCAGCGCGGCAACCTGCCCAACATGCGGCACGTCATGACCGCCGGCATGGCGATGATGCCGTGCCTCGGCCGGCTGCGGCTGTTGCGCCAGTGGGGCGGGGTGATGGACATGTCGTTCGACGGCAGCCCCTTCATCTGCAAGACCGGCATCGCCGGGCTCTATCTGAACGGCGGCTGGTGCTATGGCGGGTTCAAGGCGACGCCCGGCTCGGGCTGGTGTTTCGCCCACACCATCGCCCGGGACGAGCCGCATCCGCTCAACGCCGCCTTCACCATCGAGCGCTTCCGCGAGGGCCGCATGCTCGACGAAAAGGGCGTCGGCCCCCACCCCTGGATCCAGTAGGTCGCGACCCGTGCATCGTCTGCGTTGTCCCTGGTGTGGCGTCCGCGACGAAGCCGAGTTCGCCTATCAGGGCGACGCCACCAAGGTTCGGCCGACCGACGACGCCGACGTCGACGCCTTCTTCGACTACGTCTACGGCCGCGCCAACCCGAAGGGCTGGCACGTCGAGTGG
>JAAAPF010000059.1 GCA_009908425.1 Alphaproteobacteria bacterium
ACGAGGCGCCGATCCACGCCACCGCGAAGATCACGTGCGCCCAGCGCAGGACCAGATTGAGCCAGTCGAGCCAATAGGCGTCCATGCGAGCCCCCTCACGCGCCCCCGCGCTCGCCTAGCAACGCCCGTGCCGAGCGGCAAGGCACGCGGCGTCGCGGGCAAACGGCAGGCCCGAGCCACATTCTCACCTACTCGTCGTCAGGCTCTTCGTTTGCCAACTCTTGAACGTTCTCGAAAAGATCCAATTTCTCCTTATCGCTCAGCACCTTGTCGGACCAGTTCGGCTGGTTGCCATTGCGGTCGTCGAAGCGCGAAGTAATACGGCTCAACATCTCAACAAAGGTCAACCGATAATCTTTATCTGGCAAACCACTCCATGGTGTCGGGGAGCCGGCATCAAATCCAACGACTTGGCCTAGCGATTCACCCCCGCTCGTTTTTTCAGAGTCTCCTGGTTGATAAAGAGCTATAAAAACTTGCTCCATCTTTTCGCTCAGATCTTCCGGTCCAGATCGGCCGGTGCGAAAACGAAATATCCCCTGCACCGCTTGCCCGAAACTGCTTGAGGAGCGCGTTGTGGCGTCGAAAGCAGCATCTATAGGGAGAAATACAATCGCTGAAAGCACCGCATAGGGCTGTCGAATATGATAATCTTGAGCTTCAGCACGCAATTCGTTATCTATTCGTGAAAAATTTTTCGTGTATCTCTTCGATTTTCCATCACGGAAATTCAACGTCTTGATGGAAACCCCGAGACCGAGACCAAGCTGTATTGTGCTATAATTCACATCTAATTGCTTGAAACCCTTGGCGGAGCGTGCCTTAGATTCCAAGCCCGACCCATCGGGCCTGGGCAAAATACCCGGAAATTGCGGGCGCAACCCGTTGGCGACCCTCATCGCCAATATATCGCTGAATGCCTGTGCGAAATTTTTCTTCTCGGCTTGGCTGGCTGACCGCCCCTTCGTGCGATTAAACCCGGTTCCCATCGGCCCAGGCCAAAGGTCGTGGGAACGACGGACGAATTCGATCTCTGCTCTAATGTCATTGCACAAGTACGAGGGCATCTCAGTCATCTAAGAACCCGAACCAATTCGTTAGCCGCTTCGCACGCAATCATTCATCTGCGACCGTCTTCCACGTTGGATGCGATGAAAGGCGAGCTCAGTGAGCGCGTTTAACTTCTTAATCGACCTCTCCGCCTCGCACTCCCAGACCACCACCACCTTGAAGCCGCGCCGGCGCAGGTCGCGGATGGCCGCGGCGTCGCGCTTGCGGTTGGCGGCGAACTTCGCCTCCCAGAAGGCGCGGTTGTGCTTGGGCACGGTGGCGCGTTTGCAGCCGCGGTGCCGGTGCCAGTAGCAGCCGTGCACGAAGACCGCCCAGCGGCGGCGCTTGTTGGCGAAGTCGGGCGAGCCGGGCAGCGAGCGCACGTTCTTGCGGTAGGCGAGGCCGAGCGCGCGCAGGGCCGACGCCACCGCCCGTTCCGGCGCGGTGTCGCGGCGCCGGACCCGGCGCATCAGCGCCGAGCGGGCCTCGTCCTGCGCCGGCGGCCGCATCAGGCCGCCGCCGGCAAGCGCAGACGGTACTGTCCGGTGCGCTCCAGCTCGTTCATCGCGTCGATGTGGGCCCGCAGCCGCTCGCGAAAGCCCTCCGGGAAGCGCAGCGAGCTGCGCAGCGTGCGGTCGTGGAACCCCTGCGTGGCGCGCACCGACAAGAGCTTGGGCTCGTAGCGCAGGAACTCGGTGAGCGCCGGACGCGCCGCCCACGTCGGACAATCACCGATCTCGACCGCATGGCCGCGATCGCCGTCGAAGCGCGCGGCCCGTGGCCACGCTTTGCGGGTCGGGAACGTTCGGTCGCGGGCGCGATCGTGCGCGCCCGGTTCGGCCAGGCGACGCCCGAGCCAGCGCGCCACCGGCACCGACACCGCGTTGCCGACCAGCGACCAGCGCAACGAGGCGCGCGCCACCTCGGCCGCCGGCTCGGTCCAGCCGGCCTCGAAGCCCTGCAGCCGCTCGGCGTCCTCGATCGCGGGCGTCACCACCGAACCGTCCGGCATCATGATCGCCGGCGGCGAGGGGATGCCGACGGTGGAGCCGTTTTTGAGCGTCGGGATCGCGTCCGGCGCCCAGCCCAGGCCGCGAATACCCTCGGTCCAGTAGAAGCCGTGCGCGCGGGCGGTGAGATCGGTCGCCGGCACCTGCGGCTCGGCCGCGTCGGCGAACAGCACGTCCGCCGGATCGACGTCGCCGGTGGTGGCGACGAACAGCACCCGCTCGCGCCGCTGCGGGAGAAAGGCGAGCGTGTTCACGACCCGATAGGCCCAGCGATACCCCCGCGCCTCGAAGGCGTCGACGAGCCGCCGCATCGCGCGCCCCTGCTGCAGCTGCAGCATGAAGGAGACGTTCTCCAGGACGACCCACGGCACCGGCCGGTCGTCGAGCAGCCGGAACACCTGCGCGACCAGGCTGGAGCGGTCGCCGTCGATGCCGGCGGTGGTCCCGGCCTGGCTCAGGTCCTGGCAGGGAAAGCCGGCGGTGACGAGGTCGACGTCGCCGGGCAGGTGCGCGAGCTCGCGCACGTCCGGCGCGACGGCGACGGTGGGAAAGCGGTGGAGGAGGACGCGGCGCGCCGGCGCCCACACCTCGCACAAGAGGGCGGCCTCGTGACCGCTCTCGGCGAAGCCGGCCTCCAACCCACCGATCCCGGCGAACAAACCGGCGACCTTCACATCCGACCTCCGCTGACCGCTGGGTCCGTCATAACCGGCCCGATCGCGCGCGTCACCGCCCCGCCGGCCGCGACGACTGTCCTTCGGCGGCGGATGTGATAAACTCTGGGTTGATGAGTGTCGGCGTTGTTCGCCATCGGCCGGTGGTCGCGAAAGGCTGCGGGACCGTGATTGCGAAACGAAGCCACAGCGCCGTTTTTTCGTCTGTTCGCAATGGGTTACGGCCGATTTCGACAGCGTCGGGGACGCGGCCGGCGAGGCAGTTGCACTGCGGGCGGTCGAGGGCGGCGGCGTAGTCGAGCGCGCGGCCGACGCCGTCTCGAAACTCGCCGATGCGGTCGGGATCGCAGGCGAGGCCCCGCTCGCCGGCCTCCCAGTCCCCCGCCGGCAGGTTGAACGGGACCTGCCGCACGCCGTTGGCGCCGAGCGCGTCGACCAGCGCCGGCGTCGGCCAATCGTACGGGAAGACATACGCGACGGCGGTGAAGCCGTCGGCGCGGGCGGCGGCGAAGCGCGGCATGGCGGGCGCTCCTCTCGGCGCTGTCGTCGCCGTGAAGCTCAGCGGCGTGGCCGGCGGCGTGAACGGGTTCAGCGCCGGCCGGCGCGGTCGAGCTTCAGCACCCAGCCGTCCTCGAAGCCGGCGCCGCTGCTGGTGGTGTAGCCGGCGACCCACAAGCCCCCGTCGGCGGCGAGATCGACGGCGGTGCCGCGGTCCCACAGCGCCCCGCCGTGGGTGCGGCGAAAGCGGGTCGCGCCGGCATCGTCCAGGCCGACCACCCACAGGTCCTGGCTGCCGGCGCCGCTCGAGCCGGTGGAGCCGGCGAGCACCGGACCTTCCGCCGTGGTCGCGATGCCCCAGATGGTGTCGCGCCCGGCGCCGCCGAGCACCCGCTCCCAGCCGAGCGCGCCGGTGGCGTCGAACCGCGCCACCCGGACGTCGCGGCCGCCGCGCTCGGAGGTGCCGGCGACGACGGCGCCGCCGTCGGCGGTCACCGCGACCGCGGTGGCGAGATCGAAGGTGGTGCGGTCGAGCCGGGCGTCCCAGCGGACCTCTCCCTCGCCGTCGAGGGCGATGACGCGCCAGTCGAAGTCGCGCGCCGCGGTCGGACCGGAGAGGACGTAGCCGGCGACCACGGCGCCGCCCGCCGCGTCGGTCGCCACCGCGTAGGCCATGTCGTGGTCCGGGCCGCCGAAACGGCGCTCCCAGCGCAGCGCACCCTCGGCGTCGAGGGCGACCACCCAGAGATCCCGCCCGCCGGCGCCGCCCGAACCCGAGAAGCCGGCGGCGACCACCCCACCGTCGGGCGCGGCGGCGAGGGCGCGGGCGCGGTCGTTCTCCAACCCGCCGACGGTGCGCTCCCACGACCGGACGCCGCGCCGATCGAGACGCTGGATCCAGAGATCGCTCTCGCCGACGCCGGCGGAGCGGGTGTGGCCGGCGACGAAGGCGCCGCCGTCGGGGGCGGCGACGACGCCGTAGAACTGCTCGGTGTCGTCACCGCCGTCGCGGCGTTGCCAGAGCGCGCGGCCGGCGCGATCGAGGCGCAGGATCCAGCCGTCGAAGCGGCTCGTGCCGTGCGACCGCGTCGAACCGGCGACGAGCGCGCCGCCGTCGGGCATCGGCGCGAGGGCGTAGAGCTTGTCCTCGCGCGGGCCGCCGAAGGTGCGCGCCCAGGTGGCGGGGACGGCGGCCTCGGGCGCGGGCACCGTCGGCACCGGCCGGGCCGCCGGCAGCGCCGGTGCGGCGACCAGACCCACGACGAGGGAGGCGACGGCGCGACGACGCATGGGCTCTGCCTTTCCTCTCTGCACGCCCAGGGTCCGACAGGCGGCGCACCGGCACAAGGGCGTGTGGCGCCGCGGCCCCCTTGTGCCGACGGCACCCGGCGCGCCACACCTGCTGCTGGATCGACGGGAGCGACGGCGGTGGAGACCAGCGAGCGCATCGCGCAGCGGCTGCGACAGTTCGGCGAGCTCGAGGCCACGACCTCGCCGCTCTACCGCCGGCTCGCGCCGCTGGCCGCCGCGCGCCCCGAGCTGGTGGCGCTGTTGCGGGAACGGCGCTCGGGGCAGCCGCCGGCGAACGTCCTGCTCGCGGCGCTGCAACGCCGGCTGATGGCTCGGCCCGAGGCGCCGCTGCGGGGCTATTTCGCCACCCTCGGCGGCACGCGGGCGCCGGACGACGAGCTGGCGACGGCGTTCGACGCCTTCTGGCCGGGCGAGCTCGACGCCCTCGCCGGGTTGGTCCGCACCCGCCGCGTCGCCACCAACGAGGTCCGCCGCGCCGCCGTCCTGCGGCTGGCCTACGTCGCCGTCGCCCGCCGCCTGGTCGAGCGGGAGCGGCCGCCGACGGCACATCTGGTCGAGATCGGCGCCAGTGCCGGGCTGCTCCTGGCCTGGGACCGCTTCGCCTACCGCTACGGCAGCGCCGGCTTCGGCGATCCGGACGCGCCGGTGACGCTCACCACCACCTGGCGCGGGACGGTCCCGCCGGACCCGCACGCGCCCTTCACCGTCGCCGAGCGCCTGGGCGTCGACGTCGAGCCGGTCGACCTCGACGACCCCGAGGCGGCGGCTTGGCTGCGGGCGCTGATCTGGCCCGAACACGTCGAGCGCGCGGCCGCTTTCGACGCCGCCGGTGCCGTGGTCCGGCGGCTGGGCGTCACGGTCCGGGCGGCGGACGCGTTGACCTTCCTTCCCGGCGGGCTCGACGCGCTGCCCGGCGGGTTGCCGGCGGTGGTCGTCCACGCCTTCACCGTCAACCAGTTCTCCGACGCGATGCGGCGGGCGTTCGACCAGGCGCTCGGCGAGGCGGCGCGGACCCGGCCGATCTATCGCGTCGGCCTGGAATGGGCGCCCGGCGGGGCGCGGCTGGAGCTCACCACCTACCCCGGCGGCCGCACGACCCTGTTGGCCCGCGCCGACCCGCACGGCGCCTGGGTCGAGCCGCTCGAGGACGAGCCGGCGACGACCTCGCGGTGACCGACCGCCGCCGAGCGCGCCGCGGCGGCTCGGCCCGGGCCGGGACCTCGCGACCGCGTCAGCCGGCGTGGGTCGGGTTCTGGCGGATCTCGAGGGCGCGGCGCTCGATCTCCTTGCGGAAGTCGCGGCGCAGGACGGCGGCGTCGTAGCGCCGCTGCTCCGTCTCGTTGCGGATCTGGACGGGCGGCACCTCCACCGGCTTGCGGTCGTCGTCGACCGCCACCATCGAGAAATAGCAGGTCATGACGTGGCGGCTGCTGCCGCGGATGACGGTTTCGGCGATGACCCGGCAGCCCACCTCCATCGAGGTCCGGCCGGTGTAGTTGACGCAGGCGTCGAACATCAAAAGCTCGCCGACGTTGACCGGCTCGCGGAAGACGACCTGATCGACCGACATCGTCACGGCGTAGGCGTGGGCGTAGCGCGAGGCGCAGGCGTAGGCCACCTGATCGAGCAGCCGCAGCAGCACCCCGCCGTGCACGTGGCCGGAGAAATTGGCCATGTCGGGCGTGGCCAGGACGGTCATGTGGAGGGTTTTGTGCTGTTCGTCGTGCTCGTCGTAGCTGTCCATGACGACGACCTCTCGGCAGTGTCCCCTCGACCATCAGTCTACCAGTGGCGCCGCGGCGGCGGACGCCGGCCCCCGTCGTTCTTTCCGGCTGCGACGATGCGGCTTCGCCGGGCGGCGGCCGGCGCCGTCGTGGCTAGGGCGGCGCTACGGCGCCGCCCCGCGCACGGCGGCGCGGGCGAACCACCAGACCGCCAGCGCCAGCAGCACCGGCAGCACGACCAGCTTCAAGAGGTAGGCGACGCTGAGGTCCACGGTGGCGCGCAGCAGCTCGTCGGCCGTCGCCATGAAGCGGGCGACGGCGTCGCCGCGCACCAGCTCGCCGAAGCGGTCGAGCACCCCGGGCGCGGCCTCGCCCTCGGCCAGTTCCGGCGCGCGCGCCGACAACCCCTCGACGATCGCGACGGCGTCGGCGGTGGCCTCGCGGGTGAGGCCGTCGCCGAGGCGAAAGGCGAGGCCGTAGACCGCCGGCACCACCAGCGCCAGGGCGACGCCGAGGACCACCGCCGCCCGCCCGAGCCGCCGAACGACGGGCGGGACCCGCCCCGCCCTCCGGGTCGCGACGGTGAGCGCGGCGAGGCTCAGAACGAGCGCGGCCACGCCCGCGCCCAGCCCGGCCGCCGGCCCCAGCAGCAGCGCCAACAGGCCGGAGACCAGCGCCACCACGAACATGATGTCGGCGAAGCGCTCGAGCGTGTGGGTGACCG
>JAAAPF010000083.1 GCA_009908425.1 Alphaproteobacteria bacterium
GCGGTGGCGCGTGAGGGGGCTCGCATGGACGCCTATTGGCTCGACTGGCTCAATCTGGTCCTGCGCTGGGCGCACGTGATCTTCGCGGTGGCGTGGATCGGCACCTCGTTCTTCTTCATGTGGCTCGACGCCAGCCTGGAGGAGCCGGGCCGCGACGCCGACCGCGAGGTCGGCGGCGAGAGCTGGCTGGTGCATTCCGGCGGCTTCTACCGCATGCAGAAATACCGCATGGTGCCCGAGCCGATCCTGCGTGGCCTGCACTGGTTCAAGTGGGACGCCTATCTCACCTGGATCACCGGCGCGCTCTTGTTGATCGCGCTCTACTACCTCCAGGCGCCGACCTGGCTCGTCCCGGCCGACGGCCCGCTCGGGCCCTGGGCCGGGGTGGCGGTGGGCCTCGCCGTCCTGGTCCTCGGCTGGCTGGTCTACGACCGGGCGTGCCGCGCCGGCTGGCTCGACGACGGCCGGGTGGCGACGCTCGCGGGGCTCGTCGCCGTGGGCGCGCTCGCCTTCGCGCTCGAGCAGGTCTTCACCGGCCGCGCCGCCTACCTCCATGTCGGCGCCATGCTGGGCACGCTGATGGCGGCCAACGTCGCGATGATCATCATGCCGGCGCAGCGGGCGCTGGTGGCGGCGACGGCCAGGGGCGAGCGGCCCGACCCGGCGCTCGGGGCGCGCGCCAAGCAGCGCTCGGTGCACAACAACTACGTCACGCTGCCGGTCGTCTTCATCATGCTCTCCAACCACTTCCCGATGACGTGGGGGCACGGCTGGAGCTGGGCGATCCTGGTGGCGCTGGTGGCGATCGGCGCGTTCGCGCGGCACTGGTTCAACCTGCACGATGCCGGCCGCGCGCGGGCGGCGGTCTGGATCCCGCCCGCGGCGGTGGCGGCGCTGGTGGCGCTGGCGTTCGTGAGCCAGCCGCGCGCGACGTCCACGAGCACGGACGCCGCAGCCGTGCGCTTCGCCGAGGTCGAGGCGGTGATCGATCGGCGCTGCGTCAGCTGCCACGCCGCCGAGCCGACCTTCGAGGGCTTCGTCGAGCCACCCCTCGGCGTGGCGCTGGAGACCCCGGCCGACATCCGCCGCCACGCCCGGGCGATCTACACCCAGAGCGTGGTCACCGACGCCATGCCGATCGGCAACCTCACCGGCATCACGCCCGACGAGCGCGCGTTGCTCGGGCGCTGGTACGAGAGCGGCGCCGCCGTCGACACCGCCGCCCGCTGAGGCGCCCCTCCTCCGACGGGCGAGAGACGGCGGGTCGACGCCCTCGTCGTGCGCCTCCGGAAGGTGTTGGTGCGGCGCAGCACGCTGTTGTGCGCTGCAACATGCTGGGGTAGGGGCGGCGGCGGTCCGCGTCACGGCAAGGGAAGGGGCGCCGAGCATGAGCCACCCGAACTTCCTCTACGACGAGATCGAGCTCGGCCAGGAGGCCTCGATCGAGCGCGTGCTGACGACCAACGATCTGATCGTCTTCGCCCACGCCTCCGGCAACCTCAACCCGATCCACCTGCCGGAACTCGACGGCGACGGCGACGGCCGGCCCGAGGCGGTGGCGCCGTCGATGTGGGTCGGCTCGCTGTTCTCGGCGGTGATCGGCAACATCCTGCCGGGCATCGGCTCGCTCTATCTCGGCCAGAACCTGCGCTTCCACGGCCGGGTGACGATCGGCGACGCCATCACCGCGCGGGTACGCGTCCGCGAGAAGCGCCGGGAGCGGGTGATCGTGCTCGACTGCCGCTGCGAGCTGGAAAACGGTACGCTCATCGCCGACGGCGAGGCCCAGGTCATCGCGCCGGCGCGCAAGGTCGAGCTGCCGGACCACCAGCTGCCCGAGCTGATGATCGAGCGCCACCAGCACTTCGACCGGTTGTTGGCGGCGTGCGACGACGTCGAGCCGATCACCACCGCCGTCGCCGTGCCGGAGGACGACGCCTCCCTCGGGGGCGCGCTCCTGGCCTGGCACGAGGGGCTCATCACCCCGATCCTGGTCGGCGACCGGGGCCGCATCGAAGAGGTGGCGCGCGCCCTCGACGCCGACCTCGGCGGGGTCGAGATCGTCGACGTCGCCGACCACGTCGCCGCCGCCGCCCGCACCGTGGCGCTCGTCAATGACGGCCGCGCCGCCGCGATCATGAAAGGCCATCTGCACACCGGCGAGCTGCTGGCGGAGGTCACCAAGCGCGACGGCGGCCTGCGCAGCAGTCGCCGGCTCAGCCACGTCTTCGTCATGGACGTGCCGGGGCTGCCCCATCCGTTGTTGGTCACCGACGCCGGGATCAACATCGCCCCCGACCTCGAGGCCAAAGTCGACATCGTCCAGAACGCCATCGACCTCGCCCGCGCCCTCGGCATGGACACCCCGCGGGTCGGCGTGCTCTCCGCGGTCGAGACCGTCAACACCAAGATCCCGTCGACCGTCGACGCCGCGGTCCTCTCCAAGATGGCCGACCGCGGCCAGATCAAGGGAGGTGTCGTCGACGGTCCGCTGGCCATGGACAACGCCATCGATCTGCAGGCGGCCCAGACCAAGGGGCTGGTCTCGCTGGTCGCCGGCAAGGCGCAGGTGCTGGTCGCCCCCAATCTCGAGGCCGGCAACATGATGGCCAAGGAACTCACCTTCATCGCCCACGCCGCGGCGGCGGGGCTGGTCCTGGGGGCGCGGGTGCCGATCATGCTCACCAGCCGCGCCGACGACGAGAAGTCGCGGCTGGTCTCCTGCGCGCTCGCCCAGCTCTACGACGCCTGGAAGCGCAGCGGCCGCTCGGTGGTCCGCGCCCGCGAGGAGGGTTGAGCCGCCGTTGCTCGCACCCGCCCGTCGCCGCGGGCCTCACGCCGCGGGGGTGAGAATCTCCGCCACCGGCCGACGCAGCGAGTAGGGCGCGAGCGGCCCGCGGCCGAAGCGGACGACGAGGTCCGGGCGGCGGTCGCCGAGGCCGAGGGCGGCGGCGAAGGCCGGGCGGATCTGGGCGACCTCCACCGGCTGGTTCACGAAGGCGTGGCGGAGGTCGCGCCGGGTCGCCTCGAGCGCGAAGCGCTGATAGGCGCGGCCGACGGCGATCCAGCCCGCGGGCGTGGCCGCCGGGCCGGTGAAGACGGCGAGCCCGGCGCTGCTCGCCATCTCGCGCCGGCGCTTGGCGGCCTCGCCCGCGGCGCTGAGCACGACCGGCAAGAGTGCGCGCACCAGCGGGCGCGGCAGCCGCGGCGCGCCCATCACCCGGGCGGCGAGCCCGTCGCGGCGGGCGAGCGCCTCGCCGTCGGTGCAGCGCATCCAGTGGAAGAGCTCGCGCCGGAAGGCGGCGTCGGTCAGCTGCCGGCGGTCGGCCTCGAGGATCGCGTCCAGCGCGATGGCGCGGTCGCGGGCGTCGATCAACAGGCGCAGCTCGACCCCGCCGTCGTCGCCGCCGGCCGCCGCCAGCGCCGCCAGCTCCTCGGCGGCGAGCGCCGTGCCGTCATAGGGCGTGCGGGTGCACTGCCGGCGGCGGATCAGGGCGCTGGCACCCTGGTCCGCGGCGGGCGCGCGCTCCAGATGCAGCGTCACGCCGGCGTCCGTGACCGCGGCGGTGGCGTGCAGGCCGAGCTCCGGCGCCGCCTGCACGGCGTTCTCCACCGCGCAACCCAGGCTCGCCCAGAGATGGTGGTCGTCGGCGTCGACGACGGGGCAGCGCCGGGTGGGATCCGGGCGGAGGACGAGCTGCCCGTCGCCGGCGGTGACGCGCCAGGGCTGGGTGTTGTGGCTGTTGGCGGCGAGGGTGGCGAGCCGGATCAGCTCGCCGACGCCGCCGTCGGAATCGAGCGGCCGGCGTTGCGCCGCCGCCACCTCACCGTAGCGCATGGCTCCCTCCAGCGTTCGCCGCATCATCGCGGCGCGTGCGGGCGGCGCCATGATCGCGCTCACCCGGCGGCGTTGAAGCCGGGCGGTCCGCTGTCTACACCCGCGGCGGTGACGGGGCCGCGGCGCGGCCCGCCAACGCGAGACCCGCATGCTCGGCTTCTTCGTCGTCGTCTTGGCGCTGTTGTGGGTGGGCGAGCTGGTGGCGGCCGCCGTGGTGCCGATCCTGCCCGGCCCGCTCGTCGGCATGGTGCTGCTCTTGGCCGTCTTCGTCGCCCGCGGTGGCGTGCCGGCGAGCTTCGAGGGGCCGGCGACCGGCCTCGTCGCCCATCTCACGCTCTTCATCCTGCCGGCGAGCCTCGCCATCCTCGAGGAGTACGGCCGGCTCGCCGAGGCCTGGCTGCTCTACGCCGCGGTGCTGTTGGGGAGCAGCCTGGTCACCGCGGTCGTCGCCGCGCTGGTCGCCGGCGGCCTGCTGCACGCGCGCCCGCCCGCAGCTCCACGCCGCCGCCGGCCGCGGCCGCCCACGGCCGAATGAGCGCGCTCCTCGGCGTCGACGCCACCGTCGCCTGGCTCCTGGTGACGGCCGCGGCCTTCTGGGTGGGCACCTGGTGCTACGCCCGCACCCGCAAGAACGCGGTTTTGAACCCGATGGTGGTGGCGGGCCCGATCGTCATCGCCGCGCTGGTGGCGACCGGCACCGACTACGCCGCCTACGCCGAGAGCGTGGCGCTCCTGGAGTGGCTGACGGGCCCGGCGATCGTGGCGCTGGCGGTGCCGCTCTACCACAGCCTCGAGCAGATCCGCCAAGCGCTGGCGCCGGCGCTCGTCGTCATCCTCATCGGGGCCGCCACCGCCGTCGTGACGGGCGCCGGCTTCGCCGTGCTCGCCGGCGGCGGCCCCGAGGTCGTCGCGGCGATGGCGCCCAAGTCGGTCACGACCCCGGTGGCGCTGGCGATCGCCGAGCGCGTCGGCGGCGTCGAGGGGGTGACGGCGGTCTTCGTCCTGCTCACCGGCGTCACCGGCGCGCTCACCTCCAACGCCCTCTGCCGTCTCCTCGGCGTGCACGACCACCGCGCCCAGGGTCTCGTCCTCGGCGTCACCGCCCACGTCCTGGGCGTCGCCCGCGGCTTCTCGATCAGCCACGAGATGGGCACCTTCGCTGCCGTCGGCATGGGGCTCAGCGCGCTCGTCGCCGCCCTCCTCCTGCCGGTGGTCGTGGCGCTGGTGCGCTGACCGCGGCGCGGCCAGCGCTGCTAAGGCCCGCGCGGCCTTTCGGATGTCGGCCCGGCGGGCGGCGTCTGTCCGGGCCTTTGCCGTGCCGGTGCCGCCGGAGGGACTCGAACCCCCGACCTTCCGCTTACAAGGCGGTTGCTCTACCGACTGAGCTACGGCGGCCCAAATCGAGGCTACGCCCGGCTCGGCAGGCTCGCAAGCGCGGGCGGCGGCTCACCGGGTCACGTCACGCCAGCCCCGAGCCCGACACGCCGAGCCGTCGCTCGCCTCAAAGGCGTCGACGACGGCGCGCACGCGCGCGCGTCGAGATCCGCCGTCGTGTCCACGCGGTCCGCACCCGGCCCGGTCGAAGCGGGAGCACGCCGACCGCCCGTCCGACCACCTCCGGGGCGAGGCACCGCATCGCCCGGTTCACGGTGGCTTTCGAGGTGCGCGAGATCGCCGCCGCGCCCGCGGTGTTCGCCGCCAAGCCGCCCGCACCGCTGGCGATCGTCACCAGCTCCCGGCGCTCGCCGGCGGCGACCCGGTCGAGCCGTGCCCGGCCCAACCCTATCGGCGCGACGGTGTTCACTGGCCGGAGACCTCGGCCTGCTCCGCCGCGGCGAGCGTCGCGCGCAACGCCCGGGCGTCCTCGATACCGGGATAGTCGGCGCCGGCGACGAGGGCGCGCTCGAGCTCGGCCCGGGCGCGGTCGGGCTCGTCGACGGCATCGAAGGCGGCGGCGAGGTGGTAGCGGATCTGCGGGTCGTCCGGTCGCATCGCGGCCGCGCGGCGCAACAGCGAAACCGCCGCCGCGCCGTCGCCGCTCCGGTACTCCAGCCACCCCAGGGTATCGACGAAATAGGCCTCGTCGCTGGTGACGAAGCGCTGGGCGAGAGCGAGCGCCCGCGCCAGCTTAGCACTGTCGTCGAAAGCGTAATCGGCCACCAGCGCGGCGTAGTTGTTGACGACGAGGTCGGTCTCGACGCCCGCGTCCAGCAGGCGGGCGTAGGTCGCGATGGCGCCGGTGACGTCGCCGGCGCGCTGCTGGACGAACGCCTTGCGCAGCAAGAGGTCGTGCGGCTCGGCGCCGGCTGCGCTGCCGGCCTCCAGTACGCGCACCGCCGCCGCCACGTCGTCCGTCGCCTCGTGCAGCTCGGCGAGTTCGCGGTAGGGCGCCGCCCACGCCGGCTGCAGCGCGATCGCCCGACGGTAGGCGGCGGCCGCCGCCTCCGGTCGCTCGCTCCGGCGTTCGAGCTGGGCGGTCAGCAGCTGCGCGAGCGCGCTGTCCGGCCGCTCGGCGGTCTCTTCTTCGACCACGGCGAGCGCGCCCTCGACGTCGCCGTCGGCGAGGTGGGCGCGCACCAGCCCCATCAACGGCGCGCCGGCCTCGGGGTCCATTTCGCGGGCGCGGGCGAACCACTCCCGCGCCCGCGCCGCGTCGCCGCGCGCGACCTCCAGCGAGCCGGCGAGCAAGGTTCCGCTGAGTTCGCCGGCGGGATCGGCCAGCAGACGGTCGATGTCGCGGCTGGCACGGTTCCAATCCTGCCGGCGGATGGCGAGCTCGGCGGTGTTGGCCAACGCCGCCGTGGGATCCTCGGCGCGGGCGATGACGTGATCCCACACCTCCAGCGCCCGGTCGTCGTCGCCGTCCTCCGCCAGCAGCCGCGCCAGCGTGCCGGCCGCCTCGATGTCGTCGGGGGAGTGGTTCAGCAGCCGCGCCAGGGTCTCCCGGGCGAGGTCGCGTCGGCCCGAGCCGAGATGGGCCTTCGCCAGCACCCGCAAGCCCGGCACCCACGCGGGGTCGGACGCGAGCGCGCTGCGCGCCGAACGCCCGGCGCTCTCGAACTCGCCGGCGGCGAGTTCGAGCGAGGCCAGCAGCAGGTTGGCGCCGCGATGTTCGGGATCGGTGGCGAGGATCTCCGCGACCATCGCCTCGGCGCCCGCCGGGTCGCCGCGGCGGCGGGCGAGGGTGGCCAGGCCGGTGCGCGCGTCGAGGGTATCGGGGGCCGCGTCCTCGCCGGCTTCGACGACGCTGCGCAGGCGCGTGGCCGCTTCGTCGTAGCGCTCGGCCTCCGCCGCCAGCTCGGCGGCGACGAACGCCAGCGTGACCTCCTGGTCGCCGAGTTCGGCGCGCAGCCGGTCGATCTCCGCCAGCGCGGCGTCGACCCCCCGGTTGCGGTCGACCAGCCGAGCCAGCGCCGCCAGCGCCGCGGGTGGCGCGTCGAGCCGCGCGATCGCCTCGCGCATCACCGCCTCGGCGCGCTCGGGCCGCCCCTGGGCGGCGTGGAAGCGCGCCAGCGTCAACCGCAGGCCGACGTCGTCGGGCGCCGCGGCGATCGCCTCTTCGAAGGCCCTCGCCACGCCCGCGGCGTCGCCGAGGCCGCCCAGCAAGCGGGCCTTCAAGAGCGCGAGCGGGACGCTGGGGCCGTGCGCCTCGAGGCGGGCGTCGAGCCGGTCGACCGCCGCGCGGGGATCGCCGCGCGCATCCAACACCCCCGCCAGCGCCGAGATCGCGTTGACGTGGGCGGGATCCGCGGCGAGGGCCGCGCGCGCCAGGCGCTCGGCCTCGTCGAGCCGCTCGTTCCTGAGGGCCAGCGCGGCGGCAAGGGCGAGACCGTCGGGGTGCGACGGCTCGAGCGCCCGGATCTCCTCCGCCGCCTGCCGTACCGGCTCGAGGCGATTTTGGGTCAGCGCGATCACCGCGTAGGCGGTGCGCGCCTCGATCAGCTCGGGAGCGGCCGCCGCGGCGTCGCGGTAGGCCGTGTAGGCGCGAGCCAGGTCGTCGCGCTCCTCGTGGATACGGCCCATGCCGAGGAGGGCGGAGGCGTTGTCGGGTTCGATCCGCAGCGCGTTGCGGAAGTGGATCGCGGCCCGGTCGAGATCGCCCTCCTCCAGCCGCGCCTGGCCGTCGTCGACGTACCCCGCGACCTTGTCCTCGGGCGAGCCGCAGGCGGCGAGCGCCAGCGGCAGTGCGAGGGCGACGACGACGTGGACGGGTGAGCGCATCGAACGACATCCGGACGGAGGCGGTCGCGGCGCCGGCTGCACGCCGCGGCCCGTCGCGCGCGGGCCCCGGCCGTATAGGCCACCGCCAGCACCCCCGCGGCCCAAATCGCGGTGGAGACGTGCCTCAGTACGCCTGCTGGTCGCGGAAGCAGATCAGGGCGGTACGCACCAGGATACGGAAATCAAACCACAGCGACCAATTGTCGATGTAGAACAGGTCGAGCTCGATCCGCCGCCGCATGTCCTCGATGGTGTGGATTTCGCCGCGGCAACCGTTGACCTGGGCCCAGCCGGTGATGCCCGGCTTGGCGCGATGGCGCCCGAGATAGCCGTCGATCAGGGTGGCGTAGTATTCGTCGTGGGCGACGGCGTGCGGGCGCGGGCCGACCAGGGACATGTCGCCCCGCAGGACGTTCAGCAGCTGGGGCAGTTCGTCGAGACTGGTGCGCCGGATGAACCGCCCGACCGGCGTCACCCGGGGGTCGTTGCGCGTGGCGTGTTGGACCTCCGGGGCGTTGTGGCGGTCGCAGCGATCCGAGTACATCGAGCGGAATTTGAAGACGTCGACCGGCTGCTGGTTGAAGCCGAGACGCTTCTGCTTGAACAGGATCGGCCCGGGCGAGGTCAGCTTGATCGCGGCGGCGATGAGCCCGAGCAGGGGCAGCAGAAAGATCAACGCCGTCGCCGCCACCAGCCGGTCGAACGCGGATTTTCCCAGCCAGGCCCAGCCGTCGATGGGCTTCTGCAGACAGGTGAAACTGGTGAGGTCGCCCAGGCGGCGGTGGCCCAGGGTCGGCACCGTCGCCGGCGACATCGCCGGCAAGACGCCCACCTCGAACGGAAAGTCCCGCAGGAGATCGAGCAACTCGGGGACGTGATCGAGGTCGGCCGGGTCGAGTGCGATCGCGACGTGGTCGACGCTCTGGGTGGTGAGCAGTTGGCGCAGGCCGACTTCCACGTCGGCGGCGGCCCGCGCGCCGGGCAGGTCGAGATAGCCGACCACGCGGATGTCGCGACGCTCGTGCTCCAGGCGGCGGGCGGCTTCCCGGCCCCACGGCCCGCTGCCCACCACGGCGACGTGCCACGCCAGCAGGCCGCGGCGCCGCGCCCGCTCCATCCACGCCGCGGCGGCGATCCGGCTCCCGGCCAACAGGAAAAAGGTGAGGCCGAGCCACACCACCAACCACTCGCGCGGCGGCAGCGCCAGCGGGTCGACCAGGAACACCGCCAACAGCGCTCCGGCCAGCACCGTCACCCACGCCGCACCGAGCCGCGGCATCTGTTCGGCGAGCCGCATCAGCCTGCGGGGCTGGTAAAGGCCCGCCGCCGGAAACAGGACCAGGGCGAGCAGCGCCGTGGCCATCACGCAGACGCCGGTGCCGGCCGGCAGGGCACCCCCGGCGGTGGCCGTGTGGGCGAGATGACCGCCCAGGATCAGCACCAGGATGTCGGTGACGCGCAGCCCGATCTCGACACCGTGTCCCGGCTTGAGGACCCTCGGCCAGCGCCGAGTGGTGATGACGCCGCGGTGGACCGGCGAGACCGCGCTCATCGTCGGCTCCGATGCGGCCGCGGACGCGGGAGGGCGCCGGGAGGCGAGGGGGTCGCCGCGGCCTCGCGACGGTACCGCCCGCGAGGCGGCCGCAGACGCCTCGTCCAAAAGCTCGCCCTCGAGGTGAAGGAGACCATGCTCGTTCATCTCCGGCCGACGATCACGAGTGTCCGAGCGCCTCATGCGCATGACCCGACAATGTTTCCTTCGAACGACGACCCGCGGTCGAACAACGCCGGCGCGATGGCGGCGACGGTGCCTCGCAGCGTGTCACCGGCGGCGGCTGGCGCATCCGTCCGGCAGGCGACGACCCATACCCTGCCGAGCGGACGTCAGGGACGGCACGTACCAGGGGACGGGGCGCACTCGGATACCATCCAAGTGCTTCGGGGTTGCCGATGTGTCCCCTCCGACGCATCGGCGCTCGACGGGTGATCGGCCGCGCCACCGCGCGGCAGCGGCCGCCGGTGGTCGAATTGGTGGCGGTCGGCGTGGCCGGCCCGCAGGGGCCCGCCACCATCGCCAGGTGGTCGTCACTCGGCACACCACCGTCCCCCAGCAGCTATGCCGCGATGCAGCAAGGTTGTTAACGGCGGTATAATCAATTCCGAGCAACCTCGCCAGCCGCAACGAGGTGGACCTCACAGCCCGGTACGTTGACTTGCAACGCCCACCCCCTTATCTGCAGGCTTCCACGTCAACGGTCCGCGCCCGGATGCGGACGAGGATTCGTCAAAGATGTTCGCAGCCCTCGCCAAACGGGTCTTCGGCTCAGCCAACGAACGGCGGTTGGCGGCACTCCGGCGCCGGGTCGACGCGATCAACGCACTCGAGCCGCAGCTGGAGAGCTTGGACGACGCGGCGCTCCGGGCCCGCACCGACGCCTTCAAGGCGCGCTTGGCCGACGGCGTGGCGCTGGACGATCTGCTGGTCGAGGCCTTCGCCACGGTGCGCGAAGCCGCCAAGCGGACCCTGCACCAGCGCCATTTCGACGTGCAGTTGATCGGTGGCATGGTGCTCCACGAGGGCAAGATCGCCGAGATGAAGACCGGCGAGGGCAAGACCCTGGTCGCCACCTTGCCGGTCTACCTCAACGCGCTCACCGGCGCCGGCGTCCACATCGTTACCGTCAACGACTATCTGGCCCGCCGCGACGCCGCCTGGATGGGGGCGATCTACGAATTCCTCGGTCTCAGCGTCGGCTGCATCGTCCCCAACCAGGACGACGACGCCCGCCGGCAGGCCTATGCCTGCGACATCACCTACGGCACCAACAACGAGTTCGGCTTCGACTATCTGCGTGACAACATGAAACTGTCGAAGACGCGGATGGTCCAGCGGCCGTTCCAGTTCGCCATCGTCGACGAGGTCGATTCGATCCTGATCGACGAGGCCCGGACCCCGTTGATCATCTCGGGGCCGGCGGACACCAGCTCCGAGCTCTACGCCCGCGTCGACAAGCTGATACCGGTGCTGGACGACGCCGACTATGAGCTCGACGAGAAGCAGCGAACGGTCGCGCTCACCGAACAGGGCGGCGAAAAGGTCGAGCGGGCGCTGGCCGAGGCGGAGCTGTTGCGCGGCGACGATCTCTACGACCTGGAGAACGTCTCGCTGGTCCATCACGTCCAGCAGGCCTTGCGGGCCCACAAGCTGTTCACCCGCGACGTCCACTATCTGGTGCGCCAGGGCAAGGTGGTCATCGTCGACGAGTTCACCGGCCGGGCGATGGAGGGGCGGCGCTTTTCCGACGGCCTGCACCAGGCGCTCGAGGCCAAGGAAGGCGTCGAGATCCAGCCCGAAAACCAGACGCTGGCGTCGGTGACCTTCCAGAACTTCTTCAGGCTCTACCCCAAGCTCGCCGGCATGACCGGCACCGCGATGACCGAGGCGGCCGAGTTCGCCGAGATCTACAAGCTCGAATGCGTCGAGATCCCGACGCACATGCCGATGGTCCGCCTCGACGAGGACGACGAGGTCTACCGCACCCAGGAGGAGAAGACCGACGCCATCGTCACCGAGATCCGCGCGGCTCACGAGAAGCAGCAGCCGGTGCTGGTGGGCACGGTCAGCATCGAGAAGTCGGAGCACCTCGCGACGCTGTTGAAGAAGGCGAAGATCCCGCACCAGGTGCTCAACGCCCGTTACCACGAGCAGGAGGCCTACATCGTGGCGCAGGCGGGGCGGCCGGGGGCGGTCACCATCGCCACCAACATGGCCGGCCGTGGCACCGACATCCAGCTCGGCGGCAACGCCGACATGCGCGTCGCCCAGGAGGTCGGCGACGACGCCGCGCCGGCGGCGGCGGACGCGATCCGCGCCGAGGTCGCGCGCGACCACGACGTCGTCATCGACGCCGGCGGGCTCTACGTCATCGGCACCGAGCGCCACGAGAGCCGCCGCATCGACAACCAGCTGCGCGGCCGCTCGGGGCGGCAGGGCGATCCCGGCCGCTCCAAGTTCTTCCTCGCCCTCGACGACGATCTGATGCGCATCTTCGGCTCCGACCGCATGGACGGGCTGTTGAAGCGCCTCGGCCTGGAACCCGGTGAGGCCATCGTCCACCCCTGGATCAACAAGGCGCTGGAGAAGGCCCAAAAGAAGGTCGAGGCCCGCAACTTCGAGATCCGCAAGAATCTCTTGAAGTTCGACGACGTCATGAACGACCAGCGCAAGGTGGTCTACGAGCAGCGGCGCGAGATCCTGGATGCCGACGACGTCCAGGAGGTGGTGCGCGACATGCGCCACCAGGTCGTCGAGGACATGGTGCAGCGGTGCATCCCGCCCAAGGCGTTCGCCGAGGAGTGGGACGTCGACACCCTCGAGGAGGAAACCCGGCGGATCCTCGGGCTCGACGTGCCGGTCAAGGAGTGGGCGGCGGAGGAGGGCATCGCCGAGGCGGAGATCCGCGAACGGTTGATCGACGCCTCCGACCGGTTGATGGCGCAGCGCGCCGTCGAGGTCGGCACCGACACCATGCGCAGCGCCGAGAAGAGCCTGCTTCTTCAGATCCTCGACCATCTCTGGAAGGAGCACCTGCTCCAGCTCGACCATTTGCGCCAGGGCATCCACCTGCGCGGCTTCGGTCAGCGCGACCCGTTGAACGAGTACAAGCGCGAGGCCTTCGGCCTGTTCGAGGCGATGCTCGCCAACCTGCGCCAGACGGTGACCCAGGTGCTGGCGCAGATGGAGATCCGGGCGCCGGCGGCGGAACCGGCCACCGCGCCACAGGCCACCGCCGAGCGGCGTGAGCCGGCGATGGCGCTCGCCGGCGAGGACGCCGCGGCCCCTGCGGTCGACGCCGGCCGGCCGGAGAGCTGGGGCAAGGTGCCGCGTAACGCGCCGTGCCCGTGCGGCTCCGGTCGCAAGTACAAGCAGTGCCACGGCAAGCTCGCCTGAGCGTCCGGGCGTCGTGAGCGCCGCCGTCGTCGCCAGCCGCGACCGTCAGCGGTCGCCCCAGCCGCCCGCCCGCCGTGTCGACGGCGCCCGCTCCGGCGCGGTCGCCGGGTTCGAATGAGCGGCGAGCGCGCGCCCGCCGCGGCGGTGGCTCGGCTCGCCGCCGGTCTCCTGGTCGTCTTGTTGGCGGCGAGCCCGCTTGCGGCGCAGGAGGCGCCGCCGCCGGAAGCCGGCTCGAACGCCGCTACCGCCGGCGCGGGCGCGGCGGAGGAGGCCCCCGCCACGGCGGGCGCGGACGCCGGCGAAGGGGATCCCCGAGACGTCACCGGTGACGCCGCCGGAGCGCGGGACGGCCCCGCCGTGCCGGTGCAGCCGCTCCCCCCGCAAGGCGCGGAGGTCTCGCCGCCGGCCCGCGACGCGCTCGCGGAGTTGGATCCGGCGACCGTCGACCGCGTCATCGCGCTCTTGGAGAACGAGGCCCGACGCCGCCAGCTCCTCGAGACGCTGCGGGCCGTGAAGGCGGTCGAGCAGACGCGTAGCCCAGATGCCGCCGAGCCGGCCGTGATCGAGCCGGTCGACTGGCTGCAGGCGGAGATCGACCGCCGCGTCGCCGCCGTCGAGAAGAGCATTCAGGCGCTCATGGAATCCGGCAGTCGCCTCGAACATCTCGGCCGTTGGCTCTCCCGCCAGATCCGTAACCCCGACCGCCGGATGTTCTGGATCGACACCCTGGGGCGGATCGCCCTGGTCCTCGGCGCGGGCGTGGTGCCGGGGCTGGCCTTGCGTCGCGCTCTACGCGGGATCCGCGCGCGGTTCTTCGACTACGCCCCACCGACGCCGTTGCATTTCGCGGGCGCGCTCGTGCTCCACGCCGGGGTGCGGGTGCTGCCGGTGCTCGCCTTCGTGGCCGCCGCCGGGGTCGCGGCGCTCGTCATCGGCCTCGGTACCTATACCGCGGCGGTGACGCGCTCGCTGGCCGAGGGCCTCGCCTTCGTCACCGCGGTGACGGCGGCGATGAGCGCGGTCCTCAACGTGCGCAACCCGCACATGCGGCTGTTCCCGGTCGATGCCGAGACCGGCATGGCCATCCAGCGCTCGGCGCTGCGGGTGCTCGCCGTCGGCGGTTACGGCTATTACGGCTTGCAGGCGGCGCGGTCGCTGGGGCTGCCCTGGACGGTGCACGGCTTCCTCGAGCACCTCCTCTTCTTCGTCACTTTCCTGCTGTACGCGCGGGTGGTGTTGCGCTTTCGGCGGCTCGGCCGCGAGGGCCTGCGCGCGCTCGCCGCCAGCCACGAGCGGGGCGTCGTCGGGCGGTTCCTGCCGTGGAACTCGGTGGCCCGCATCTGGCACGTCGTGGCGATCCTGTTCGGCGTCGTCATCTACGCCTCCTGGGCGCTGGAGATCGCCGGTGGGCCGGCTTTCCTGTTCCGGGCGCTCGGCGTCACGCTGGTGTTGCTGTTCGTCGCCCGGCTGGTGAACGTCTGGCTGACCTCGCGGGCGCTCGACCGCGCCGCGGAGCGCGGCGGCGAGGAGGAAGCGGAGGTCGAGCTCGGCGACGTCATCGGCACCGCCGCCCGCTCGCCGGTGAACTTCCTGCTGCGGATCACGACCTTCGCGTTGGCGATGATCTTGATCCTGCAGGCCTGGGGTGTCGACGTCTGGGGCTGGCTGCAGAGCGACGCCGGCCACGCGTTCCGCACCGCCCTGGTCGCGGCGGTGCTCACCGTCGCCATCGCCTACGCGATCTGGATGGTGGTGAACCGGATGATCGCCAGCGCCATCGACGAGACCGACAATCTCGGCCGGCCGGTGCGTTCGAGCCGCAGTCAGACCCTCTTGGCCATCGGCCGCAACGTCGCCTTCGTGCTGATCTGGGTCACCGCCGGCATGGTCGCGTTGAGCGAGCTCGGCGTGAACCTGGCGCCGCTGCTGGCCGGTGCCGGCGTCATCGGCCTGGCGGTGGGCTTCGGCTCGCAGCAGCTGGTCCAGGACGTCATCACCGGCTTCTTCATCCTCGTCGAGGACACCATCGCCGTCGGCGACGTCGCCGATCTCGGTGGCAAGGTCGGCGTGGTCGAGGCGGTGACGCTGCGGATCGTGCGCCTCCGAGCCTACGACGGCCAAGTGCACACCATCCCCTACAGCAAGATCTCGACGATCTCGAACCTCACCAAGGACTACTCCTACTACGTCTTCGACGTCGGCGTCGCCTACAAGGAGGACGTCGACCGGGTGATGGCGGTGATGGCCGAGATCGGCGCGGAGATGCAGCGCGAGCGTGCCTATCGCCGCTTGATCGTCGAGCCGCTGGAAATCGCCGGCGTCGACCGCTTCGCGGAGAGCGCGGTGGTGATCCGGGCGCGGCTCAAGACCCGCCCGCTCCAGCAGTGGACGGTCGGGCGCGAGTACAACCGCCGCTTGAAGAAGCGGTTCGACGAGCTCGGCATCCAGATCCCGTTCCCCCAGCGCACGTTGCACGTGGCGACCCCCGCGCCGGCGGCGGGTCCGACCTTCCCCGCGCCGGCGATGGCGAGCGGCGGCGCCCCGGACGGGCCGGCCACCAACGCCGCCGATTCGCGCTGAGACCTCAGCCCTGCCGCGGGGGCTCGCGGCGCACGAGATAGATCAGCCAAGCCAGCCCCAAGAACAAGAGAATCGCGGTCAGGATCGGAAATACCACCCCGGCGAAGACGAACCCGATGCGGTCGTCTTCGACGACGCGGCCGAGGATCCAGGCTCCCGCCATCATCAGCGCGGTGACCACGACCCAAGTCCTGAAGACGAAGCGGCGCGGCCCGCCCGTGGGCGGCGGCGTCGCAGGGTCGGCCTCGCCGCGGTCTCGCTCACCCGTCGCCATGATGTGCACTCCTCGCCGTCGACCCGTGTTCTCAACCGGTGAGCCCGGCCGGGCGTTGCGAGGCGGCGGCCTTGAAGCCGTCGCGGCGTTGCTTATTTACGGCAGGTGGACGCCTTCGGGGTCCACGTCCGTTGGTTGCTCAACTGGAGAACTGACCCATGCGTACGATGGATCTGACCCCGCTCTTCCGCTCGAGCGTGGGCTTCGACGCGCTGGACAAGATGCTCGACACCGCCTTTCGCGAGCAGGCGCAGTCGTCCTATCCGCCCTACAACATCGTCAAGACCGCTGCGGACGCCTATCGCGTCGAGATCGCGGTCGCCGGCTTCGGCGAGAGCGACATCGACGTCACGCAGCACCAGAACGTGCTGATCGTCCGCGGCCAGGCCGCCAAGCGGGACGAGCAGAACGTCGAGTACCTGCACCGCGGGATCGCGCAGCGCGCCTTCGAGCACAAGTTCCAGCTGGCCGACCATGTGGAGGTCCAGCGGGCCCGGCTCGAGAACGGCATGCTGGTGATCGAGCTCGTCCGGCACGTGCCGGAGGCGATGCAGCCCAAGAAGATCGCGATCACCAACGGTCACGCCAACGGCGATGCCGGCGGTTCGGTGATCGAGGAGACCAAGGCGGAGGCGTGACGCGCCCCGCGTTGCGGTGAGACCGGCGAGCCCGTCCCCCGACGAGCTCGCCGCGTTCGCGCGGCGCGCGCCCTCGGCTTGACACCGACCGTCCCGTGACGCTCAACCAGCCGTGATGGACAGCACCCCGCCGCCGCCCGAGCCCGCCCCCGTCGTCGGCATCAGCTGTTGCCGCAAGGTGCCGGAGGCGTTTCCGTTTCACAGCGTGGGCGAGAAGTACGTCACCGCGGTGACCGACGCCGCCGGCGCGTTGCCGTTGCTGATCCCGGCGCTCGGCGACCGCCTCGACGTCGACCACCTCCTGGCTCAGCTCGACGGCGTCGTTCTCACCGGCAGCCCGTCGAACATCGAACCCCACCATTACGACGGCGGCCCGGAGCCCGAGGACAACCGCACCGATCCGGCCCGCGACGCCACCACCCTGCCGTTGGTCCGGCGCGCGGTCGCTCTGGGTGTGCCGCTTTTGGGCCTTTGCCGCGGCGCGCAGGAGCTCAACGTCGCCTTCGGGGGTACCATCCATCAAGAGCTGCATCGCGTCGACGGCCGCCTCGACCACCGCTCGGACAAGTCGACATCGCCCGACGCGCGCTACGAACCCCGCCACCACGTCCGGCTGACGCCCGGCGGTGTGCTGTCGCGGCTGCTCGGCCGCGCGACCGTCGAGACCAACTCGCTGCACGGCCAGGGCATCGACCGCGTCGCCGACGCGCTCGTCGTCGAGGCGGTGGCGGAGGACGGCACGGTCGAGGCGGTGCGGGTGGCGGCCGCCCGGCGCTTCGCGCTCGCGGTGCAGTGGCACCCCGAATTCCGCCCGTTGACGAACCGGAGCTCGACCCTCTTGTTCCGCGCTTTCGCCGAGGCTGCGCGCGAGCGCGCCCGCGAGCGTCGAGCCCCGCATGTCGCTTGACGTCTGGATCCGTGATCGCCGCATCACCGAGATCGAGTGCCTGATCTCGGACATCGCGGGCATCCCCCGCGGCAAGATCCTGCCGGCCGAGAAGTTCATCCGCGGCACCGCCGACGGCGCCTTGCGCCTGCCCGAGAGCGTCCTGGTGCAGACCGTCACCGGCGACTACCCCGACAACGTCTGGTCGATCGTCGACCCCGTGAGCCGCGACGTCAGGATGGTACCCGACGCCGCCTCGATACGGCTGGTGCCGTGGTACGACGAGCCCACCGCGCAGGTCATCTGCGACGTCACCGACCACGACGGCGCGGCCAACGAGATCGCGCCGCGCCAGGTTCTCAAGCGCGTGCTGGCGGCCTACGCCGGGCGCGGCTGGCGGCCGATCGTGGCGCCGGAGCTCGAGTTCTACCTCACCCAGATCAACGACGACCCGGACTATCCGCTGCAGCCGCCGATCGGGCGCTCGCGCCGGGCCGAGACCGGCCGGCAGGCCTACGGCATCGAGGCCACCAACGAGTTCGATCCGGTCTTCGAGGACGTCTACGACTGGTGCGAGGTCCAGCACATCGACATCGACACCCTGACCCACGAGCAGGGGGTCGCGCAGATGGAGATCAACTTCAACCACGGCGACCCGCTCGATCTCGCCGACCAGGCCTTCCTGTTCAAGCGGACGCTGCGGCAGGCGGCGCTGAAGCACGGCATCTACGCCACCTTCATGGCGAAGCCGCTGCAGGCGGAGCCGGGCAGCGCGATGCACATCCACCAGAGCGTGGTCGATCGGGCCACCGGCGACAACCTCTTCGCCGATCCCGACGGCCGCAACTCGCGGCAGTTTCTGGCCCACATCGCCGGGCTGCAGCGCTACCTGCCGGCCTCGATGCCGCTGTTGGCGCCCAACGTGAACTCCTATCGCCGCCTGCGCCGGCACTCCGACGCGCCGATCAACACCCACTGGGGCTGGGAGAACCGGACCGTCGGCCTGCGGGTGCCGGAGAGTGGGCGCGCCGACCGCCGGGTGGAGAACCGCGTCGCCGGCGCCGACGCCAACCCCTATCTCGCCATCGCCGGCACGCTCGCCTGCGGCTTCGTCGGCATGGTCGACATGCTGGAGCCGACCGATCCGCTGGAGACGAGCGCCTATCGCCGCGCGCAGACGCTGCCGCGGCAGATGCCCGACGGCCTCGCCAAGCTGAACGCGTCGCGGCCCTTGAAGGAAGTGCTGGGCGAGCGCTTCGTCGAGGTGCTCTTGGCCGTGCGCGAGGCCGAGCACGAGGCGTACCAGACGGTCATCTCCAGCTGGGAGCGCGAGCATCTCCTGTTGAACGTCTAGCAACGGCGCGGCACATCGCCGACACTGCGGGCCTCGGCCCGTCCGATCGGCGGCGGCGCCGCCCCGAGACACCCCGGATGCTCCACGTCCTGCGCGCGGCCTGGCCCCTCTTTTTGGGCATGGCGTTCTTGATGCTGGGCAACGGCCTGCAGGGCACGCTCCTGGGCGTGCGGGCCGACATCGAGGGCTTCGCCACCGTCGTCAGCGGCGTCGTGATGTCGGGCTTCTACGCCGGCCTGCTCGCGGGGGCGGTGCTCGCGCCGCGGCTCATCGGCCGGGTCGGCCACGTCCGGGTCTTCGCCGCCTTCGCGGCGGTGGCGTCGGCGGCGGTCCTCCTGCACGCGATCGTCGTCGAGCCGATCCTTTGGACGGCCATGCGGCTGGTCTCCGGCTTCAGCTTCGCAGCACTCTTCATCGTCGCCGAAAGCTGGCTCAACAGCGAGACCCGCAACGACGCCCGCGGCCGGGTGCTGGGCGTCTACATGATCGTCTCGTCGGGCGGGATGGCGTTCGGCCAGATCCTGTTGAACGTCGCCGACCCGGCCGATTTCGTGCCGTTCACGGTGGTGTCGGTGCTGGTGTCGCTGGCGGTGGTGCCGATGCTGCTGTCCACCGGTCCCACGCCCAAGCTCGCCCCCGCCGGGCCGCCGGACTTGCGCCAGCTCTACCGCAGCTCGCCGCTGGGCGTGGTCGGGGTCGTCACCAGCGGTGTCGTGGTCGGCTCGGTCCTCGGCATGGGCGCGGTCTTCGCCCGCCAATCGGGGCTCGCCACCGCCGACGTCGCGAGCTTCATGTTCGCCGTCCTGGCGGCGGCGATGATGGTGCAGTTTCCGCTCGGCTATCTCGCCGACCGCTTCGATCGCCGGGTGGTCATCATCGCCGCCGTCGCGGTGAGCGGGGCGGCGGGCGTCGGCGCCGCGTTGGTCGGTGGCGGCGCCGGGCTGGCCCTGGTGGTGGTCGCCGCGGCGATCGGCTTTCCGCTCTATTCGATCAGCGTCGCCCACACCAACGACTATCTCGGTGCCGACGCGATGGTAGCGGCCGCGGGCGGGCTGACGCTCTTGAACGGCGTCGGCGCCGCCTTGGGACCGTTCGCGGTGAGCCTGGTGATGAGCGGGGTCGGCCCGCTCGGCTTCGCGCTGTTCCTCGGCGCGGTCGAGCTCGCGCTCGCCGTTTTCGGGTTCTACCGGACGTTCCGCCGGCCGACGGTGCCGGCCGATGTGCGCGGGCCGACCGTGCTGATCCCGCGGGCCTCGCCGGTCGCCACCGCGCTCGCCCAGGAGGCCGCGCTCGCCCAGATCGAGGCGGAAGCGGCGCTGTTGGCGGAGGAAATGGCCACCGACGGCGCCACCACCGATCGTGCCCAAACTCGGCCCTGAATCGGTCCCGTCTCCGGCTCGTCAACGTCTCGTCGGCGTTGTATAAGGGTTGTCCCGGTGCCGTATTGGGGGCGGCGCCATCGTTCGGGGCGAAATCGTATGAGCAGGAAACTGTTCGTCGCCAACTTTCCTTATTCCACCGGCGAGGAAAGCCTGCGCGAACTGTTCGGCCGATACGGTGAAGTCGAAGAGATTAAAATCATTTATGATCGCGAAACCGGTCGGTCCCGCGGGTTCGGCTTCGTGATGATGGAAACCGAAGCGGAGTGCGTGCAGGCCGCCGACGCCTTGAACGGCTCGGATCTCGGGGGTCGGCCGATCGCCGTGCGGGTCGCGGAGCCGCGACCGACCCCGGCGGCCGACGCCGAGGGGCGGCAGGGGCCGAAGCGGTTCGCGCTGGCGCGGCCGAAGGGACGGCGCACGCGCGAGTAGACCCGGCCCGAACCCGCCGGCGCGCCGGTTGACGCGGTGAGCGCGGTGGCCCACATGCGGCTTCCGTGACCCGACCTCTCGTGACATGACCTCGATGATCCACGAGCTCAACCAGCGCTCGCGCGACGTGTTTCGCCACATCGTCGACGCCTACGTGACGTCGGGCGAACCGGTGGGCTCGCGCACCGTGGCGCGCCGCTTGGCGCAGCCGCTGTCGGCGGCCACCATCCGCAACGTCATGGCCGATCTCGAGGAGGCCGGTCTGCTCTACGCGCCGCACACCTCCGCCGGCCGGCTGCCGACCGACGCCGGGCTGCGGCTCTACGTCGACGGGCTGCTGGAGGTCGGCAACCTCACCGACGACGAGAAGGCGGACATCGAGACGCGTTGCGCCGGTAGCGGGCGCAGCGTCGAGGCGGTGCTCTCCGACGCCTCCGACGCGCTCTCCGGCTTGAGCCGCCACGCCGGGCTGGTGATCGCGCCGACCTCGGACGCGCCCTTCAAGCACGTCGAGTTCGTGCCGCTGTCGCCCGGGCGCGCGCTGGTCGTCGTCGTCCACGAGGGCGGGGTGGTCGAGAACCGCATCATCGATCTGCCACTCGGGATGAGCGCGGCGCGGCTGATGGAGGCGGGCAACTACCTCACCGCCCGTCTCGCCGGCCGCAACCTCACCGAGGCCCGCCAGCTCATCGCGAGCGAACTGGAGACCCAGCGCTCGCAGCTGGACGAGTTGTCGCAGAAGGTGGTGGAAGCCGGCCTCGCCATCTGGAGCCAATCGGCCAACGACGACGGCGGCGTCCTCATTTTGAAGGGGCAAGCCCATCTCCTGGGCGACGTGACCAATCTGGTGGAACTCGAGCGGATCCGCTCGCTGTTCGAGGCGGTGGAGACCAAAAAGAACCTGTTGCGTCTGATCGACCGCACGGCGGAGAGCGACGGGGTGCAGATCTTCATCGGCGCCGAGACCGAACTCTTCGGGCTCAGCGGTTGCTCGCTGGTGGTCGCGCCTTATCGCGGCGACGCCGCCGAGGGCGGCAAATCGAGCGTGCTGGGTGCGGTCGGGGTCGTCGGCCCGATGTACATGAACTACGCCCGCATCATCCCCATGGTCGACTACACCGCGCGGGTCGTCGGGCGCCTGTTGTCCCACAGCCAGGTCAAGGACGAGCATGAGCGATAAGCCGGAACACCAAGCCGAGACCGACGCGGCCGCCACCGAGGCCGCGAAGGCCGAAGCCGAGGCGGCGCGCCCCCGGGCCGACACCGACGCGGCCGACGCCGCCGCCCGAATCAAGGAGTTGGAGGCCGAGCTCGCGCAGACCAAGGACGCGCTCCTGCGCTCGCACGCCGAGATGGAGAACCTGCGCAAGCGCAGCGCGCGCGAGCTCGAGGACGCCCGCCGCTACGCCATCACCGGTTTTGCGCGCGATCTCCTCGAGGTCTCGGACAATCTCGCGCGCGCGGTCGCTCACATACCGCTGGAAATCCGTGAGAAGGAGGAGTGGGCCTCCAACCTCGCCACCGGCGTCGAGATGACCGAAAAGGCGCTGCTCTCGGTCTTCGAGAAGCACGAGATCCGCCGCATCGAGCCCGAGAAGGGCGAAAAGTTCGACCACCAGCGCCACCAGGCGATGTTCGAAGTGCCGACCGACGCCCATCCGCCCGGCACCATCGCCGAGGTCATGGCGATCGGCTACGCCATCGGCGATCGGCTGCTGCGGCCGGCGATGGTCGGGGTCGCCAAGGCCCCCAACCCGGCGCCGGACGACGGACCCGTCGACCAGACGGCCTGAGATGCGCCGCGCGGTCGCCGTCGGCGCTGCGGCGCTCGCGCTCGCCGCCGACGCCGCCGCGCAGACCACGCCGCGGCGGGATCCGCCGGCGAGCGAGGCCGGGGCGCAGCTGTTGAGCATCGTCGGTCTCGCCATCACCCCCGACATCACCGCGAGCCGGCTGGAGATCGACGACGACAGCCAGCTCGCCGGTCAGCGCATCGACACGCTGCGCCTCGCCAACGACGTCTCGCTCGCCACCCCCGACGGGCCGATCTATCTCGAAGGCAATCTCGGCTTGGCCCGCGCCCAGGTGGATCTGCGCTTCGGTGACGAGGCGGTCGAGGCCAACAACTTCGATGCGATCGGCGCCTTCGGGGCGATCGGCCCGGATCTCGGGGTCGGCCCTTTCACCAGGGTCCGCCCGCTGTTCATTCTCGGCGTGGGCTACGTCGACGATGCGTTCGGCCTGCCCGAGCCGATCGCCGGCGAGCCGGAGGAGAGCCTCGACCTGCGGCAATGGTCCGCCGCCGCCGGCGTGGGGCTGAGCGTCGAGCACGAACGCCCGCTCGGCGACGACGTGATCGATCTGCGGCTCAAGCTCTCGCACGTGGTCTTCGACACGCTGTGGGCCGCCGACCGGCGGCTCGCGACCGAGACCGTCAACCAGACCGCCAACGCCAGCGCCGCCTACAAGCACGACACGGGGCTCCGCCTCGGCTCGCACCCGCTGCTGCTGACCGGGCTGCTCGGCGCCAACGCTTTTCTGGGCGACCAGCAGGACGCGCTGGGGTTCTCGTGGTTCGCCGAGTACGGCGCCGGCGTCGAACTCGACCTGAGCGGTGGCGAGGGTGCCGTCCAGCGCGCGCGCCTCAGGTTCACCGGTATCGCCGGCGCCGACGTGACCGGCATTTCCTTCGGGGCCGGCATCGGCTTTTGACGCGGGTGCCACCGGCGGCGCCGGCGCGCCGGAAGATTTGGCAGCCGCGGCGCGAGCGCGTAGGTTCCGCGCCCGGTCGAGGTGTCTGGCGGAGAGGCGTGACGTGGCGGCGGAAAATCCCAAAAAGGTCGTGTTGGCGTATTCGGGCGGGCTCGACACCTCGGTGATCCTGCGCTGGCTGCAGGACGTTTACGCCTGCGAGGTCGTGACCTTCACCGCCGATCTCGGCCAGGGCGAGGAGTTGGAGCCGGCGCGCGACAAGGCGCAGTTGCTGGGCGTGCGCGAAATCTACATCGAGGATCTGCGCGACGAATTCGTGCGCGACTACGTCTTCCCGATGTTCCGCGCCAACACGGTGTACGAGGGCACCTATCTGCTCGGGACGTCGATCGCGCGACCCTTGATCGCCAAGCGGCTGGTCGAGATCGCCCGCGAGACCGGGGCCGACGCGATCGCCCACGGCGCCACCGGCAAGGGCAACGACCAGGTGCGGTTCGAGCTCAACGCCTACGCCCTCGACCCGGGCATCCGGGTCATCGCGCCCTGGCGCGAGTGGGACCTGGAATCGCGCGAGCGGTTGATCGCCTACGCCGAGGGCCACCAGATCCCGATCCCGCGCGGCAAACTGGGCGAGCCGCCCTATTCGACCGACGCCAACCTGTTGCACATCTCCTACGAGGGGCTGGCGCTCGAGGACCCTTGGGTCGAGCCCGACGAGGCCATGTTCACTCTGAGCGTCGCCCCCGAGCGTGCGCCCGACCGGCCGGCCTACGTCGAGATCGATTTCGAGCGCGGTGACCCGGTGGCGGTGGACGGCGCCCGCCTCGGCCCCGCCGCCCTGTTGGAGCGGCTCAACGCGGTGGCCGGCGATCACGGGGTCGGCCGGGTCGATCTGGTCGAGAACCGCTTCGTCGGCATGAAGAGCCGGGGGGTCTACGAGACCCCCGGCGGCACGCTCCTGCTGCACGCCCATCGCGCGATCGAGAGCCTGACCCTCGACCGCGGTGCCGCGCATCTCAAGGACGAGCTGATGCCGCGCTACGCCGAGCTGATCTACAACGGCTTCTGGTTCGCGCCCGAGCGCGAGATGCTGCAGGCGCTGATCGACGCCAGCCAGGCGCGGGTCGACGGCACGGTCCGGCTCAAGCTCTTCAAGGGCGGGGTACAGGTGGTCGGGCGCCGCTCGCCGAACGCGCTCTACGACCCGCAACTCGCCACCTTCGAATCCGACGTCGTCTACGACCAGAAGGATGCGGAAGGGTTCATTAAGCTCAACGCCCTCAGGCTGCGCACGCTCGCCCGACGGGGCTGAGCCCGCCCTGCGAGCGCGAGAGGCGCCGGCGCCTTGGCGCTTGGCGTCGGTTTTCACGAAATTTCGTTCACGCGCCCTCTCAACGCGGCGCGCCCCGCTGCCTACATGGCGGTCATGCGTATCTTGATCATCGAAGACGACGCCCGCACCGCCGAACACGTCGCCCGTGGCATGAGTGAAGCGGGCCACGTCATCACCCACGCCGCCGACGGGGTGAAGGGGCTCGCGCTCGCCGGCGCGGAGGATTTCGACGTCATCGTGGTGGACCGGATGTTGCCCGGGCGCGATGGCCTGTCCATCGTCGAGATCCTGCGCGCCTCCGGCAACGAGACGCCGATCCTCGTCCTCTCCGCGCTCGCCGACGTCGGTCACCGCGTCGAGGGGCTCAAGGCCGGCGCCGACGACTATCTCGTCAAGCCTTATGCCTTCTCCGAGCTGCTCGCCCGGGTCGAGGCGCTCGGCCGCCGCCGCGAACCCGGCTCGGCCGAGACCAAGCTGCAGGTGGCCGACCTGGTGATGGACCGCCTCGCGCGGACCTGTTCGCGCGGCGGCAAGCAGCTCAACCTGCAGCCGCGGGAGTTCAAGCTGCTCGAGTGCCTGATGCAGCACGCGGGTCAGGTCCTGACCCGGACTATGCTGCTCGAGAAGGTCTGGGACTACCAGTTCGACCCCCACACCAACGTCGTCGACGTCCACATCGCGCGGCTGCGGCAGAAGGTCGACAAGGGCTTCGACACGCCGCTGATTCACACCGTCAGGGGCTCGGGCTATCGCCTCGGTCTCGATCCGTAAGCTCGCCGGCACCACCGCCTTTCGCCAGGCGCTGGTCTATGTCGGCCTACTGCTGGCGGTCCTCGGTCTGGCGCTGGGCGGGGTCAAGATCATCGCCGAACGCTCGATCGAGGCCGAGACCAACTCGGCGATCCAGGCCGAGCTCGACGGTCTCGGCGCGATCTACGGCCAGCAGGGCTTCGACGCCATCGTCGAGGAGGTCGAGCGCCGCGCCCGGCAGCCCTATCGCGGTGCCGTCTACATCCTGTCCGACGCCGACGGCGACAAGCTCGCCGGCAACGTCGAGGGCTGGACCGGCCGAGTGGAGGAGACCCCGGCCTGGATCACCTTTCCGGTCACCCCGCCCGGCGAGCGCGAGGTCCGGGTGCGGGCGCGGGCCTTCACCCTGCAGAACGACGTCCAACTGATCGTCGGCCGCACGCTGGCGACCCGCGAGAGCTTTCAGCGCGCCCTCAACCACGGCCTGTTGGTGGCGTTCCTGGGCGCCCTGGTGATCGGCCTCGCCGGCGGGCTGTGGCTGGCGCGGCAGACCGAGCGCCGGGTCGAAGCGATGAGCGGGGCGATCGACCGGGTGCGGGCGGGGGCGCTCGACGTCCGCCTGCCGGTCGACGGCGCCGACGAGTTCGACCGGCTGTCGCTGCGGATCAACCAGCTGTTGACCGAGAGCGAGGCGTTGATCCGCGGCATGCGCCAGGTCACCGACGACGTCGCCCACGACCTGCGCACGCCGCTGCAGCGCCTGCACACCCATCTCGAGGACGCCCTCGCCCAGGCCGAGGGCCCGGTCCGCGGCCCCCTCGAGGAGGCGCTCGAGGACCTCGACCGCTTGTTGCGCCTGTTCCGCACCGTGCTGTTGATCACCAGCACCGAGAGCGGCGCGCCCAAGCAGAGCTTCCAGACGGTCGATCTCTCCGCGTTGGTCACCGACGCCGGCGAGCTCTTCGAAGCCGTTTTCGAGGAGCGCGACCTCGCCTTCGACCACGCCGTGCCGGCGGCTTTGACCGTACGGGGCAATCCGGCGCTGCTGGCCCAGGCGGTCGCCAACCTGCTCGACAACGCCGCCAAGTTCACCCCCGCCGGCGGGCGGGTCGACCTCGCCGCCGGCCGCGCCGCGGACGGGGTCTTCGTCGAGGTCCGCGACAGCGGACCGGGCATCCCCGCCGAGCGGCGCGCCGAGGTGCTGCGCCGCTTCACCCGTCTCGACGCCGCCCGCGAGACTCCCGGCCACGGCCTCGGCCTGGCGCTCGTCCACGCCGTCGCCAAGCTCCACGGCGGCGCCCTCGACCTCGCCGACAACGCCCCCGGGCTGAGAGCCCGCCTCGTCCTGGCCTCCGAACCCGGCGGCGACTGAGCCGGCCGGCGCGGTCAGCCGGTGACCGCCAGCTCCAGGTCGCCGACGCCGGCGATGTGGGCGTGCAGGCGCTGCCCGCGGCGGACCGGGCCGACCCCGGCGGGGGTGCCGGTCATGATCAGATCGCCGGCGCGCAGCTCGAACAGGGTGGAGAGCGTGGCGACGACCTCCGGGACGGTCCAGATCATCTGCGCCAGATCGCCCGCCTGGCGGCGCTCGCCGTCGACGTCGAGCCGGATCGCGCCGGCCCGCGGGTGCCCGATCTCGGCCGCCGGCACCAGCGCGCCGCAGGGCGCGGCGTGCTCGAAGGCCTTGGCGACCTCCCAGGGCCGGCCCAGCGCCTTGGCCTCGCGCTGGAGGTCGCGGCGGGTCATGTCGAGGCCGACGGCGTAACCCCAGACGTGGTCGAGCGCGGCGGCGACCGCGATGTCGCGGCCGCCGCGGCCGAGGGCGACGACCAGCTCGACCTCGGGGTGCACCTCCGCGGTGCGCGGCGGGTAGGGGAAATCGGCGCCGTCGCCGAGCAGGTTGTCGGGGTTCTTTTGAAAGAAGAACGGCGGTTCGCGCGCCGGATCGTGGCCCATCTCGACCGCGTGGTCGGCGAAGTTGCGACCGACGCCGTAGATCCGGTGCACCGCGAAGCGCCCGCCGCGGCCGCGGACCGGCAGGCTCGCGGGCGGCGGCGGCGGGACGATCCAGCTCGGTTCGGGGGGTGTGGCGGGCGCGCTCACCGGGCCTATCCGGGCTCACCGGCTCGCCCGCGGACGCGGCGGCGGCGCCGGACCACGCGCCAGCCGGCCCACGCCGAGACCGCCGCGATCGCCGCCGTCGTGAGCGGCATCGCCACCACGAACAGACCCAGCGCCACCACCAGGGCCACCGCGGCGGCGCCGATGGCGAGGACGAGCGCGCCGGTGAGCGCGAGGCCCAGCAGCTGGTCGCGGCGGCGGGCGGGGCGGCGCACCGGCGTCACCGCACCAGGCGGTAGCCGCCGGGTTCGGTCACCAGGAGGCTCGGCTGCTCGGGGCTGGTCTCGATCTTCTGGCGCAGGCGGTAGATGTGGGTCTCGAGCGTGTGCGTGGTGACGCCCGCGTTGTAGCCCCAGACCTCGTCGAGCAGCTGGTCGCGCGGCACCGGCCGGTCGCCGACGCGGTAGAGGAACTTGACGATGGCGGTCTCCTTCTCGGTCAGGTGCACCTTGCGTTGGCGTCCCTCGTCGACGAGCATCTTGACCGCCGGGCGGAAGCTGTAGGGCCCGACCGGAAAGCTGGCGTCGTCCGACATCTCGAACTGGCGCAGCTGGGCGCGGATCCGGGCCATCAGGAGCGGCAGGCGGAAGGGCTTGGCGACGTAGTCGTTGGCGCCGCTGTCGAGGCCGAGGATGGCGTCGGCGTCGGTGTCGGCGGCGGTCAGCATGATCACGGGCGCCTTGACGCCCTTCTTGCGTATCAGCCGGCAGAGGTCGCGGCCGTCGCTGTCGGGCAGGCCGACGTCGAGCAGGATCAGATCGACGTGGCCTTCGGCCGCCTTCTCCAGACCGCCGCGCCCGTCCGCCGCCTCGCGGACGTCGAGCTGCTCGTGCAGGTGCAGGAGGTCGGCGAGCTCGCGCCTGAGCTCGGCGTCGTCGTCGATGATCAGTACGCGCTTGGCCGTGGCCATCGTCGGTGCCCCTCCACGTTGCCTCTCCTCTAGAAGATGCGGCCGCGGCCGTGAAGGATACGCCGCGCGATCCCGGCGAGCGGGCGCGCGCCGGGCGCAGGCGGTTTCCCGTTGCCCCGCGGGCGCGCGGTTGGCAACCAGCGCGGGACCCAACGCTTCGGAACGACCGGTGATCGTCAAACTCCAGGCCGTGGGGCGGGCCGCCTTCGCGACGCCCGTGCGCGCGGCGGCCACGCTCGCCCTCTACCTCGCGGCGCACGCCTTCGTGCGTCTCGTCCTCTGGCCCGACGCCCTCGGCTACGACGACGCCGAGCAGGTGTTGTCCGCGCAGAGCTGGGCGTGGAGCTACCGCTACACCCAGCCGCCGCTGGTGACCTGGCTGCTGGTTGCGCTCCGGGACGTCGCC
>JAAAPF010000038.1 GCA_009908425.1 Alphaproteobacteria bacterium
CGCGCCGGCGGTTGGGTCGTCGAAAGCTCACGCGGGGGTGGCGATGACGACGCACGTGCTCGTTCCGGTCTACAGCATGCAGGGCCACACGCTGGCGCTCGCCCGCGCGGTGGCGGAGGGCGCCGGCGACCTCGCCGACACCGAGGTGCGCGTGCGGCGCATCGCCGAGTTCGCCGAGCTGCGCGCGCAGATGGCGGGCGACGAGACCTACCAGGCGGTCCAGCGCGAGCTCGACGAGCTCGGCACCGCGGGCATGGACGATCTGCGCTGGGCCCACGGCATCGTCTGGGGCTCGCCCACCCGCTACGGCAACATGACGGCGCAGATGAAGCAGCTCATCGACGCGACCGGCGAGCTCTGGAAATGGAGAACAAGGTGGCGGGGATGTTCACCTCCACCGCCTCGATCCACGGCGGCCAGGAGACCACGATCCTGGCGTCGCTGCCGCCGTTTTTGCACCTCGGCATGATCGTCGTCGGCGTGCGCTACTCGCAGAACCTGCAGCTGCTCACCACCGAGGGCCAGGGCGGCTCGCCCTACGGGGCCTCGACCATCGCCGGCGGCGACGGCTCGCGCCAAGTCACCGAGCCCGAGCTCGCCACCGCCCGCTCGCTCGGCCGGCGGGTCGCCGAGGTGGCGGCGCGGGTGAAGGACCTGAGCTGAGGGCCGTGCGCGGGCGACCACCGAGCGCGGTGCGAGCAGGGTGAGGCGGGTCGCATCGATCCTCGCCGCGCTGGTCGTGGTCGGCGTCGCGCTCGCGGGCGGGTCGCTCGTGCGCACCGGCACGCCCGCGTTCGGCCTGCTCGCCGGCACCGGCTGGCAGGAGCGGCTGACGCCGGGCTTCGTGGCCGCCGGCGATCGCGGCGGAGGGCGCGAGCGCGCGCCGCTCACGGTGGCGACCGCGCCGGTGACGCGCGGCGAGATGCCGGTGACGCTGTCGTTCAGCGGCGAGCTGCAGGCCCGCCGCCGGGTCGAGATCCGCGCCCGGGTGACGGGCTATCTCGCGGAGCGGGTGGTGGACGAGGCCAGCTTCGTCGACGCCGGTGCCGTCCTCTTCCGGCTGCGCACGCGCGAGTTCGAGGCCCGCGTCGCCGAGCTGGCGGCCCAGCTCGACGGCGCCGAGGCGAACCTCGCCTTCCTGCGGCGCGAGACCGCGCGGATCGGCACCCTGGAGGGCGAGGACTTCGCCACCACCAGCCGCCTCGACGAGCTGCGGTCGCGCCGCGCCGAGGCGCGCGCCCGGCGCGACGAGCTGGAGGCGGCGCTCCGGCTGGCGCGGCTGGATCTCGATTACGCCGAGATCACCGCCCCCTTCGCCGGCAAGGTGGGCTTCGCCGAGGTCGACCCGGGCGATCTCGTCACGGCCAACCAGACGCGCCTCGTCGAGCTCGTCGAATACGACCCGATGGAGGTCGAGTTCCGCCCCAGCGCCGAGCAGCTGGCGCGGCTGCGCGCCCGGCTGGCCGAGACCGGCGGCGTCGCGGTGCGCGTCCGCCTGGACGGTGACCCGGAGGTCTACGGCGGCGAGATCGACGCGCTCGGCGCCGCCTTCGAGGACGCGACCAACACCATCCCCGTCCGCGCCGAGCTCGCCAACCCCGAACGCCGACTGGTCCCCGGGCAGTTCGCGCGGGTGACCGCCGCGCTGGGCGAGCGCCCGGTCCTCCTGGTGCCGAGCGAGGCGCTGGTGACCCACCAGGACCAGCGCGCGCTCTACCGCGTCGACGCCGAGGGGCGCGTCGAGGTGGTGCCGGTGACGGCGGGGCGGACGCAGGGCGAGCGCACCGCGGTCGCGGGCGAGCTCGCGGCGGGCGACCGCGTCGTCGCCGGCAAGCTGCAGCGGGTCCGCCCCGGCACGACGGTCCGCCCCCTCGGCGACGGGCAGGGTGAGCGATGATCGCGTTCTTCACCGCCCGGCCGGTCTTCGCCGCGGTGCTGGCGCTCGTCGTCGTGCTGTTCGGGTTGGTGGCGCTGCTGGTGCTGCCGGTCGCGCGCTATCCCGACATCACCCCGCCGCAGGTGCGCACGAGCGCGGTGTTCACCGGTGGCGACGCCAATACGGTCGCCGAGTCGGTGGCGATCCCGCTCGAGCAGGCGATCAACGGCGTCGACGACCTGATCTACGTCGAATCCACCAGCGGCAACGACGGCCGCGCCGTGGTGGCGGCGACCTTCGCGGTCGGCACCGACCCGGACCTGGCCGCGGTCGACGTCCTCAACGCCGTCAACGAGGCCCGCCCGCAGCTGCCCGCCACCGTGCAGGACCGCGGCGTCACCATCGACACCGCCTCGCCCCAGCTCACCGCCGTCATCAGCCTCACCGCCGACGCCGCGCGCTTCGACGAGCTGTTCGTCTCGAACTACGCCAGCATCAACATCGTCGACCGCATCCGCCGGCTGCCGGGGGTGGGGCGGGTGGTCAACTTCACCCGCCGCGACTACGCCATGCGGCTCTGGCTCGATCCGCAGAAGCTCGACTATTTCGCGCTCGACCCGGTCGACGTGATCGCCGCGGTGCGTCGGCAGAACGCGGCCTTCGCCGGTGGCGCCGTGGGGGCGGCGCCGGCGCCCGAGGGCCAGGATTTCGCGCTCACCACCCGCGCCGAGGGCCGCCTCGCCACGGTCGAGGAGTTCGAGGACATCGTGCTCTTGGCCGAGCCCGACGGCACGGTCGTCACCGTCGGCGACGTCGCCCGCGTCGAATTGGGGGCGCAGACCTACGGCAGTGCGGCGCGCTTTTCGGGCGAGCAGGCCGCGCAGATCGGGATCTTCCAGTCGCCCGACGCCAACGCGCTCGATCTGCTCGGCGCCATCGACACCGAGATGGCGGCGATCGCGCAGCGCTTTCCCGCCGGCGTCGACTACGAGATCGGCTTCGACACCTCGAAGTTCGTCGAGGCCGCGGTGCGCGAGGTCGTCGTCACCCTCGGCCAGGCGATCCTCCTCGTCGTCCTCGTCGTCTACGTCTTTTTGCAGAAATGGCGGACGACGGTGATCCCGTCCCTGGCGATCCCGATCGCGCTCGTGGGCGCCTTCGGCTTCATGTTCGTCTTCGGCTTCTCGGTGAACCAGCTCACGCTGTTGGGCCTGATCCTCGCCGTCGGGCTGGTGGTCGACGACGCCATCGTCGTCGTCGAGAACGTCGAGCGCCACCTGGCGGACGGCGAGGACCGCGCCACCGCCACCCTCTCGGCGATGCGCGAGGTGCTGGGCCCGATCCTCGCCACCACCGCCGTCCTGTTCGCGCTGTTCGTGCCGGTGGCGTTCATCCCGGGCATCAGCGGGCGGCTCTACAACCAGTTCTCGCTGACGGTGGCGATCGCGGTCGGGCTGTCGACGCTGATGTCGCTGACGCTGACGCCGGCGCTCGCGCGCGTGGTGCTGAAGCCGCCGGCGGGCGAGCCGGCGCTGCCGTTTCGCTGGTTCAACCGCGGCTTCGACGCCTTCGGCCGGCTCTACACCCGCCTGGTGACGCGGCTGGTCGGCCTGCGCGGCGTGGTCGCGGTGGTGATGCTGGTCGTCGTCGGCGTCACCGCCGTCCTGTTCGTCCAGCGGCCGACCGGCTTCGTGCCGTCGGAGGACCAGGGCTATTTCATCGTCAACGTCCAGCTCCCGGAGGCGGCGAGCTTTCAGCGCACGCGCGACGTCGTCTTCGCGCTGGAGGACCGGCTGTTGCGGGCGCCGGGCGTCGCGGACGTGGTGGCGGTGGCGGGGCGCAGCTTCATCGGCAACGTCGATGCGCCCTATTTCGGGTTTCTGATCCCGATCATGGCGGACTGGTCGGTGCGCGGCCCGGAGCAATCGGTGGAGGCCGTGATCGCGGGGCTGCGCCCGGAGCTCGCCGCCCGGCAGGACGCCTCGATCCAGGTCTTCAACGCACCGCCGATCCCCGGCGTCGGCTCGACCGGGGCGGTGCGCCTGCAGTTCCAGGGGCTCGATTTCCAGGAGCCGGCGGTGATGGCGCGCGAGGCCGGCGCCTTCATCGCCGCTTTGAACGAGCGCGCCGAGGTCGGCCGCGCCTTCACCACCTTCACCGCCGGCGTACCCCGGCTCGACTTCGAGCTGAAACGCGAGCGCGCCGAGCGCGCGGGCGTCGAGATCGGCCGGCTGTTCGACACCACCCAGGCGTTCCTGGGCGCCGCCTTCGTCAACGAGTTCACCCGCTTCGGGCAGACCTACCGCGTCTTCTCCCAAGCCGAGGCCGAGGCTCGCGACGAGCCGCGCGATCTCGCCGATCTGGCGGTGCGCAACGAAGCCGGCGAGATGGTGCCGCTCGACGTGCTGATCGACGCCGAGATGGCCACCGGCCCGCAGGCGATCTCGCGCTACAACCTCTTCCCGGCGGTGGAGATCCAGGCGCAGCCGGCGCCGGGGGTGAGTTCGGGCGAGCTCGTCGCCGCGGTCGAGGCCACGGCCGCCGAGCGGCTCGGCGGCGATTTCGGCTTCGAATGGACCGGCAGCGTGTTTCAGCAGAAGCAGGCCGGCGGCTGGGCGCCGATCGTCTTCGCCCTCGCCGTCGTCTTCGTCGTGCTGGTCCTGGCCGCCCAGTTCGAGAGCTTGGCGATGCCGGTGGTGGTCGCGCTGGCGGTGCCGTTCGCGGTCCTGGGCGCGATGGTCGGGCTCGCCGTCGCCGGCCTCGACTTCGACGTCTTCGGCCAGATCGGGGTGTTGATGCTGGTCGGGCTCAGCGCCAAGAACGCCATCTTGATCGTGCAGTTCGCCCGCTATCTGCAGGACGGCGGGCGCGAGCCGGTCGCGGCCGCGGTGGAGGCGGCGCGTCTGCGGCTCCGGCCCATCCTGATGACCGCGCTCTCGTTCGTCCTCGGGGTGCTGCCGCTGGCGCTCTCCACCGGTGCCGGCGCCAACGCGCGGATCTCCTTGGGCGTCACGGTCGTCGGCGGGATGACCGCCGCGACCGTGCTCTCGCTCTTGTTGGTGCCGAGCCTCTACGTCGTGGTCGAGCGCACCCGCCGGCGCCTCGCCGACTGAGGACGTTCAGCCGGCGGGCACCAGCAGGTGGACGCTGAACAGGCGGTCGTCGTCGACCCAGCACTCGCGGGAGCGCCAGCCGCCGCGCGCGGCGAGATCCGCGAACCCGTCCAGGGTGTATTTGTGGCTGTTCTCGGTGTGGATGCTCTCACCTTCCTCGAAGGCGAAGCGGCGCCCGGCGACCCGGACCACCTGGGCGCGGCGGCTGACCAGGTGCATCTCGATGCGCCGGCGCTCGGCGTTCCAACGCGCCTCGTGGACGAAGGCGGAGGCATCGAAGCCGGCGCCGAGCTCGCGGTTGAGCCGGACCAGCAGGTTGGTGTTGAAGGCCGCGGTCACCCCTTCGGGATCGTCGTAGGCCGCGCGCAGCCGGGCCACGTCCTTTTCCAGATCGATCCCGATGACGAAACCGGCGACGTTCGCCACGTCGCGCAGCCGACGCAGGAGCGCCACGGCATCGTCCGGCTCCAGGTTACCGAGCGTCGAGCCCGGAAAGAACAAGAGCTTCGGCGTGTCGCGGAGTTCGCCGGGGAGCGGCAGGTGGGCGGTGAAGTCGCCGACCGCCGGCCACACCGGTAGCCGCGGGTAGTCCGCCGCCAGTCCGGCGGCGGCGTGGCGCAGGTGCTCGCCGGAGATGTCCACCGGCACGTAGACCGCCAGATCGTCGAGCGCGTCGAGCAGGATGCGGGTCTTGGCGCTCGACCCGCTGCCGAGCTCCACGAGCGCCGCCCGCTCGGGCACGAACGCGGCGAGCCGTGCCGCGTTCGCCTCGAGGATGCCGGTCTCGGTGCGGGTGGGGTAATAGGCGTCGAGCTCGCAGATGCGGTCGAACAGCTGGGACCCTTCGGCATCGTAGAGCCACTTGCTCGCGATGCGCTTGGGGCGCGTCCCCAGACCCTCCAGCACGGAGGCGACGAGCTCGGCGTCCTCGGGCGCGCGCCCGGCGGTGGCGGCCCTCACGCGTCGGCCGCCAGCCGCAGGCCGGTCATCTGCCAGCGCTGGTGGGGATAGAAGAAGTTGCGGTAGGTCGACCGGATCTGCGCCGCGGGCGTCGTGCAGGCGCCGCCGCGCAGAACGAATTGGTTGCACATGAACTTTCCGTTGTACTCGCCGATGGCGCCTTCCGGCGGCTTGAAACCGGGATATGGCCCGAACGGGCTCTGCGTCCACTCCCAGACGTCGCCGTAGAGCTGACGCTCGCCCGCCGACGCCGCGGGCGGCAACGGCCGGAGCGTGCCGGTATCCATGAAGTTGCCGCGGATCGCCACGTCGCGGGCGGCGACCTCCCATTCGGCCTCGCTCGGCAGCCGCGCCCCCCACCAGCGCGCGAAGGCGTCGGCCTCGTAGTAGCTGACGTGGGTCACCGGCGCGTCGAGGTTGACCGGTTGCGGTCCGCGCAGGGTGTAGGTCCACCACGCCGCGTCCTGCCACCACCAGTAGAGCGGGGCGTCCCAGCCTTCGCGCTCGACCGTCGCCCAGCCGTCGGAGAGCCAGAGCGGCTGGCGGCGGTAGCCGCCGTCGTCCATGAAGGCGATCCACTCGCGGTTGGTGACCGGCCGGGTCGCCAGCCGGAACGGCCGCAGCAGCACCTCGTGGCGCGGTTCCTCGCAGTCGTAGGCGAAGCCGTCGCCGTCGTGACCGATGGCGACGACGCCGCCCTCGTGCGTGGTCCAGTCGAGCGGCGTCTCCGCCGCCACCGGCAGCGGTTCGGGCTGGCGCACCGCCGGCAGCAGCGGGTTGAAGGAGAGCGCGTGCAGCAGGTCGGTGACCAGCAGCTCCTGGTGCTGCATCTCGTGGTGGCAGCCGAGCTCGACCAGGGCGTCGACCTCGGCCGACGCGCCGTCGACAAGCTCGCGCATCGCCGCATCGACGTGGCGGCGGTAGGCCAGCACCTCGTCGACGTTGGGCCGGGTGATCAGCCCGCGCTCGGAGCGGGCGTGCCGCGGCC
>JAAAPF010000061.1 GCA_009908425.1 Alphaproteobacteria bacterium
GCAGGGCGCCGTGCAGCGCTTGATCTGGTACTGCAGGCAGGGCCGGCTCCGGCTCTCGAAGAACGCGTCGGTGCAGTTGCGCATCGGAAACGCCCGCAACAGCGCGTTCAGGGTCTGGTTGACCGCGCCCGCCGAGGCGAACGGGCCGAAATATTCGGTGTCGTCGCGCTTGGAGCCGCGGTGCTTGCCGATCTGCGGGAAGCGGTGGTCGGTGCGCAGGAAGATGTAGGGAAAGGACTTGTCGTCGCGCAGGACGATGTTGAAGAGCGGGCGCAGCCGCTTGATGAGGTTGGCCTCCAGCAGGAGCGCCTCGACCTCGCTCGCCGTGGTGACGAACTCCATCTCGCGGGTGAGGGCGATCATCCGCGCGATGCGCTGGGTGTGGCCCTGCCCCTTGGCGTAGGCGGCGACCCGCTTCTTGAGGTCCTTGGCCTTGCCGACGTAGAGCACGTCGCCCTTGGCGCCGAGCATGCGGTAGACGCCCGGCTGGTGCGGCAGCGTCTTGACCTTGGCGGCGACCAGCCGGGCGCCGGCGAGGTCCTCGGTCGTGCCCGCGGCAGGCGGCGCGGCGGCGAACTCGTCCATGCGCCGAGACTTGGCACGACCCGCGCAGCGGTTCAACGTCGGGGCGATGCGCCCTCCGCTCGGCGTCGTCGTCATCGACGGCGACGCGGTTGCGGCGGCAACCGCCGCCGACGCGGCGCGTTAACGGGGCGAACCGGGGCCACGAAGGGGGACACGACGATGGACAGCACGGCGACGGCGGTCTGGCGGGGTGGCCTCACCGACGGCAAGGGCGAGCTCGATGCCGCGAGCGGCGCGCTCACGGCGACGCCCTATTCGTTCGAAACCCGCTTCGAGGGCGCCGCCGGCACCAATCCCGAGGAACTCGTCGCGGCCGCCCACGCCGGGTGCTACGCCATGGCGCTGGCGATGATCCTGGGCGAAGCGGGCTTCACGCCCGAGCGCATCGACGCCGAGGCCCGGGTCAGCCTCAAGGGCCGGGAGGGCGGCTTCGCCATCACCAACTCGCATCTGACCGTGCGCGCGAAGGTGCCCGGCGCGGACGCCGACGCCTTCGCCAAGGCCGCCGAGACGGCCAAGTCGGGTTGTCCGGTCTCGAAGGCGCTGACCGCCGAGATCACCTTGGACGCGCGCCTGGCCGAGTGAACCCGCGGCGCCGGCCGGCGGCTTGATCTCGGACATGGCGGTGGTCGACGTCTCGGCGTTGACTGAAGGCTTGGCGCGGGCATGGCGCGAACGGACGTCGCGATGGTGAAGAACATCTTCGTCGTGGGCCTCGAACCGTTCAATCGACGACTGTTGGAGCGCGTCCGCGGCGCCGAAAACTACCGCTTCCACGGCCTGCTCGACGTCCGCGACGTCGCCGGGCTCGGGCCGTTCGACGTCCCCGCCATGCTGGACGAGGCGCACGCCGCGCTCGACCGCTTCGAGGGGACGGTCGACGCCGTGGTCGGCTATTGGGACTTTCCCACCCAGATGCTGCTGGCGGTGCTGCGCGCCGACCGCGGCCTGCGCGGCCCGTCGCTCGAGGCGGTGATGCGCTCCGAGCACAAGTACTGGGCGCGGATCGAGCAGCGCCGGATCGATCCCGAGGTGGTGCCGGCCTTCGCCCCGTTCGATCCGTTCGGCGCCGGCGCCGGCCGGCTGCCGCCCTTGCCGTATCCGTTCTGGCTCAAGCCGGTGAAGAGCCACTCCTCGCTGTTGGGCTTTCGCATCGAGGACGGGGCGGACCTGGCCGACGCCGTCGCCCAGCTCCGCCGCGACGTCCACCTCTTCGCCGATCCGCTCGCGGTGTTTCTCCGCCGCGCCGAGCTGCCGCCGGCGGTCGCCGACGCCCCGCCGCATCTGTGCATCGCCGAGGCGATCATCTCGCACGGCCGGCAGTACACCGTCGAAGGCTTCGTCCACGGCGGCCGCGCCGAGATCTACGGCATCGTCGGCTCGGCGCGCGGCCGCAACCAATCCAGCCTCGAGCGCTACGAGTACCCCGCCGACGTCCCCGCCGGGGTCGCCGCCGACATGGGCGAGATCGCCAAGCGGATGGCGGAGCGCACCGGCCTCGACGACACCCCCTTCAACATCGAGTTCTTCGTCGACGGCGAGCGCGACCGGCTCTGGCTGTTGGAGCTCAACGTCCGCATATCGAAGTCACACAGCCCGTTGTTCGAAAAGGTCACCGGTGTGCCCAACAGTGAAGTCATGGTCGACGTGGCGCTCGGCGAGCGCCCGGACTATCCGCCGGCCGAGGGCCGCTTTCGCTACGCCGCCAAGTTCATGCCGCGGCTCTACGGCGAGCGCGACGACTCGATCGTGACCCGGGTGCCGCCGCGCGCCGAGCTCGACGAGCTGGAGGCGCGCTTTCCCGGCACCGAGATCCAGATGCACCTGGTCGAGGGCGAGCGCCTGGGCGACATCCGCCACCGCGACAGCTACTCCTACGAGCTGGCGACGATCTTCATGGGTGCGGACCGCCGCGCCGACCTCATGGAGAACTATCGGCGCTGCCGCGCCGCCCTGGACGTGCACATCGACGGAGCGCGGGCGTGAACCTGCCGGCGGTCCGGACCGAGCTGCCGCGGCGGGTGCGCAGCTTCGAGACCGTGTGGATCCCGCTGCCCGACGGCGCCCGGCTGGCGGGCCGGCTGTGGCTGCCGGAGGACGCCGACGAGCGGCCGGTGCCGGCGATCCTCGAATACATCCCCTATCGCCGCCGCGACTTCACCCGCGAGCGCGATTCGATCATGCACCCCTACGTCGCCGGTCACGGCTACGCCTGTCTGCGGGTCGATCTGAGGGGCTCGGGCGACAGCGACGGCGTGCTCACCGACGAGTACCTGCAGCAGGAGCTCGACGACGGGGTCGCCGTGGTCGAATGGCTCGCCGCCCAGCCCTGGTGCACGGGCAGGGTGGGGATGATCGGCATCTCCTGGGGCGGCTTCAACGGCCTGCAGATCGCAGCGATGCGGCCGAAGGCGCTCGGCGCCGTCGTCGCCGTCTCGGCGAGCGACGACCGCTACGCCGACGACGTCCACCACATGGGCGGCTGCCTTTTGGGCGACAATCTCTCCTGGGCGTCGGTCATGTTCGCCTACAACGCCCTGCCGCCGGATCCGGCGGTCGTGGGCGAGCGCTGGCGGGAGATGTGGCGCGAGCGGCTGGAGGGCAGCGGGCTCTGGCTCGACACCTGGCTGCGCCACCAGCGCCGCGACGCCTACTGGCGCCACGGCTCGATCTGCGAGGACTACGCCGCGGTGCGCTGTCCGGTGATGGCGGTGAGCGGCTGGGCCGACGGCTACTCCAACGCCGTCTTCCGGCTCCTGGCCAACCTCGACGTCCCGCGGCGCGGGCTGGTCGGGCCGTGGGGCCACAAATACCCCCATCTCGGCCTCCCCGGTCCCGCCATCGGCTTCGCCCAGGAGGTGCTGCGCTGGTGGGACCGCTGGCTGAAGGACGTCCCCAACGGCGTCGAGGACGCGCCGATGCTGCGGGCGTGGATGCAGGCGAGCGCGCCGCCGACCGCGCGCTCGGTTCACCGCCCCGGGCGCTGGGTGGCCGAGGCCAGCTGGCCGTCACCGCGGCTGCGCACCGAAACCCTGGCGCTCGCGACCGGTCGGCTGGTGCCCGAGCGCGAGGTCGAGGGCGACGGCGACGAGGTCTTGACGGTCCAATCCCCGCTCACGGTGGGGCTGTTCGCCGGCAAGTGGTGCTCCTACGCCGCCGGGCCCGATCTCGCCCACGACCAGCGTCAGGAGGACGGTGGGGCGCTGGTCTTCGACGGCGAGCCGCTGGCCGAGGAGCTGGAGATCCTGGGCGCCCCGGAGCTGGAGGTCGACGTCGCCGCCTCGCGGCCGATCGCGATGATCGCGGTGCGCCTGTCCGATCTCGCCCCCGACGGCAAGGCCACGCGGGTGACCTACGGCCTGTTGAACCTCACCCACCGCGACAGCCCGCGCTTTCCCGAGCGGCTGGAGCCCGGCCGGTTCTACCGGGTGCGGGTGCGGCTCAACGACATCGCGCAGACCTTCGCCGCCGGCCACCAGCTGCGGCTGGCGGTGTCGTCGTCGTATTGGCCGTTGGCCTGGCCGCCGCCGGCGCCGACCCGGCTGTCGCTCGCCACCCGCGAGGCCCGGCTGCACCTGCCGGTGCGCCCCGCGCGCGCCGAGGACGCCGCGCTCGAGCCGTTCGACGTGGCCGAGGGGACGCCCCCCGAGCGCCGCGTTCCGCGCACGCCGAGCCATCACAACTGGCTGGTGCACCGCGACCTCGCCGCCGACGCCTCGACGCTCGAGGTCATCAACGACCACGGCACCTTCGACATCCCCGAGATCGAGCTCCGCGTCGAGCTCAGCACGCGCGAATGGTACCGTTCGGTCGGCGACGACTTCACCTCCGCCTGCGGCGAGACCCGCACCGTGCGCAACTTCACCCGCGGCGACTGGGCGATCCGGACCTGCACGCGCACGCTTCTCACCTCGACCGCGACCGACTTCCGCCTGCGCGCCGAGCTCGACGCCTGGGAGGGCGAGAGCCGGGTGTTCTGCCGGAGCTGGGACGAGCGCATCCCGCGTGATCACGTCTGAGCGCGCGCGAAGCCCGCCAGTTCGGCGAAGCGGTCGCCGCGCTCCTCGAAGTCGCGAAAACGCCCGAAGGACGGCGCCGCCGGCGACAGCAGCACGACGCCGCCCGCCGGCGTGATCGCCCTGGCCTCGGCGACCGCGGCGGCGAGGTCGTCGGCGTGCGCGACGGGGGTTTCGGTGAGCCCCGCGGCCAGAGCCAAACCGTTGTCGGGCAGCGTGACGACGCGAAGGTCGCAGCCGGCGAGGGCGGTGACGAGAGGGCCCGGGTCCTGGCCGCGGTCGTGGCCGCCCAGCAGGAGCGTGACGGGGCGGTCGGCGAAGGCGCGCACCGCCGCGGCGGCGCTTTCGGGCGTGGTCGAGATGCTGTCGTTGACCCAGGTGACCCCGTCGCGTGCCCCCAGAATCTCCAGGCGGTGGCGCAGGCCGGTGAAGCCGGCGGCGCGGGGGGCGACGGCGCGGCCGTCGACACCGGCCGCCTCCAGCGCGGCGAGGGCGGCGGCGAGGTTCCAGAGGTTGTGCCGGCCCCGAAGCGGCCAGTCGGTGCCGGCGAAGACCACCTCGTCACCGTGCCGGACGGCGCCGTCGTCGACCCGCCAGCCGTCGGCGGTGCCGTACCAGCGGGCGTGCGGGCAGCCCGCGAGGCGCATGGCGGTGAGCGGATCGGCGGCGTTGAGCACCGCCACCGGCGCGAGGTCGACCAGGCGCAGCTTGTCGGCGAAATAGCGGGCGTGGCTGCGGTGCCAGTCCCGGTGCTCGGGGAACAGGTTGGTGAGCACCATCAGATCCGGGCCGTAGGCCAGATCGGCGATCTGGTAGGAGGAGAGTTCGACCACCACCGGCCCGCCGGCCGGCGCGAGGTCCAACAACGGTGCCCCGACGTTGCCGGCGAGCGCCGCGGTGGGCGCGACGCCGCGCCAGAGATGGTGGATCAGGCTGGCGGTGGTGCTCTTGCCGTTGGTGCCGGTGACGGCGAGGACGAAGCGGGTCGGGGGCGTCTCAAACCAGAGGTTGGTGCCGGAGGTGACGACGCTGCCGGCCGCGCGCGCCGCCGCCACCTCCTCCCGATAGAGGCTGATGCCCGGCGATTTGACGATCACGTCGAAGGCGCCGGTGGCGAGGGCGCGGCGTCCCTCGTCGCCGGTGAGGTGCGGCAGACCGTCCGCCTCGCCCGGTCCGTCGCTGACCAGCGTCGGCACCAGGCCCGGCACCCGGGTCGACAGAAACCGCCGCGTCGCCCGGCCTTCGCGGCCGTAGCCCCAGAGCGCGACGCGGCGGGCGGGGTCGAGCGTCGCCAGCGTGGTCACGCCGCCACGGCCTCGTAGAGCGCGGGCGGGACGAAGGGCGCCGGGCCGGGGCGCCGCGCCGCGGCCCAGTGGCGCAGCAGCTCGCCGCGGCGCGGCGCGAGTTCGGGCTCGAGCGCCTTCACCACGGCGGTCTCGGACCATGGCCAGCGCAGGCTCAACAGGGCCAGCGCCGCCGCCGCCTCGCCGGTCTCGCCGACGCACTCGAAGGGCTTGTGCCCGGTGAGCCCGGCGAGCTCGCGAAAGCCCGCGAGCTGCGCCGGGTCGTCCAGCACGTCGCCGCCGAAGATCGCCAGGAGCCGCTCGCGGCGGACGAAGGGCGCGAGCGCCAGAAAGACGAAGCGGCACTTGGGACAGTCGCGGCACCAGCGCCCGGCCGGGCCGTCGCCGGTGAGGTGGAAGTTGCGGTTGCAGCTGGAGAACACGGCGTCCCAGCGGAACGAGCGCGCGAAGCGCTCGGCGATGGCGAGTTCCGAGAGCGGCCGCAGCAACGAGAACACGTCGAGATCGGGGCTCACCGCGCGGCGCAGCTCGGCCCGCAGGCGGCCCTCGAAGGCGCTGGATTTGCTCCACTGGTGGTTCACGGCGCGACCGTCGGCATCGAGGTTGCCGGCGTCCGCCGAGCGCTCGTTCGACATGACGACGTGGTCGTAGCCGTGCCAGGCGGCGGCGACCAGCGCGGCGACCGTGACGATGGCGGTGATCGGCACGTGGCCGTTGAGTGCGCCCGCGGCGTTGAGCTCGAGGAGCGCCGGATCGAGCGTGCGCCGCACGGTCACCGCCGCGCCGCCGGCCGTCGCGAGCGTCGCCGCGATCGGGCCCTTGGGGTTGACCGCGAACAGCGCGAAGGGCTCGCCGGCGTGGGTCAGGGTCTCGACCGTCACCAGCGAATCCTTGCCGCCGCCCACCGGCACCAGCGCCCGGCGGTGGAGCTCGGCGGGCCGGGGCGCGAGCGGCGCGTGCGTCTCGGCGCCGGTGAAGACGAG
>JAAAPF010000258.1 GCA_009908425.1 Alphaproteobacteria bacterium
ACGCGCCCGGCTACGACGGCGGGCCGTTCTGGAGTGCCGATGGCGACAAGATCGTCTGGCGGCGCTTCTCCGAGGACGGCGCGCGCGCCGAGGTCTACACCATGAACGCCGACGGCACGGACGAGCGCCGGATCACGGACCTGGGCGTCATGTCCTGGGCGCCGTTCTTCCACCCGTCGGGCGAATACATCGTCTTCTCGACCAACCTGCAGGGCTTCGCCAATTTCGAGCTCTATCTGGTCGACGCCGCGGGCGAGAAGCAGCCGGTGCGGGTGACGGACCGCGAGGGCTTCGACGGGCTCGCCACCTTCGCCCCCGACGGCGAGACCATCAGCTGGACCTCGAACGCCACGCCCGAGGATCAGAGCCAGATCTTCATCGGCGACTGGGACCACCAGGCGGCGCTCGAGCGGATCGCCGACGCGCCCGTGCGCGACGCGCGCGCCGCCGCCCCGCTCGCCGGCACCGAGGACGCCATCACCACGGGCGATCTGCGCCGTCACGTCGAGGCGCTCACCGACCCGGCGCTGGAGGGCCGGCTCACCGGCACCGAGGGCGCGCGCCGGGCGACCGCCTACGTCGCCGACGCCTTCGCCGGCCTCGGCCTCGACCCCGCGGGCGACGATGGCGCGATGTTCCAGCCCTTCGGCTTCACCGCCGGCGTCGATCTCGGCGAGGCCAACCGGCTCACCGTCTCGGTCGACGGCGAGCCGCAAGCGCTCACGGTGGACGACGCTTGGCGCCCGTTGGCCTTCTCGCGCACCGGCGCCTTCGAGGAGACCGGCGTCACCTTCGCCGGCTTCGGGCTCGTCGCCGACGGCGCGGGCGAGGCCCCGGCTATCGACAGTTACGCCGAGCTGAACGTCGCCGACCGCTGGGTCCTGATCTGGCGCGGCATGCCGGCGGACCTCACCAACGAAGAGCGCACCGCGCTCTCGCGCTTCGCCGATCTCCGCTACAAGGCCTCGGTCGCCAAGTCCCGCGGGGCCGCGGGCGTCGTCGTCGCCCCGCCCCCGCGCGAGAGCTTCGAGGACGGCCTGCCGGCGCTCACCTACGAGGCCATCTCCGGCGAGGCGGGGCTGCCCGTCGTCGCCGTCGATCGCGCCGCCGCCGAGCGCATGCTCGCCATCCTGGGCGACGACCTGGCACCCATGACCGAGCGGCTGGAAGCCGGCGAGGCGGCGGGCCGCACCCTCGTCGGCGTCACCGTGGCGGGCGAGGTCGACCTCGACTTCGAGGAGCGCACCGGCCGCAACGTGCTCGCCCGGCTCGACCTCGACGGCGTCGAGGGCGGCGCGCCGCCGCTCGTGGTGGGCGCGCACGTCGACCATCTGGGGCGCGGCGAGACCTCGGGCTCGCTCGCCCGCGGCGAGGAGAAGGGGAAGATCCACCCCGGCGCCGACGACAACGCCTCGGGCGTCGCCGCCATCCTCGAGGTGGCGCAAAAGCTCGCGGCCGACCACGCGGCCGGCGAGCTGGAGGGGGCGCGCGACGTCGTCTTCGCCGCCTGGTCGGGCGAGGAGCTGGGGCTGCTCGGGGCCTCGCACTATGCCGAGGTGACGGCCGAGCGCGCCGGTGCCGAGGACCTGGGCGAGGTCGTCGCCGCCTATCTCAACCTCGACATGGTCGGCCGGCTGGAGGATCGGCTGATCGTCTCGGGCCTCGGCTCGGCGGAGGTCTGGGCACGCGAGGTCGAGCGGCGCAACGCCGTGGTCGGCCTGCCGATCCGCACGTCGCAAGACACCTACATGCCGACGGACGCGACGGCGTTCTACACGGCGGGCGTGCCGATCCTCTCGCTCTTCACCGGTGCCCACGACGACTACCACCGCCCGTCGGACACCGCCGACAAGCTGAACTACGAGGGGCTCGCCGACATCGCCCGGTTCACCGCGCTGGTCGCGCGCTCGCGGGCGCTCGCCGAGGACGCGCCCGCCTACATCGAGGTCGCTCGGCCGGAGGACACGGGCGGGCGGTCGATGAGCAACGTCTTTCTCGGCACCATCCCCGATTACGCCGAGGAGGGCACCGCGGGCGTGCCGCTCTCGGGCGTGGTCAAGGACGGCCCGGCGCAGGAGGCCGGCGTCGAAGGCGGCGACGTCGTCGTCGAGCTCGCCGGTCAGGACCTCGCCAACATCTACGACTACGTCCGGGCGCTGAACGGCCTCGTGCCCGGCGAGGCGACGACCATCACGGTGAGGCGCGACGGCGAGGAGCAGACCTTCGACATCACCCCGGGCGTGCGCGAGTAGGGTGCGGCCTCAGCGGAAATCGGCGAGCGGGCGGCGCTGGCGGCCCGCGCCGTCGAAGTTCTCCGGCCGGAGCCAGGCCTCGAAGGCGGCGCGGTGCCGTGGCCAGTCGCGGTCGAGCACGGCGAACCAGGCGGTGTCGCGGTTGCGCCCCTTGACCACCTTCGACTGCCGGAACACGCCCTCGCACGCGAAGCCGAAACGCTCGGCGGCGCGGCGCGAGCGCGTGTTCAGGACGTCGCACTTCCACTCCACCCGCCGGTAGCCGAGCCGGTCGAAGGCGTAGGCGAGCAGCAGGTAGATCGCCTCGGTCGCCGCCGGGGTGCGCTGCAGGCGCGGCGTGAAGACGAGATGGCCGATCTCGACGACCCCGACCTCGGGCGCGAGGCGGAGATAGCTCGCCAGCCCCGCCGGCGCGGCGCCGGCCGGCACGACGGTGTAGAAGACCGGATCGAGCGCGGCCGCCTGGCGCCACAGCCACGCCTCCAGCGCGGCGGCGTCGGCGAACGGACCGTAGCCGAGATAGTGCCACAGCAGCGGATCCGCCGGCGCGGCGTGCACGGCGTCGAACAGCGCGGCGGCGTGGCGCGGCGGATCGAGCGGCGCCAGCGTCACCCACCTTCCCGCCAGCGCCGTCCGCGCCGGCACGAAGGCCCCCTTGAAGTCGACCGTCGCATCCGGCTCGTGCATCGCCACACCACCCCCTCGAACGGTCCGATTGGATCACTCGGGCGCCGACGACGCCACGCCCGACGCCTTCATGGAGAACACGCGCCGGCGTCGGGCGCGCCAACCGGGAGCCCCGCGGCCGTGCCGCTCACCGCCCGTGCCTACGTCAACCCGCGCGCCGGGGGCCTGCACCAGCGCGACCCGCACGCGCTCGTGGCGGCCATCGCCGCGGCCGTCGACGCGGCGGGCTGGCGGCTCGAGGCGAGCCGGGTGGACGCCGCCGTCGGCGCCGCGCTCGACGCGCTCACGGCCGCGCCCGCCCCCGACCTGCTGGTGGTCGCCGCCGGCGACGGCACCGTGCGCTCGGCGGCGCGGCGGCTGTTGGGCGGGGACACCGCGCTCGCGCTCCTGCCCGCCGGCACCTTCAACCTCCTGGCGCGCGACCTCGACGTGCCGTCGGACCTCGACGCCGCGCTCGCCGGGCTCGCCGGCGGCGCCGACGACCGCATCGACGTCGCCGAGGTCAACGGCGAGCTGTTCCTCTCGGCGGTGGCGCTCGGGCTCGGCGCCGAGGCCTGCGCGCTGCGCGAGAACGTCCGCGAGGGCGGCGCCGCGGCGTGGCCGGAGACCGTGTTCGACGCCGCGCGCCGCTTCGCCGGTGCCGCGCCGTTGCAGCTGCGCGCCCGCGGCGGCGGGCTCGCGCTCGGCTTCCGCAGCCAGGCGGTGTTCGTCGCCAACGGCCCCTTTTACCGCCGCGGCCTCGCGCTGATGCGCCGCGAGAGCCTCGCCGGCGGCCGGCTCGCGCTCTACGCCCAGCGCCATCCCGGCCGCTGGGCGGCGCTGGCGACGCTGGTGCGCGCCCGCGTCGGCGGCTTCGCGCGGACCGAGGTCATCGACGAGGATCTGCCCGCGCTCCGGCTCGACACCCGGCCCGAGGAGGTCCTCGCCACCATCGACGGCGAGATGCGCACGCTGCGCTCGCCGCTCCGGTTCACCGTCCGCCCGCGCGCGCTGCGGGTGCGTCGCCCGGCGCCGCCGTGACCGCGCGCCGGTTGCATCCGCGCGCCGGATCGCCGATTCGGGGACGACGACGCGCCACCAGGGAGGCCGAACGATGCGCGTGCAGGGCGAGGCGTACCGCACCATCTGGCCGCGTGCGGACGGCGCGGCGGCGACCATCATCGACCAGACGAAGCTGCCCCACGCCTTCGTCACCACCGATCTCGGCACCTGCGCGGACGCCGAGCACGCCATCCGCGCCATGCTGGTGCGCGGCGCCCCGCTGATCGGCGCCACCGCCGCCTTCGGCGTCTGGCTGGCGATGCGCCGCGACGCCAGCGATACGGCGCTGGACGAAGCCCACCGCCTCCTGCTCGCCGCCCGGCCGACCGCGGTCAACCTGCGCTGGGCGCTCGCCGACATGGCGGCCACGCTCGGCCCGCTCGCGCCCTCGGCCCGCGCCGACGCCGCGCTCGCCCGTGCGGTCGCCCTCGCCGACGAGGACGCCGCCATCAACGCCGCCATCGGCGACCACGGCCTCGCCGTCTTCCGCGAGCGCTGGCGCGCCAAGGGCGAGCGCGGCCCGCTCAACGTCCTCACCCACTGCAACGCCGGCTGGCTCGCCACCGTCGACTGGGGCACCGCCCTGGCGCCGATCTACAAGGCGTTCGACGCCGGCATGCCGGTCCACGTCTGGGTCGACGAGACCCGCCCGCGCAACCAGGGCGCGGCACTGACCGCCTGGGAGCTCTTGAACCACGGCGTGCCCCACCACGTCGTCGTCGACAACGCCGGCGGCCATCTGATGCGGCGCGGCCAAGTCGATCTCTGCATCACCGGCACCGACCGCACCACCGCCAAGGGCGACGTCTGCAACAAGATCGGCACCTACCTCAAGGCGGTCGCCGCCGCGGACACCGGCGTGCCGTTCTACGTCGCGCTGCCGAGCCCGACCATCGACTGGACGCTCGACGACGGCGACGACATCCCGATCGAGGAGCGCGCGGCCGAGGAGGTGACGCGCGTCACCGGCCGCACCGACGGCGGCGCGCTCGCCACCGTCGCCCTCACCCCCGCCGGCTCGCCCGCCGCCAACCCGGCCTTCGACGTCACCCCGGCGCGGCTGGTCACCGGCCTGGTCACCGAGCGCGGCGTCTGCCCCGCCTCCACCGAGGGCCTCGCCGCCCTCTTCGCCGACCGCGCGGCGTAGCGCGGCCGGGTGCAGCGGAGCGGTGGGGAGGACGGGCGGAGCGCGGCACGGCTGACGTCGGCCCGAAGCGGCCTTAACACTTCGGCAGTGGCGCGGCAGCAATGCCACCGGCTACCGACGAGCGGATTCCGGTTTTTGAGCGCCGGCTGTGCGGGCTTCGAAGGCATTGGCCAAATGACCGCTTCGCGGCAGCGAGACACTATTGGCCGTGTCTGACCAAGACAGAAACGTACGGGATTTGAGAAATCCGCGCACCTAACGCTTCGCAGATCGAAGCTCGTCTCACCGACAGCGTGCGAAGTGACTCGCCGAACTGCTCGGCAGGCTCGCATCTCGCGAGAGGCCCGATGCCTCAGCCGCGTGACATCTTCTCGATCCAGCTCGCCGCGAGCCGGCCGAGCAAGGTCTTTTCCGAGGCAATCTCGCCCACCGCCCGGACGACGACGCCGAGCACCTGCCAGAGGTACCAAATCCGTGTCAGCATCGCGGACTTGCGCGCCCGAATGCGCAGGGCACGCTCTTCCAGATCGCCGATGATCGCGTCCGCCGTATCGAGGTCATGAAAAAAGATCAGCAGGCTGTGTGAGACCTCGCTGAGCGTCAAGCCAGTTAAAGACGAATCTTTGTGCGATCGAGCATTTCGCTGCGCTTTCACAAACTCTGGCCCGTAAAATAAAGAACTAAACTCCACGAGTCTGAGAGCAGCGCCTTCCATATCTTCGACGCTGACAAGCGTTCCATTCTCAAATTCCGCGACCGCACGCGTGCCCTTGCGAGTGACGAAAGTATACACTTCTCTTTCAGAGGGTAGCCCAATTGGCGTAGACCGAACTCTTGGCGTGCCAATCATGCCAGCATGAACAGCTCCCCGCCTGTCGTCCATTCGCTGGATGAAGTCGTCCTGATCCTGGCTCTGCGAGGCGGTATCGCCAATGACCACCGGAATCATGTAAAGCGACCGAATAGACAGCACCACTTCCGGCAGACCCTGCGACAGCGCTGCGATCCGGCGGCGCGAGGCATTCGCGACAGCCTGACCGGACCCCGTGATGCGAAAGTACTTTCGCCGCTTGCCACCGCGCTGCTGGGTCGGCTCGCCCATATGCGAGGCGACAAGTCCCTTTCGGACCAGCTTGTCCAGTGCGCTGTACAACTGTCCGACTGACGGCTCGCGCCCTGTCAGATCGCGGATCCGGTCGCTGATCTCGACACCATAGGCACCCTGGTTGCCGTCCATGCCGATCGCCCAGACCGACAAAAGCACGTTCAGTTCGAAAGGCCCAACAATCTCAGTATCCACGCGCAATCCTCCTAGATGGAGAGAAAATAGCATGCTTTCGCGTCCCAGGCAAATCCTCTGCAGGACAGAGGATTCTTTCGCACAGCATCCACGGGCGATGGGGAGCCAGCGTGCCGAACGTGAGCGATCCTCGATTGCAATGGCGGCGGTCTCATGATGCCCCAGCCGTCAAAGCCTTCTCCACCGCTCGGCGGGCCTCAAGGAAGGACGGGCAGTAGCTGGCGCTACGCAGCTTCGGGACGCGCAGTTCGACCTTCCCGACCCGCGTCAGCCAGTTGCGATCACGGTATGTGCATTGGCACGAGCGGCCATTCCCGGCGGTGCGGCCAATGCGCAAGATGGGCTCCAAACGCCCTTCCCGTCACCGCTGCCTGATGACCGCTCGGGCACCGGTCGCAGCCACGGCGGTCAACCAGCCTTACGCCTTTTCGTGGCGCAACGGCGACGTCGC
>JAAAPF010000262.1 GCA_009908425.1 Alphaproteobacteria bacterium
TGTTTCGGCGCGATCTGGCGACCCTGGCCGCGCCGGCGCCGGGCGCGCTGCGCGAAGAGCTGCTCCGGCTCTACGACGACTACGCCGCCGCGCGCACGCCCGAGGCCCGCTTCGTCAAGGCGCTCGACAAGCTGGAAACGCTCGTGACCCACGCCCAGGGCGCCAACCCGGCCGACTTCGACTACGCCTTCAATCTGGACTACGGCCGCGCCGCCACCGACGCCGTGCCCCTGGTGGCCGCGCTGCGGCGCCTGGCGGACGGGCGCACCCGGGCGCGGGCCGACGACGCTTAGCCGACGGGAGGAGACGATGGCCGAGCCCCTGATCGTGCGGCGGACGGCGCCGGTGCTGTTCGTGGCGGACGTGCTCGACGACGCGCTCTGCGCCGAGCTCATGGCCAAGCTCGACGAGCGCCACGAGGCGAGCGGGATGCTCCGCGAGGTCGACGGCGAGATCAAGCTGGTGGCGGACCCGTCCGCCAAGGTCCGCCGCGACCACACCCTGGAGGACGAGGCGCTCACCGACCGGGTGATGCGGCGGCTGGCCGAGCGGGTGCTGCCGGCGATCCAGCAGGCCTTCTTCTACCGGGTGACCCGGCTGGAGAAGCTCAAGATCGTGCGCTACGACGCCGCCGGCGGCGGCTATTTCCGCGCGCATCGCGACAACGGCACGCCGGACGCCGCGCACCGGCGGTTCGCGCTGACCCTCAACCTCAACACCGGCGATTACGACGGCGGCGCCCTGCGCTTTCCGGAATTCGGCGACGCCCTCTACGAGGCCCCGAAGGGCGGGGCCTGCGTGTTCTCGTGCTCGCTGCTGCATGAAGCGATGGATGTCACAAAAGGATCACGTTACGCGCTTTTGACCTTTTTCTACGGCGAGGACGCGGTTCGACCGTCCAAGCCGGCGGGCTGAGCTGACGCAGGTCAACGAAGTCGGCGGCGCCGAGGGGTAGGCCGCGGTCGTTCGACGAGGTCGAGGAGGACGACCATGGATCTGCGCCGACGGTCCCGCCGCGCCACCTTGGCTCTGCTCGGGCTGGTACCGTTCGCCGGGGTGGCGGCCGGGGTCGCCCGCGCCCGCGACTACACCGCGCGGCGGATCTCGGGCGGGCGCTGGCTCTGCCCGGAGGACGACTGCGGCTACGTCTACGACCCGGCGAAGGGCGATCCGACGCAGAACGTGCCGCCCGGCACCGCGCTGGAGGACCTGCCGGAGGACTGGGTCTGCCCCTGGTGCGGGCTGCCGCACGAGCGCTGGCTCTGAGCGGTCGCGCGCGGCTTTACCGCCCCCGCTGGTAAGACGACATTCCGAGCGTCACCAGCGGGAGCGAGCGCGTGCTGCACGTCGTCGTCATCGGAGCCGGTTTCGGGGGACTGAAGGCGGTCGAGGAACTCCGCACCCGCCATGCGGGCGTGGCGATCACGCTGGTGGCACCCGGCCCGCGCTTTCTCTACTGGCCGAACCTGGTCTGGGTGCCGTCGGGCTGGCGCGAGCCGGAGGATCTCACCTGCGACGTCCGCGACTGGCTGTTTCGCCGGCGCGCGGCCTACCACGAGGGTCGGGTGGTCGCGGTGCGCGACGGCGGGCGCAGCGTCGTGACCGACAGCGGTGCGCTCGTCGCCGACGGCCTGGTCGTCGCCAGCGGGGCCACCACGCCCGCCGCCGTGCCCGGCACGGAGCACGTCTACGCCATCTGCGGCGGTCTCGACGCCGCCCGCGCCATGCGCGACCGGCTGCGGGCGCTCGCCGGCGGCCGCCTCGTCCTCGGCTTCGCCGACAACCCGGCCCACCCGCCGGCGGCCCGCGGCACGCCCGTCTTGGAGCTCGCCTTCACCCTCGACGAGCAGCTCCGGCGCGAGCGGCGGCGTGCGCGCTTTCGCCTCGACGTGGTCCTGCCGCCCTCGGCCGACGTCGCGCACGGGGCCCTGGCCGGGCTCGCGACCCGGCTGCGCGCGCGCGGCGTCGCCGTCCACCCCGGCCGCCGCATCGAACGCTTCGCCGCCGATCGGGTGGTGACGGACCGCGAAAGCTTGGCGAGCGATCTCACCGTCTTCTCGCCGGCGATGAGCGGCCCGGCGTGGCTCGCCGAGAGCGACCTGCCGGCGACCGCGAGCGGGCACGTCGCCGTCGACGCGCGCGCCCGGGTCGACGGGCTGGAGCGGGTCTACGCCGTCGGCGACGCCGCCGCCTTTCCCGGCCCCGCCTGGCAGACCAAGCAGGCGCACACCGCCGAGCTCCAGGCCGAGACGGCGGCGCGCAACCTCGCCCGCGAGCTCGACGGGCGGGCGCCGCGCGAACGCGTCCGCCACGAGGTCGTCCACGTCGTCGACGGCCTCGGCCACGGCGCCTTCGTCTTCCGCGACGGCCGCGGGGAATGGGCGCTGCCGCCGACGCGGCTCGGCCACTACCTCAAGCTCGGCCTCGAGCGGGAGGCCCTGCGCAAATACGCCCCGCGCGGGCGGCGGCCGCGGGCGCGCGGCGCGGTACCGGCCGCCGGGCCGCGACCGAGATTCCCCTTGCCGCGCCTGTGACTTGCGGCGCAGCTCCGGCTGCGCGCGCGAGGTGGAACGAACGACGCGTGAACGGTGGCGCCACGGTCGGGAGGTCGTCGGTGCGCCCGGTCGTCGTGAGCGGCTCGGGTTCGCGCGCGCGCCGGCTCGCGATCACCCCGACCGCGCCGCCGTTCGCCCCCCGTCAGGCCGGCGTCGGGCCGTAGTGCAGCAACTGGGCGTAGCCGCCGGCGAGGTCGCGCGCCTGGAGCGGCGCGCCGGTGCGTGCGGCGAGGGCGGCGAGCGTCTGCCGCGGCACGTCCGACGGCGTGACGTGGAAGCTCCGCAGCCAGGCCCGCAGGGTCGCGCGGAGCGGCGCCGGCAGCCCCGCCATCAGGCCGAAGTCGACGACGTGGAGACGGCCGCCCGGGGCGAGCGCGGCGTGCGCGCTCGCGATCGCCGTCGCCGGATCGTCGAACATCGAGAGCGAGTAGGAGAAGACGACGCGGTCGAAGCCGCGCGCCACGCCGAACCGCTCCCGCTCGCGGCCGTCGCCGGCGAGCCCGAAGGCGAGGCCGATGCGCTCGCCCAGACCCGCCGCGGCGATCTTGACGCGGCCCACCTCCAGCATCGCCGCGGCCGCGTCGATGCCGTAAAGGCGCGCGCCCGGATGGCGCTCGGCGATGGCGACGAGGTTGCGCGCGGTGCCGCAGCCGACCTCCAGGAGCGTCTCGTCGGCGCCGAGGGCCAGCTCGTCGATCAGCCGGTCGCGCCCTCGGAGGTAGTACTTGCGCGACGCGTCGTAGAGGTGCCGCTGCCAGCGGTACATCCGCTCCATGCGGTCGGCGGCATCGCTGCGGATCGTGGCGCTCACCGTTCGCGGCGCTCGTAGAGGTGAAAGCCGCCGTAGATCGCCGAGCGGTCGGCGCGGTGGAAGTCGGCGCTGGCGACGGCGTCGTAGTGCCAGGCCGAGAGCAGCGTTTCGGGCAAGTGATCGTCGAGCATCGAGTCGGGCCCGGCGGTGCGGAAGATGACCTTGGCCCCGGCGGCGGCGGTGCGCGTGACCTCGCTCCACAGCGCCTCCAGCTGCGGCCGGGTCATCCAGTCCTGGGCGTCGAGGAAGACGTAGCGGTCGTAGCTGGCCGCCGGCTCGTCGCGCAGGTGGTCGACCAGCAGGGTGTGGCGCATCTCCACCCGGCCGACCCGCTCGCGGAGGCGGGCGAAGACCTCTTCTTTGAGGTAGGGCGGGACGGCGCGGCGGTTCTCGATGTCGTAGCGGCGCGCGAAGGCCTGCCAGGCGAAGTAGTTCTCCTCGAGGTCGAAGTCGCAGGCGAGCCGGCGGACCCGCTCGCGCAGCTCCGCCGCCGGCTCGTGGCTGGCGGCGTGCAGGGCGCGGTACTGCGCCGGCGGGATGCCGAGGCCGAAATAGGCCGCGCGCGAGCGCGCCAGGCGGCGGATCGGGCGGGTGTCGAAGATCGGGGCGAGGTGCTCCTCGAACAGCTTGAGCTGCTCGTCGCGCGAGCGCGCCTGGAGCATCGAGCGCGGCTTACCGCCCAACAGCCGGGCGGTGACGTGCGCCGACTTGATGGTGCGGCCGAGGAGCGAGCGGCGGTAGAGCCCGCGGGCGAAGAGCTCGATGCGGCGCCCGCGGAAGGGGCGCACCTCGTCCCAGTAGGCCCGGGTCTCGGGGTCCAGGACCGGCCGCAGCCAGCGGTCGTAGGCCTCGACGTTGGCCGGGTCGTCGCCCTGGCCGAAGAAGCGAAAGAAGCTCTCGTGGTCGGGCAGGTGGCGGGCGGCGGCGAGCTTGAGCTTGGTGAGCGCGACGTGCGACGGGTTGAGGTCGACCGCGGTGATCGCGCGCGGATCGCCGTCGAGGTAGTTGAGGATGTTGCAGCCGGCGGAGGCGATGGTGAGGATGCGCTTGCCGTCCAGAGGCGCCAACGCCGCCATGTCGACGACGGGATCCTCCCAGATCTGGTTGTAGACGAAGCCGTCGAACGACCAGGTGAACAGCTTTTCCGCGAGGCGGTCCCGGCGGCGGCGGGGGCGGGTGAGCGCGGCTGCGTCGAGCAACGCGTTGGGCATGCGCGGGTCCTCGGCTCGGCCCGACCGGCGGGCGGCGCGTTCAGCGACAGGCGTGCAGGTGGACGCCGGAGGCGTCGACGGTGGCGTAGTGCGACGGGCGCCGCGTCCAGCAGCCCGTGTTGATGTACTCCACCTCGACGTCGGCGACCTCCCGGTGTTCGTGTAGCGCGTCGTGGGTGTGGCCGCAAAAGATGACTTCGACGCCGCGGTCGCGGGCGAAGGCGAGCGCGCCGTGGCGGACCCGGCCGGTGAGCCCGATCATCCGGTTGTGGCGCTTGTCCATCCAGCGAAAGCGTCCGTAGCCGAGCCGGCGCTGGGCGAAGGACATGAGCTTGCCGCCGAACTCGGTCAGGATCGGGTGGTTGGTCAACAGCCGGTCGAAGCGGTCGCCGTGCACGGCGAGATGGCGACGGCCGTGGGAGTCCCAGGCGTAGAACTCGCAGACCTGCACCCCCATCAGGTGCGACGCCACCTGCGCGGCCTTGCGGTCGTGGTTGCCGAGCACCCACACCACCTCGATGCGGCGCTTGGGGTTGGACAGCTTGCGGATGTGCGAGAGCAGTTCCCAATGCTCGGCGTTGAGGCGACCGAAATGGAGATCGTGGAAGATGTCGCCCAGCAGGATCAGGCGGTGAAACCGCCAGCCCTTCAAGGTCTCCAACAGGCTCGCGGCCCGGCTGGCCGGCAGGCCGAGATGAACGTCGGAGATGACCAGGGTGTCGGTCACCGCCGGCAGGTTGGCCGCCACGGTGACGTCGGCGGGCTCGAGGATCGACGCTTCGCTCACCATCCGCCCTCGTCGCAAGCTGCGCCGGCGTCGTCCGACGCGGGTCCCCCGTAGCTGGCCTGCGTGCGTAGCGTGTGACAAGAGGCGGAGGCGAAGATCTAGTGCGCGTCGGGACGGTTGGTAAAAATCTGGAACCGTTCTAATCTCAGCTCCGCCCTCTCGCGGAGCCCGCATGATCGACACCCCCGTCCTGGTCGTCTTCTTCGCCGCCCTGGTGACGGCGATCGCGACCGGCCTCGGCGCGCTGCCGCTGCTGGCGGTGAAACACCTGAGCCCGCGCGTGCTGGCGCTGGCCAACGCCGCCGCCGCCGGGCTGATGCTCGCCGCCTGCTACGGGCTCATCGTCGAGGGCTTCGCCTTCGACGGCCGCCGCACCCTCGCCGGCATCGTCGCCGGCCTCGTCTTCATCGTCGCCGCCGGCCGGTTGCTGCACCGCCACGAGAACGTCAGCGTCGCCGAGGTCACCGGCGCCGACGCCAAGCGGATCCTGTTGATCGTCGGCATCATGACGCTGCACTCGGCGGCCGAGGGGGTGGGCGTCGGCGTCGCCTACGGCGGCGGGCGCACGCTCGGCGACTTCATCACCGCCGCCATCGCGCTGCACAACGTCCCCGAAGGCCTGGCGATCAGCCTGGTCATGGTGCCGCGCGGGGCGACGGTGGTGCGCGCCGCCGGCTGGAGCATCTTCTCGAGCCTGCCGCAGCCGCTGTTGGCGGTGCCGGCGTTCCTCTTCGTCCTGGTGTTCCAGCCCTGGCTGCCGGTCGGCCTCGGGTTGGCGGCGGGGGCGATGTTCTGGATGGTCTTCGCCGAGCTGATCCCCGAGGCCAACGAGGAGGCCCAGCCCGAGACCGTCGGCATCGTCGTCACCCTCTCCTTCGCGCTGATGCTGGGCGTCCAGACGCTGCTGGAGGCGTGAGCGCGCGGCACGGCCGCAACCGCGCGCCTTCCCCCGCCCGCCCGCGCGAGGCGGTCGCCGGGGAGCCTCTGCCCTTCCGCGTGGCCGGCGGCAACGGGGAAGGGCGGAGGCCCGAGGTCGGAGCGCCGGCCGCGGGCGGCGCTGGTCGCCTGCTCGCCGTCGGCCGGCGATGGCTGCACCACAAAAGCCGCGGTCTTTCCGCGTCGTCATGAAACTGTCCAGAACGCGCGCTACCGCGTCGCGGGCCATGGTCCGCGTCGTGGTTGACGCCCGCGGGCCGCCCGAAAATGCCGGACTGCGAGGGGACCGACGTCGTGAACAACTTCGACGAGAGTTGCGTGCTCGAATTGCTGCACGCGGCCGACCAGGAAGCCTCCAGCGGCGCCGTCGGGGACGCCCCGCCCGCTCGACGCGCCCCGTTGATCGGCGGACGACGACGGGCGCGCCGGCGTCAAGTCGTCATCAAGCGCGCCCCGACCCCTCCACCGCACCGCGGCCTGTCCCGCCGCCGCCGGCGACGCCCGAGCCGCGACGCCGTCCTCGCGCCCCGTCGACCGCATGACGGCGACCGCGTGACG
>JAAAPF010000079.1 GCA_009908425.1 Alphaproteobacteria bacterium
GGGTCGAGGCGTAGATCGTGAAGCCACCGTCCTCGGTGGGCAGCGCCATCGCGATCTGCCCCTCGAGGTAGAAATGGTCCTGGCCGCCCATGCGGATCTCGCAGTCGAGCCGCCGCGGTGCGGTGGCCATCGCCTGCTCGACGTCGCCCTTGCGCATGGTGTGCGCCGGCAGGACCTCCGCGCCGGCCGCGAGCGCGTCCTCCAGCGTCAACAGCGCCGGCCGCTCCTCGTAGGTGATCCGGGCCAGGCGGGCGGCGCGGCGGGCAGCGTCGACGGTGTCGGCGGCGACCGCGAACAGCGCCTGCCCCCAATAGAGCACCTCGTCGGTGGCGAAGACGGGCTCGTCGTGGAAGACCGGGCCGATGTCGTTGACGCCCGGGATGTCGGCGGCGGTGACGACCGCCGCGACCCGCGGCGCGTCGACGACCGGCTGGAGGTCCATCGCGGCGATGCGTCCCGCCGCGCAGCGGCTGGTGCCGATGGCGGCGTGCAGGAGGCGGCGCGGCTCGGGCAGGTCGTCGGTGTAGGCGGCGCGGCCGGTGACGTGCTTGACCGCGCTGTCGTGGGGCCGCTCGCGATGGACCCGGCTCATGATCCGACCTCGACGGGCGTGTCCGGCAGACGCACCGGTCGGTTCTGGAACGCGAAGCCGGCCTTGCGCAAGCACGCGCCGGCGGCGTCGAGGCGGTAGGCCGCACTCGCCCGCATGTCGGTGAGCGGCTGGTAATCGCGCTCGAGCGCGGCGGCGGCGGCGAGAAAGGCGGTGTCGTCCAGGGGCGCGCCGGCGAGCGCCGCCTCGGCCGCCGGCGCCCGCTTCGGGATCGCCGCCATGCCGCCCATGGCGACGCGCGGCTGGCTGATCCGCCGGTCCTCGACGCGCAGGCACACCGCCGCGAGCACCGCGCTGATGTCCTGATCGAAGCGCTTGGAGACCTTTTCGACGTGCAGCTTGACCGCCTCGTCGAGGCGCGGCAGCCGCACCCGCTCGACGAATTCGCCGGGCTCCAACAGCGTCTTCTTGTAGTCGAGGAAGAAGTCCTCGGCGGCCACCTCGCGCCGCGCCGCGCCCTTGCGCAGCACGAGCACGGCGTCGAGAGCGAGCAGTACCGGCAGGCAATCGCCGATCGGCGAGGCGCTGCCGAGATTGCCGCCGAGCGTCGCGGAGTTGCGGATCAGCTCCGAACCCAGCCGTTTCAGCATCGAAGCGAAGGACGGCCAGCAGCGCTCCGCCACGGGCAGGAGGTCGCTATAGGTCGCCGCCGCCCCAATTTCCACCTGGTCGTCGCCGATCTCGATGGCGCGCAGTTCGGGCACCTCGGCGACCGACACGACGCGGTCGTAGCGCGCCAGGTCCTTGGTGACCCACAGGCCCGCGTCGGTCGCCCCGGCGACCACGAGCGCGTCGGGGTAAGCCTCAAGATGGGTCGCCAGGGCGTCGAGCGAACGGGGGGCGACGAAGCCCGGCGCCGGCGCGCGGTCGCCCTCCCCTGCCCAGACGTCGAGCCGCGCGAGGATTTCCGGTTCTTGGGCGCGCAGGTGATCCCCACCTTCGACGCCGCCCATCGCCCGCGCGGCATCGAGGATCGGGCGGTAGCCGGTGCAGCGGCACAGATTGCCGGCGAGCACGTCGTCGAGCGTGGCGCGGTCGGTGGCGCCCTCGCGCCACCAGTGGGTGAACAGCGTCATGACGAAGCCGGGCGTGCAGAAGCCGCACTGCGAGCCGTGGTGGTCGACCAGCGCCCGCTGCACCGGATGCAGCGCGCCGTCCGGCCCCTCCAGCCCCTCGACCGTCAGCACCGCCTTGCCGTCGACCGAGCCCAAAAAGAGGATGCAGGCGTTGACCGCGCGCCAGCGCAGGGCCGTGCCGTCTTCGGTGGGCTCGCCCACGGCCACCGTGCAGGCGCCGCAGTCACCCTCGGCGCAGCCCTCCTTGGTGCCGGTGAGCCCGGCCTCCTCGCGCAGCCAGGCGAGCAGCATGGTCGAGGGCGCCGCGTCCGCGACCTCGCGCACCTCGCCGTTCAGCACGAAGCGCACCGCCATGCTCACGAGCCCCGATAGGTGGTGTAGCTCCACGGCGAGAGCAGCAGCGGCACGTGATAGTGGGCGTCGGCGTCGGCGACCGCGAAGCGCACCACGACCTCGTCGAGGAACGGCGGGTCGGCGAGCGGCACGCCGACGGCGCGGTGATAGGCCGCGGCGTGGAAGACGAGCTCGAAGCGCCCCGGCCGCAGGTCGCCGCCCTCCAAGAGCGGGGCGTCGAGCCGGCCGTCGGCGTTGGTGGCGGCCGCCACCAGCACCCGCCGTTCGGGCTCCAGCGCCGCCAGCTCCAGCGCCAGGCCGGCGGCGGGCCGGCCGCGGGCGGTGTCCAGCACGTGCGTCGTCAAACGGCCCATGCACGTCCTCGGCTGACCCTGTCGTCACGACCTAGTAGGGTGGCGTGCGGGATCGGCGCTGTCGAGACGAAAGGACCAGAAAGCGATGGCGACGTGGCGACTTTCCGAACTGAACCGGCTCGACCGCGAACGCTTCGTGGAGGCGCTCGGCGACGTCGTCGAGGCCAGCCCGTGGGTGGCCGAGGCGGTCGCCAACCAGCGGCCGTTCCACGACCGCGCGGCGCTGCACCGCGCCTTCTGCGACGCGCTCGAAGGCGCCGGTCGCGGCGCGCAACAGGCGGTGATCCGCGCCCATCCCGATCTCGGCACCAAGCTGGAGGCGTTGGGCGAGGCCTCGCGGAGCGAGCAGACCAGCGCCGGGCTCGACCGCCTCGACCCGGCCCGACGCGAGCAGCTCGCCGAGCTCAACGCGGCCTACCGGGCCAAGTTCGGGTTTCCCTTCATCTTCGCGGTCAAGGGCGCGGACCACGCCGCCGTCGTGGCCGCCTTCGAGGCCCGGTTGCCGAACGACCTCGAGACGGAGTTCACGACGGCGCTGGGCGAGGTCGAGACGATCGTCGCCAACCGCCTCGACGACCGCGTCGCGGAGGGGTGAGGTGCGGCTGGTCCATCTGAGCGATCCTCACCTCGTCGCCCCGGGCGAGCGGCTGTTCGGCCTCGACCCGCTGGCCCGGCTGGACGCCGCCCTCGCGCATCTGCGGCACCACGAGCCGGACGCCGAACTCCTGCTGGTAACGGGCGATCTCACCGACCGCGGCGAGGACCGCGCCTACGCCGCGCTCAAGCAGCGCCTGGCGGCGCTGCCGCAACCGACCGTCCTGCTGTTGGGCAACCACGACGAGCGCGCCGCCTTTCGCCGCACCTTCGCCGACCACCCGCGCGACGACGGCGGTTTCGTGCAGAGCTGCGTCGACGGCGCCGACGGCGTCAGCCTGGTCGCGCTCGACACGCTGGTGCGGGGACACGAGCACGGCGCGCTCGACGGCGGCCGGCTGGCGTGGCTCGAGCGCCGACTGGCCGAGCGCGCCGACCGTGCGGTCTACCTCGCCATGCACCACCCGCCCGTCGCGTGCGGCATCCCCGGCATGGACGCGATCGGCCTCGCCGACGTCGACGCGTTCTGGGCGGTAGTGGCGGAGGCACCGCAGGTGCGCCACGTCTTCGCCGGCCACATCCACCGCCCGTTCTTCGCCCGCCGCGGCGACGTCACCGTCTCGACCCTGCCGAGCCCGGCGCATCAGGTCCATCTGCAATACGCGGCCGCGGACGTCGTCCTCGGTAGCCACGAGCCCGGCTGTTACGGCGTCGCCACCCTCGCCCCCGACGGCTTCGATCTGCACGTTCGGGCGTTCACCGACACGAGCCCCCGCTTCGTCCTCGACGCCGGCGGTTACGGCGCGACCACCCCCTCCGACTTGCCGCCGGTGCCGCACCCCTACGACCATTTGATCTGAGCCGCGGCGCCTCGCCGGCGGGGCGTTCAGCGCCCCCGGCGCGCGGGCAACAGCGTCTTCGGATCGAAGGCCGGATCGGCGAGCTGGCCGGGCTCGGCCCGGATGCGCTCGCGCACCAGCCGCCGACCGAGGGCGTAGTCGGCGCCGCGGTTGACCGCGTGCACCGCCTGGATCGCACCGTCGGCCAGGGCGTAGGCGGCGAAGGCGCCGGTCGCGGTCTCGCCGCGCAGCACCCACTCCAGGCCGGCATCGGCCCAGCCCACCATCTGGATCATCATGTCGAACTGCTGGGTCCAGAACCACGGCACCTCGCGCATCGGCGTCGGCGTGCCGGTGGCGAGGGTGCGCGCCACCGCCTTGGCCTGGTCGACCGCGTTCTGCACCGACTCGAGCCGGACGTGGCGGCCGAGAAAGGCGTGGTCCTGCACCGCGACGTCGCCGATCGCGAAAATCGCCGGGTCCGCGGTGCGCGCGCAGGCGTCGGTGGGCACCCCGCCGTCGGTGGCGAGCCCGGCGGCCGCCGCCAGCTCGTCGTTGACCGCGGCGCCGATGCCGACGACGACCAGCTCGGCGGCGACCTCGCGGCCGTCGGCGAGCCGCACCGCGCGCACCGCCTCGTCGCCGACGAAGCCGGCGACACCGACGCCGGTCTCGAGCCGCACGCCCTCGGCGCGGTGGCGGCGGGCGACGTGGTCGGCCACCACCGGGGCGACGCCGCGGCTCATCACCTGCGGCGCCGCCTCGATCACGGCGACCCGGGCGCCGAGCTTGGTGAGGCTCGCCGCGATCTCCATGCCGATGTAGCCGCCGCCGACGACCGCGACCTCGACCCCCGGCCGGATCGCCGCGCGCAGCCGGTCGGCATCGTCGAGACCGCGCAGCAGGTGGATACCGGCGAGCTCCGCGCCCGGCACCTCCAGCCGCCGCGCCCGCGCGCCGGTGGCGAGCACGCAGTACTCGTAGGGCAGCACCTCGCCGGCGGCGGTGGTGACGGTGCGGGCGGCGCGGTCGATGGCGACCGCACGGGTGGCGAGGCGCAGCTCGACGTCCTGTCGGGCGTAGGCCTGCTCGTGGCGGAACCACAGCCGCTCGCGCTCCAGCTCGCCGGTGAGATAGGCCTTGGAGAGCGGTGGCCGCTCGTAGGGGGGGCAGCGCTCGTCACCGACGAGGGTGATCGACGCGGTCGAACCGAGCTGGCGCAGACCGGTCGCGAGCTGCATGCCCGCCTGGCCGGCGCCGACGATGACGACGGGACCGCGTGCGGGCTCGGACATGGGGGCCTCCTCGGGGCGGGACGGGATCCGATACCACGACAAAGTGGTGGCCGGCAGCCGCGGCGGCGAGCGGGCATTCACGCCGCGGCGGCGCTCTGGCACAGAGAGCCGTCGAGCCGAGGAGACCCCGTCGATGTCCGTCGTCGAAGCCTGTTTGCGTGCGGAGTTCGCCCAGCTCGAGCTGAGCGGCATCGGCAAGGTCGTGAGCCGCGGCTTCGGCGACCCGGACGTGCTGCCGCTGTGGGTGGGCGAGGGCGACGTCGCCACCCCCTGGCCGATCCGCAAGGCCGCGATCGAGGCGCTGGAGGCGGGCGAGACCTTCTACGACATCCCCGTCGGCCGCCGCGAGCTCGTGACGGCGCTCCAGGCCTATCTGGAGCGGCTCTACGGCATCGAGCTCGACCCGGCGCGGCTGGTCGTGCCCGGCTCGACCATGCTGGCCCTCAACGTCGCCGTCGACATGGTGCTGGAGAAGGGTGACCACGTCGTCGTCGTCACCCCGCACTGGCCCAACGTCACCAGCGTCATGCGGCTGGCCGGCGCCGAGGTGACCCATGTCCGCCAGGAGGCCCGCGCCGGCCGGTGGCACCTCGACCTCGCCAAGCTCGAGCAGGCGATCCGCCCGGGCGTGACCAAGGCGCTCTACGTCAACTCGCCGTGCAACCCCACCGGCTGGATCATGCCCGCGGCGGACGTGCGCCGCGTCCTCGACCTCTGCCGCGAGCGGCGGGTAATGGTCTTCGCCGACGAGGTCTACCACCGCAACGTCTTCGCGGGCGACGTCGCGCCGTCGTTCCTCGAGGTCGCCGCGCCGGACGATCCGGTCATCTCGATCAACGGCTTCTCGAAGGCGTGGGCGATGACCGGCTGGCGGCTCGGCTGGCTGGTGGCGCCCGCCGGCTACCGGACCCAGCTCGCGGAGTTCTCCACCGTCCTCAACACCGGTGCCACCAGCTTCGCCCAGTTCGGCGGCATCGCGGCCCTGGGCGACGCCGGCGAGGCGATCGTCCGCGACCTGCGCGAGAGCTACCGCCAGGGCTTCGAGATCGTCCGCCACCGCCTCGGCGGGCACCCGAAGATCGAGCTCCGCGAGCCCGAGGGCGCGTTCTACGCCTTTCCCAAGCTCCGCGGCCTCGACGACAGCCTGGCGTTCTGCCTGAAGCTCCTGGAGGAGGAGAAGGTCGGCACGGCGCCGGGCTATACCTTCGGCCCCGGCAACGCGGCCCACATCCGTCTCTGCTTCGCCATGTCCCACGACAAGCTCGACGAGGCGCTGGTGCGGCTGGTTCGGTTCGTCGATCGGCATCTCTAAGCGCGCGTCGCGCTCGGCCATTTCACGGTACAAAGACGAGCTTTAGGTCGCAGGTGGCGCGTCCGGCGCGTTTTCTCGACGATTTCGGGCAACTTGTAATGAAGATCACACGGGGCGGCAGCGGGGCACCCTAGAACGCGGAGGTCGGCCGGCGGGGAGGAGCCCCTCGGCGAGAGACGCCCCTCACCATCGCGTTCAGGAGACCTTCCGATGGCCACCGATCTCGCGCTCGAGCCCACCCTCGCCGCCGCCGTGCCGTCCCGCCGCCGCCTGCTCTACCGCGGGCTCGAGGTCGACCCCGCCGCGCTCGCGCAGACCGACGCGCCGCGTGCCGGCCGCACGATGTTCTGGCGCGGCGTGGCGTTCGACGGCGCGCTGCTCGACGCCGCCCTGGCCGGGGCGCCGCGCCGCCCG
>JAAAPF010000271.1 GCA_009908425.1 Alphaproteobacteria bacterium
TCCGGGGCACGTTCCCCCCTGTCGCCGCCGCCGTGGTGCTGGGCGTCGCCGCCATCGCCCTGGCCCAGGAGACGATGCCGCCGGTGATCCCCGACGCCCCGGAGCGGCTCGCGGACCAGGAGCGCCAGATCGATCCGGCGACGTACGACAGCTTCGAGGATTGGCTGGCCGAGCGCGGTACCGTGCCCGGGCTCGGCACCGGCGGGTTTCTCGCGAGCGAACTCCTCGGTCGCGACCTCCACGCCCGCAACGGGGACGACGTCGGACGCATCGTCGACATCGCTCTCGACGACAAGGCCCTCGCCCGCGTTCTGCTGGTGCGCCGGAGCGACGACAGCCTGAGGGCGGTGCCGGTGTCGAGCGTCATGGTCCGCACCGACGACGCCCTCTTCACCGAGCTGACCCCGGCCCAGGTCGAGGCGTTGCCACCCGTCGACCGCCCCGCCGGCTGAGGCGCGATCCGCCGGGGAGTGGAGGGTCGGCAACGGCGGAAACGATCGTTTTAGGGCGCCGTTAACCCTGGCCGCCCATGCTCCCGGGGTCGTCGCGACAGCTTCGGCGCCACCTTCGTGGAGCGCGATCATGAGCCAGGGCGAAACGGCTCCCGAGCCGTCGATGGACGAGATCCTCTCCTCCATCCGCAAGATCATCGCCGAGGACGAGACCACCGAAGAGCCGCCGGCCGCGTCGGGCGACGCCGCACCGCGCGCGGACGAGGCCCCGGCGCCCGACGGTGGCGACGAGGACGACATCCTCGAGCTGACCGAGGACGACGAGATCGCCGCCGCGGGCGCGGGCGAACGCGTCGACGAGCCCGACGACGGCGGGGTCGAGACAGTGGCGGAGACCGGTCCGCTCGATCTGGACGGCGATCCGCTGGACGACGATCCGGCCTATGCGGAGGCGGTGGAGGCATCCGAGCTCGGCGCAGAGCCCGCCGCCTCGCCCCCCCGGGGTGCAGCGGGCGGTGCCGGCGCCGCGCCGGCGTTGAGCGAGATGTTGCTGGACGACGGCGCCGCGACGGCCGCGAACGCGCCCTTGCAACGGCTCTCGGCGGCGATGTCCCAGGGCGCGGGCATCCCCGGCGGGGAGCGCACGATCGAGGCCTTCCTCGCCGACCTCGTCCGCCCCGAACTGAAGGCGTGGCTGGATCGACATCTGCCGGGACTGGTGGAGCGCATCGTCGAGCGCGAGATCAAGAAGCTGGTGCGCGACGCTCAGCCCGAGTGAGGCCGGCGCCGGCCGCCGCCGGGCGCGCTTGAAGCCGGAAGGACGTTTGTCTAGAACCTCGGTTTCTGCGCCGATCCCCGGACACGGCCGGAGCCATGCTCGACAAGACCTACGATCCCGCCGCGGTCGAGGCGGGCCGCGACGAAGCCTGGGAGGCGGCGGGGCGCTACCGCCCGCGCGGCGCCGGCACGCCCTATTGCATCATGATGCCGCCGCCGAACGTGACCGGCTCGCTCCACATGGGGCACGCCCTCAACCACACGGTTCAGGACACGTTGGTCCGCTTCAAGCGGATGCAGGGGCGCGACGTGCTCTGGCAGCCCGGCACCGACCACGCCGGCATCGCGACGCAGATGGTGGTCGAGCGCGAGCTCGCGGCCGAGGGCACGAGCCGGCGCGCGATCGGTCGCGAGGCCTTCGTCGACCGCGTCTGGCAATGGAAGGCCGAGAGCGGGCGCACCATCGTCGCCCAGCTCCGCCGGCTCGGCGCCTCGCCGGACTGGTCGCGCGAGCGCTTCACCATGGACGACGGCCTGTCCGCCGCCGTCCGTCGCGCCTTCGTCTCGCTCCACCGCGAGGGGCTCATCTACAAGGACGAGCGGCTGGTGAACTGGGACTGCCAGCTGCACACCGCCATCTCCGATCTGGAGGTCGTCTCCAAGGAGGTCGACGGCCAGCTCTGGCACTTCGCCTACCCGCTCGAGGACGGCAGCGGCAGCATCACCGTGGCGACGACGCGGCCCGAGACCATGCTCGGCGACACCGGCGTCGCCGTGCACCCCGAGGACGAGCGCTACCGCGACCTCGTCGGCAAGCACGTCGTGCTGCCGCTGGTGGGCCGGCGCATCCCGATCGTCGCCGACGAGTACTCCGATCCCGAGAAGGGCACGGGCGCGGTCAAGATCACGCCGGCGCACGACTTCAACGACTTCGAGGTCGGGCGCCGCCGGGGGCTCGAGGCGCTCAACATCCTGGATCCCGACGGTCGGCTGAACGACACCGTACCGGCGGCTTATCGCGGACTCGACCGCTTCGCGGCGCGCGACCGTGTCGTCGCCGACCTCGACGCCGCGGGCGTGCTCGTGAAGACCGAGCCCTACCGCTACATGGTCCCCTTCGGCGACCGCTCGAACACCGTCATCGAGCCCTATCTCACCGATCAGTGGTTCTGCGACGCGCCGACACTGGCGAAGGACGCCATCGCCGCGGTCGAAGACGGTCGGACGACGTTCGTGCCGGCGAACTGGGCGGCGACCTATTTCGACTGGATGCGCAACATCCAGCCCTGGTGCATCTCGCGCCAGCTGTGGTGGGGTCACCGCATCCCGGCGTGGTACGGCCCCGACGGCGCCGTCTTCGTCGAGGAGAGCGAAGCCGACGCGCACGCCGCCGCCCGCGCGCACTACGGTCGCGAGGTCGCGCTCGAGCAGGACCCGGACGTCCTCGACACCTGGTTCTCGTCGGGCTTGTGGCCCTTCTCCACCCTGGACTGGCCCGCGGGTAGCTCCGAGCTCCAGCGCTACTATCCCACCGACGTCCTGGTCACCGGCTTCGACATCATCTTCTTCTGGGTCGCGCGGATGATGATGCAGGGCCTCCATTTCATGGGCGAGGTCCCGTTCCGCGAAGTCTACATCCACGGCTTGGTCCGAGACGAGGCCGGCCAGAAGATGTCGAAGTCCAAGGGCAACATCGTCGACCCGCTCCAGCTCGTCGAGGACTACGGCGCCGATGCCTTGCGCTTCGCCATCCTGGCGAGCCTGGCGCAGGGTCGCGACATCAAGCTGGGCGAAAGCCGGGTCCAGGGCTACCGCAACTTCGTCACCAAGCTCTGGAACGCGGCACGCTTCTGCGAGCTCCAGGACTGCCGTCCTGAGCCGGCGTTCGCGCCGGAGGCGGTGGAGACGACCCTCAACCGCTGGATCGTCGCCGACCTGGCCGCCACCCGCGACGTCGTCACCGCCGCGCTCGAAGGCTACCGCTTCAACGAGGCCGCGCTCGCGCTCTACCGCTTCGTCTGGGACCGCTTCTGCGACTGGTATCTGGAGCTGGCCAAGCCGGTGCTGGACGCGGGTGGCCCCGCCGCCGCCGAGACCCGCGCCACAGCGGCCTGGGTGCTGGGTCGGGTCTTCCGTCTCCTGCACCCGATGATGCCGTTCGTCACCGAGGCGCTGGACGAGCAACTCCTCGGCGCCGAGCCGCACGGCCTGATCGTCGCCGACTGGCCGGCGCCGGTGGCCGTCGACGACGGCGGGGCGCGCGCGGAGATCGAGTGGCTGATCGCGCTGGTCTCGGAGATCCGCACCGCGCGCTCGGAGCTGCGCGTGCCGGCGTCGGCGCGTCTGGCGTTGTGGATCGCCGAGCCCGATGCGGCCGTGCGCGCGCGGCTCGCGGCCTGGCGGCCGGCGATCGAGCGGCTGGCGCGGCTCGACGGCGTCCACGAGGGAATGCCCGAGAGCGCGGGTGGCACCCTCCAGGTCGTCGTCGACGGGCTCACCTACGTCGTGCCGCTGGCCGGCCATGTCGACGTCGACGAGGAGCGCGCCCGCCTCGACAAGGAGATGGCCAAGCTCGAGGCCGACGTCGCCAGGCTCGACCGGAAGCTCGCCAACCCGCAGTTCGTCGCCAAGGCACCGGAGGACGTGGTGGAAGAGCAGCGCGAGCGGCGCGCGGAACGGGCGGCGACCCTGGCGCGCCTCGAGGCCGCCGCCGCCCGGCTGGAGGGGCGATGAACCCCGTGCCCGGCGGTCTGGTCGCGTCCGCCGAGGCGCCGGCCGCCACGACCGCGGCGTGGTTGGTGAGCGAGGCCGAGCTCGACGCCTGCCGCGCGCGCTGGTCGGCGACCGCCAACGCCTGGCTCGACGCCGTCGGCTTCAGCGGCAAGGCGGGTGCTACGGCGCTGCTACCGGCGCCCGACGGAACCCTCGCCGGCGTGGTCGGCGTGGTCGACGACCCGGGCTCGCCCTTCGCCGCAGCCAAGCTCGCGGGCGCGGTGCCGGCCGGGGTCTACCGCCTCCACCCCGAGAGCTCGGTCGGCGCCGACACGGCGGCGCTGGGCTGGGCGCTTGAGCGCTACCGCTATCGCCGAAGCGGCGACGACGACGGGCCCCGGCTGGTGGTCGACCCCGCGAGTGCGGCCACGGCGCGGGCGCTGCGGCTGGCCGAGGCCGCCGTCCTCGGCCGCGACCTCGTCAACACGCCGGCGAACAAGCTCGGGCCGGCCGAGCTCGCCGAGCGCGTCGTCGGCGTCGGCGAGCGCTTCGGCGCCACGGTCACGACCCGCATCGGCGACGACCTGCTGGAGGCGAACTACCCCGCGATCCATGCCGTCGGCCGCGCCAGCGCGCGGGCGCCGCGGCTGGTGGATCTGCGCTGGGGCGATCCGGGCGCGCCCAAGCTCACCCTCGTCGGCAAGGGAGTGTGCTTCGACACCGGCGGGCTCGACATCAAGCCCGCCTCCAACATGCTGTTGATGAAGAAGGACATGGGTGGTGCCGCGGTGACGACCGCCCTCGCCCAGGCGATCATGGCGGCGGACCTGCCGGTACGGCTGCGCCTGCTGGTGCCGGCGGTGGAGAACGCCATCGCCGGGGACGCCTTCCGCCCCGGCGACGTCATCGCCACCCGCAAGGGCCTCGAGGTCGAGATCGGCAACACCGACGCCGAGGGCCGCTTGATCCTGGCCGACGCCCTCGCCGACGCCGACGACGAGGCGCCCGACCTTCTCCTGGACGCCGCCACGCTCACCGGCGCGGCGCGCGTCGCGCTCGGCGCCGAGCTGCCGGCGCTGTTCACCCCCGACGACGGCCTCGCCGACGCCTTGGCCACCGCCGCGGCGGAGGCCCGGGACCCGCTGTGGCGCCTGCCGCTGCACGCCGGCTACAAAAAGGGCCTGGAAAGTCCGGTGGCGGATCTCAACAACACCGGCGAGGGCGGCTTCGCCGGGGCGATCACCGCCGCGCTGTTCTTGGAGCGGTTCGTCGAACGCAGCCCGCGCTGGGCCCATCTCGACATCTACGGCCACAATCCCAAGCCCCGCCCCGGCCGTCCCAAGGGCGGCGAGGCGACGGCGCTGTTCGCGCTCTGGCGCCTGGTCGAGCGCCGCTACGGAGACTGAACGCAGATGAGCGAGCGCAGGGCGCCACCGGCCCGCGGGGACTACGGCTTCTATCTCGACTTCAAGACGCGCTGGATCGACAACGACCTCTACGGTCACGTCAACAACGTGGTCTACTACAGCTACTTCGACACCCTGATCGCCGAGTTCCTCATCCACGAGGGCGGGTTCGACCCGCACGGCGATCCGGTGGTCGGCATGGCGGTGGAGACCGGCTGCCGCTTCCACGCCTCGCTGCGCTACCCCGACCGTATCGTCGCCGGCCTGCGCGTCGGCCATCTCGGCCGCAGCTCGGTCCGCTGGGAGATCGGCATCTTCAACGCCGCCGGCGGCACCGCCGCGGCCGACGGCCACTTCGTCCACGTCTTCGTCGAGCGCGCGAGCCAGCGGCCGGTGCCGATCCCCGAGCGGCTGCGGACGGCGATGGCGGGCATCCGCGCCGCGCCGTCGGCGGCGTGAGGCCGAGGCGGCGATGGCCCGGCTGCGCGTCAACCTCGCCGCCGGCGAGTTCGAGGTCGAGGGTAGCGAGGACTTCGTGCGCGACTACGCCGAGCGCATCGAGGCGCTGCTCGATCGGCTCGGCCCCACCGCCGGCGACCCACCGGGTGAACCGCCGCCGGCAACGCCGACGCCGGCCACCTCCGCGCCCCCCGAGCCGACGGCGGGCCCGCCGTTCGGCGAGCTGTTGCAGGGGCTGCCGCGCAGCGCCACCGACGTCGATCGGATGCTGCTCGCCGGGCTGCACCTGCAGCGGCGCGCGCCGGAGCGCGCCTTCACCACCGCCGACGCCAACCGCCTGCTACTCGAGCACGGCGTCAAGCTCGGCAACCCCTCGCAGTCGGTGAAGCAGAACCTCGTCGCCAAGCGCGCCTTCGCGGTGCAGCGCGGGCGCTACCGCGTCGCTCAGACCGGGCTCGGCCACCTCGAACAGCTCACCGGCCGCCGCCTCGCCGACGGTTGACGACGCCCGGCACGCGCGCGAGACTTGAATTCATGATGCCGAGGTTGATCCGTGTCGCACGAATTAGGCGCCCGGTGCTTCGCTGAGCACCGGGACGCACGTCTGTCCTCGCCGTACCCCGCGACCTCGGATCCCGTGTCATGCATCCTCAATCCTGCCTGTCGCTCGTCGCCGAGCCCTCGCCCCACGTGCTGCCGCGCGTCTTCGATCTCCTGGCGCGCCACGGCGTCGTCCCGGCGCGCTGCCACAGCCGGCTGGAGCCGCCCTCGGTGATGCACGAGCCGCCGACGATGACGATCGACCTTCAGCTCGGCACGGTGGACGACCACCTCGCCCGCCGAATCGCGACCGGTCTGGAGGCGATGGTCGAAATCCACGACGTGTTGGAGGGGGCCACGTGCGCGGCCGGCTGAGCGCGCTCGCCACGGTCGTCGGCGCGGTGGCGGCGGCCGGCACCGCCGCAGCGGAGG
>JAAAPF010000023.1 GCA_009908425.1 Alphaproteobacteria bacterium
ACCTCGTCGGCGTGCACGTCGAAGCTCGGCGCGTCGAGCGCGATCACGTCGCGATGGATGTCGAAGTCGTCGATGACGTCGGCGCCTTCGCCGGACGCGAACGCGAAGGTGTCGGCGCCCTTGCCACCGACGAGGAGGTCGTTGCCGGCACCGCCATTGAGCGTGTCGGCGTTGTGGTCCTCCGCGTCGGCGCGGGCGCGGTCGACGTTGTCGCCGCCGATGAGCTGGTCGTTGCCGGCGCCGCCGAGCAGCACGTTGTTCTGGCTGTTGCCGAACAGCGTGTCGTCGAAGGCGGTGCCGATCGCGTTCTCGACGTCGTCGAGCTGCTCGACGACGACCTCGCCGTCCACCTCGATCTTGCCGAACTCGCTGAGGCCGGCGTCGGTCGCGTTGCTCAGGTCGTTCTCGGCCTGCAGCACGCCCTGGTTGTTCTCGTCGAGGTCGACGAGCACGCCGGTTGCGAAGCTCGAAAGGTCGACGGTATCGCCCCGCGCGATATCGCCGGCGTCGTCGGCGCGGCGATGGTCGGCGCCGTCGGCGCCGCCGTCGATTTCCAGCTCGATCGCCGCGGCCACGTCATTGGCGAGCGCGAAGGTGTCGTCGCCGCCGCCGCCGTTGACCGCAAGCGCCTCGGTACCGAACAGGTCGAGGCTGAAGACGCCCAGATTGGTCCGGGCGAGCTGGACGAAGCTGCCGATATTGGTGAGGGTGATCGCGTCCCCCGCGTCGTCGGCGAGGTTCACGGTCTGCCGGTCATGGCCGCGCCCGCCGAAGACGAGATCGCAACCGTCGCCGTTGTTCCAGATCGCCTCGTCGTCGCCGTCGCCGCCGACGACGATGTCGTTGCCGCGGCCGCCGAGGATGGTGTCGTCGCCGCCGCGGGCGAAGATGACGTCGTCGCCGCCACGGCCCTCGAGCCGGTCGTCGCGTCGGGAGGCGAAGAACAGATCGGCAAACTCTGATCCCGTGAGGGTCACACCGCTGGTGGCGGTGTCGTCGTTGCGATACCGTGACATCGCGTCTGGCTCCGTGCATCAGGGTTGGGCGCCGGACGCGCGGCCCCACACCGCGCGTCCAACGCCCTTTGGTGCGGGCATCGACCGCTACGGTTCTAAGGCCGGCGATCACGTTGGCCGTGAGCGGCGCACCGGGTCCCACGGGCCCGACGCGAGGAGGCCCGGCCGGCGTCGGCCGGCGGGCCCCGAACTCGGCGGTGCGGTGGCGATCGCCGTCTCTTCGGTCGGCTTCATCTCGAAGCTGATCGCCGAGGGCATCGAGGAGATCGACCCGGGCCAGGTCGAGGCGGTGCGTGCCACCGGCGCTGGGCCCGGCAAAGTGCTGGTCTACGGCGTCGTGCCCCAGATCATGCCGACGGTGCTGGCCGTGATGGCCTTCCGCTGGGACATCAACATCCGTCAATCGTCGATCATCGGCCTGGTCGGCGCCGGCGGCATCGGCATCGCGCTCAACAACGCGATGAATTCCTTCGCTTGGCGAGAGGTGACGGTGATCCTGCTCGCGATCCTCGCGATCGTCGCCCTCTCCGAGTGGGTCTCGACGGCGTTGCGCAAACGCGTGACCTGACGAAAAGGGCACCGCGGCCGCATTGACGCTCCACGGCGGGGTCGACGGGCGTGGCCGGCGCTTCGTCTGCAACCGAAGCGGGCGCATGTTGGCGTGGACTATCGGCGCGAGCACGCCGTGGAGCCGTGACGCGTGGCCTCGAAACCCGCGCGGCAACGCCGTTTGCTGACTGGATCGCTCCAAGCCGTGGTCGCCGGCTTGGGGTCAAGCCGACCGATCCGAGGCATCGGCCTTCACGCGGTCCGTGGGTGCACCGCACCTTCGTGAACGGTCGCTTGGCCGCATCTCGGCCGCAATGACGCCGGGCTCGGGTCAACGCGATGGCAACTCGCCTCGTTGCCTAGTCGAGGCCGTCGGCCAGGCCGACCAACACCGCTCGGAGCCGGTGCGGCGGGGGCTACCGTTCCCACCGGCCTTTTCCAATCTTCGCCGTTCTTTTTCGAGGGGTGAGGCGCCGAGTCGGCTCGAATAAGCAATCTTTGTCAAAACTCGCTGGTCAGTTGCATCTTTGACTTTCTAATCGCGAATTGCGAGAAAATGTTCGGCCGTCGCTGAACTGTCGTAATGCGGCGCTATGGGGTCGGGTCGGGTAGCGGATACCGAGTGGCGACCGAAGCGGGGACGGGCGAGATGAACAGGCAACGTTGGATGGCGGCGGCGCTCGCGGTCGGGGTGTTGGCCCTGGGCGGCGCGGCGGCGCGGGCCGAGACCCGGCTCATCGGCTCGGGGGCGAGCTTTCCCTTTCCGCTCTACTCGGCGTGGTTTCAGACCTACAGCCAGGCGACCGACGGCGTGCGCCTCGACTACCAGGCCAAGGGCAGCGGTGCCGGCATCCAGGACCTCATCCAGGGCGTGACCGATTTCGGCGCCAGCGACGCCGCGATGAGCGACGCCGAGGTCGAGACCCTGCGCAAGGAGCGCGGCACCGGCGTCGTCATGCTGCCGATGACCGCCGGCGAGATCGTGCTGGCCTACAACGTCCCCGGCGTCGAGGAGCTGCGCCTGCCGCGGGAGGTCTACCCGGCGATCTTCGCCGGCGAGATCACCAGCTGGAACGATCCGGCGATCGTCGCGGCCAACCCCGACGCCGCGCTGCCGGACCTGCCGATCACGGTGGTGGCGCGCTCCGACAGCAGCGGCACCACCTTCGTCTTCACCAAGCACCTGAGCGCCGTCGACGAGGCCTTCGCGAGCACGGTCGGCGAGGGCAAGACGGTGCCCTGGCCGAACCTGCCGACCTTCGTCAAGGCGCCCAAGAACGACGGCATCACCGCCACGGTGGCCCAGACGCCGGGCGCGATCGGCTATATCGAGTACGGCTACGCCAAGCTCACCGGGACCCCCTCGGCGCTCCTCGAGAACGTCTCGGGCGAGTTCGTCGCCGCCGGCGACGCGGCCGGCATGGCCGCGCTCGCCAGCGCCGAGTTCGAGGGCGACGACTTGCGGGTGTGGGTGACCGACCCGGGCGACCCGGCGGCCTATCCGATCGCCACCTTCACCTGGATGCTCTTCTACGAGGACCAGGAGGACGCGGCCGCCGCGGCCCTGCGCGACTTCGTCGAGTGGGCCGTCACCGACGGCCAGGCGATGGCGAGCGATCTCGGCTACATCCCCCTGCCCGACAACGTCGTCGAGCGGGTGCGCGAAGCCTCCGCCGACATTCGATAAGTCGTCGAGAGGCCGGCGCGCCGGCGCCGGCCCGCCCGCTGTCCGGACGTCCGCGAGGAGCCGTTTGTCGCCATGGCCACGACCGTCGACACCAGTGATCGCCCCCGTTCGGCCTCGCAGGCCCCTTCCGGCGGCGAATATCTCGGCGACCGGCTGTTCCGCGGGATCGCGCTCGCCGCCGCGGCCTTCGTGATCGTCCTTTTGGTCTACATCTTCTACCAGATCGGCGGCCTCGCCCTCCCCGCCATCCAGGCCCACGGCCTCGGCTTTTTGACCTCGGCGGTCTGGAACCCGACGGCCGCCGAGTTCGGCATCCTCGCCGAGATCTGGGGCACGCTCTACAGCTCGCTCTTGGCGCTGGTCATCGCCGGCGTCTTCGGCGTCGGGATGGCGATCTTCTTGACGCAGAACTTCCTGCATCCGCGTCTCGCCTACGTCTTCCGGACCATCGTCGAGATGCTGGCGGCGATCCCGTCGGTGGTCTACGGCCTTTGGGGTATCTTCGTCGTCATCCCGGCCATCCGGCCGGTGGCGAACGCGCTCAACGAGTATCTGGGCTTCATTCCGCTGTTCGGGACGACGCTCGCCGGCCCCGGCCTCGCGCCGGCGGTGATCGTGCTGGCGATCATGGTGTTGCCGACGGTGGCGGCGATCTCGCAGGACGCCTTTCAGTCGATCCCCTACAAGGTCAAGGAAGCGGCCTACGGCATGGGCACGACCCACTGGGAGGCCATCCTCAAGGTCATGCTGCCGACCGCCTCGGGCGGCATCTTCGGGGCGCTGGTGCTGGGTTTCGGGCGCGCGCTCGGCGAGACGATGGCGCTCGCGATGCTGATCGGCAACGCCAACCAGATCAGCCTGTCGCTGTTCTCCCCGGCCAACACCCTGGCCTCGCTCTTGGCCTCGCAATGGCCCGAGGCCGGCGCGATCGAGCAGCAGGCGCTGATGTACGCCGCCCTCGCGCTGTTGGCGATCACCATCGCGGTCAACGTGGTCGGGGTGATCTTGATGAGCTTGACCTCCCGCCAGCAAGTGACCTGAGGACGCGCCGCCATGGCCACGCTCACCCCCTCCGCCGACGAGCTCGCCCTGGGCGCAAAGCGCGCGCCCGATCTGGCGCGCAACTTCGCCGACCGGCGGGCGCTGACCAGCCGCGCGCTGACCGTCGGGGTCTGGGTCGTCGCGATCCTGGCGAGCGTGCCGCTGATCTCGGTGCTCTACATGCTGATCAGCCAGGGCGGGGCCCGGCTCGGCCTGGAGCTGTTCACCGGCCTGCCGCCGGCGGGCTTCGCCGCGGGCGGCGGCATCGGCAACGCCATCCTCGGCACGCTGGTGATGGTCGCCATCGCCGCCTTGATCGCCATCCCGATCGGGATGATGGGCGGCATCCATCTCGGCGTGCTCGCCCCCGAGTCCCGCCTCGCCGCCACCAGCCGCTTTCTCGCCAAGGCGCTCACCGGCTTTCCCTCGATCCTCGCCGGCGTGTTCGTCTACGGCGTGCTGGTGCTGGGGATGGGCACCTATTCGGCCTTGGCCGGCGGCGTCGCGCTGTCGGTGCTGATGCTGCCGACGATCATCCTCACCACCGAGCAGGCGGTGCGGATGGTGCCGCAGCGGATGAAGGACGCCGCCTTCGGCATGGGCTGCACCCGGACCCAGGTGATCTGGAAGGTGGTGCTGCCGGCGGGCCTTCCGGGCATCCTCACCGGCGTCATGCTGGGCATCGCCGGTGCGGCGGGCGAGTCGGCGCCGCTGTTGTTCACCGCCCTCTTCAGCAACTACTGGCTGGAGAGCCTGGCCGAGCCGACCGCCTCGCTGTCGATCCTGATCTTCAACTTCTCCGGCATGCCGTTCCCCAACCAGATCGAGCTGGCCTGGGCGGCGGCGCTGGTGCTCGTGTTGATCGTGCTGGTCTTCAACATCCTGAGCCGGTTCTTCGGCCGGCCGCGCTACTGACGCCTGCGAGAGGACACCCGAGATGAACGCGACCGCCCTCGAGGCCGCGACGACGCCCCCGCCCGCCGCCACCGGCGAGCCCGCGATCGACGCCCGCATCGACCGGATCTACTACGGCAAGTTCCTGGCGGTGCGGGATTCCCACGTGCCGGTCGAGAACGGCAGGATCACCGGCTTCATCGGCCCCTCGGGCTGCGGCAAGTCGACGGTGCTGCGCAGCCTCAACCGCATGAACGACCTGATCCCGGTGTTCCGGCTGGAGGGCAAGGTCACCTTCCGGGGCCAGGACATCTACGCCGGCAATGTCGATCCGGTGGTGGTACGCCGCCATATCGGCATGGTGTTCCAGCAGCCCAACCCGTTCTCGATGAGCGTCTTCGAGAACGTCGCCTTCGGGCTCAGGCTCAACCGCTATCGGGGCGACCTGGAGGGGCGGGTCGAGTACAGCCTGCGCCGCGCCGCACTCTGGGACGAGGTCAAGGACAAGCTCAAGGCCAGCGGGCTCGCCCTCTCCGGCGGCCAGCAGCAGCGGTTGTGCATCGCCCGCGCCATCGCCACCGAGCCCACCGTGCTGTTGATGGACGAGCCCTGCTCGGCGCTCGACCCGATCGCCACCCGCCAGGTCGAGGAGCTCATGCTCGACCTCAAGAACGAATACTCGGTCGCGATCGTCACCCACAACATGCAGCAGGCGCAGCGGGTCGCCGACACCACCGCGTTCTTCTCGGTCGACATCTCCGAGGGCAGCCGCACCGGCTTTCTCGTCGAGATGGGCCCGACCGAGCAGGTGTTCGCCGACCCCAAGGAGGAGCTCACCCGCGAATACGTCCGCGGCGAGTTCAGCTGAGCCGCCGAAGGGAGCCCGAGCCATGATCTCGCGCCAGCGGTGCGGCCTCGCCCTAGTGGGCGCGGCACTGGTCGTCGCCGGCCCCGCCGCCGCCGTCGACGTCCGCGGCGCCGGGGCCACCTTCCCGGCGCCGCTCTACGAGGCCTGGATCGACGGCTTCGCCGACCGCCGCGCCGACGTCACCGTCACCTACGACGCCGTCGGCAGCGGCGAGGGTATCCGGCGCTTCACCGCCGGGGAGGTCGATTTCGGCGCCAGCGACGCGGCGATGACCGACGCCGAGATCGACGAGGTCGACGGCAACGTGCGGATGATCCCGGCCACGGCCGGCATGGTCGTGCTGGCCTACAACCTGCCGGACATCCCCTCGGGGCTGAAGCTCTCGCGCGAGGTGCTCGCCGGCATCTTCCTCGGCGAGATCACCCATTGGCAGGACGAGCGCATCGCCGCCTTGAACCCGGAGCTCGAGCTGCCGTCGCTCACGGTCGCCCGCGTCGTGCGGCGCGACGCCAGCGGCACCACCTTCGCCTTCACCAACCATCTGAGCGCCATCAGCGACGCCTGGGCCGAGACCTACGGCGCGGCGCGGCTGATCGACTGGCCCGGCCTTGCGATGACCGCGATCGGCAATGACGGTGTGGCGGGGCGGATCAACGTGAGCTGGGGTGCGATCGGCTATGTCGAGCAGGGCTTCGCCGCCCGCCTGGACCTGTCGG
>JAAAPF010000040.1 GCA_009908425.1 Alphaproteobacteria bacterium
CGGCCACCGCAGCGGCCGACCCGGAGGTCGAGGCGCCGAGCGAACCCTGGACGCTCGCCCACCAGGAGGTCGTCGCGGCGCTCGCCACCGCGGTCGAGCGCGGGCTCGACGCCGACGCCGTCGCCCGGCGGCGCGAACGCTTCGGCGCCAACCGACTGGAGGTCGCGCGCGGCAGCGGTTGGCTCTCCGCCTTGCGCGACCAGCTGGTGAGCGTACCGATCGCGCTGCTCGCGGGCTCCGCGGGGCTCTCGGCGGCCACCGGCGCGCGCCTCGACGCCGCCGTCATCGGCGCGGTCGTCGCGCTCAACACCGCCGTCGGCCTGATCACCGAGCAGGGCGCGGAGCGCGCGATCGCGGTGCTGCAGCGCTCGGCCAACCCGCGCTGCCGGGTGCGTCGCCGCGGCCGCGACCAGCTGATCGACGCCGCCGACCTCGTTCCCGGCGACGTCCTGGTGCTGGAGCGCGGCGGCTTCGTCGCCGCGGACGCGCGGTTGATCGAGACCCGCGACCTCACCGTCGGCGAGGCCGGTCTCACCGGCGAGAGCGGGGGCGTGGCGAAGGAGGCGAGCTGCCGGCTCGACGCCGACACCCCGCTGGCCGACCGCCGCAACATGGTCTTCGCCGGCACCGCGGTCACCGGCGGCCATGGTCTCGCGGTGGTGACCGCGATCGGCACCGCCACCGAGATGGGCCGCATCCAGGGCCTGGTCGCCACCTCCGCGCCGCCGGCGACGCCCTTGCAGAACGAGCTCGACCAACTCGGCCGCCGCCTGGCGCTGGTCTTCGCGGGCTTGTGCGGCCTCGTCTTCGTGCTCGGGCTCGCCCGCGGCCAGGGCGTGCTGGCGATGCTGAAACTGGCCTCCTCGATCGCGGTCGCGGCCGTACCCGAGGGCCTGCCGACGGTGGCGACGACGACGCTGGCGTTGGGCGTGCGCAAGATGCGCGACAACGGCATCCTGGTGCGCCGACTCGACGCGGTGGAGACCCTCGGCGAGGTCGAGACCATCTGCTTCGACAAGACCGGCACGCTCACCGAGAACCGCATGGCGCTGACCCACGTCGACGTCGGCGCCGGGCTCACGGCGCCGCGCAGCGACGACGACCGCCATCGCCGCCTGCTGGCGACCGCGGTGCTGGCGAGCGAGGCCCGGCTCGACCCTTCCGCCGCCGAGCCGGTCGCCGACGCCTCGGGCACCGAGCGTGCCCTGGTCGAGGGCGCGGTCGGCGTCGGCGTGGATCTCGAAGCGCTGCTCACCACCACCCCGCGGGTCGACTTCTCCGGCCGCAGCGAGACCCAGCCCTATGTGGTGAGCCGCCACCGCCACCCCACGGGCGCCGAGACCCTCGCGGTGAAGGGCGGCCCGGACGCCGTCCTGGCCCTCTGCGACCGGGTCGACGACGGCGGCGCGGCGCGCCCGCTCGACGACCAGGCGCGCGCCGCGCTCGCCCGTGCCAACGAGGCGATGGGCCGTCGCGGCCTGCGCGTGCTGGCGGTGGCCATCGGCGAGGACGCCGGAGCCGCCGCGGCCGGGCGCCTCGTCTGGGTCGGGCTCACCGGCCTCGCCGATCCGCTGCGCGAGGGTATGGTGGAGACCATGGCCGCGTTCCGCCGCGCCGGCACGAGCACGGTGATGATCACCGGCGATCAGAGTGGCACCGCCTACGCCGTCGCCGAGGCGCTGGATCTCGCCGGCGGCCGGCCGGTACGGGTGCTGGACGCCGGCGACATCGCCAGGCTCGACCGCGAGACGTTGGCGGCGCTCGCCGCCCGCACCGACGTCTTCGCGCGGGTCAGCCCCGCGGAGAAGCTCGCCATCGTCCGCGCCCTGCAGGACGCCGGGCGGGTCGTCGCCATGACCGGCGACGGCATCAACGACAGCCCGGCCCTCAAGGCGGCGAACGTCGGCGTCGCGATGGGGCGCGACGGCACCCACGCCGCCCGCGCGGTCGCCGACGTCGTGCTCGAGAGCGACGACATCGCCGGCCTTGCGGACGCCATCGGCGAGGGGCGGGCGATCTACGACAACATCCAGCGCTCGGTGGACTTCCTGGTCGCCACCAATCTGAGCGAGATCGGGGTCTCGGTGGCGTCGTCGCTGGCGGGCCTGCCGCCGCCGCTCACACCGGTGCAGCTGTTGTGGTTGAACCTCGTCTCCGACGTCGCCCCGGCGCTCGGCCTCGCCGTCGAGCCGCCGGCGCCCGACGTCCTCGAGCGCCCGCCGCGTCGCCGCGGCAGCGTGCTCCTGTCCCGTCACCGGCTCGGCCGTCGCGCGCGCGAGGGCGCCGTCATCACCGCCGCGGCGTCAGCGGGGGAGGTGCTCGCCACCCGCCGCTACGGCGCCGGACCCCGGGCGCGAACGGTGACGCTCTCGACGCTGGTGCTGGCCCAGCTGCTGCACGCCTACAGCGCCCGCGCCGGCGACGCGCAGCCCTTGTGGTCGGCCAGGACCGGCCGCAACCGGACGCTGCACGCCTGCGTGCTCGGCACGATCGCGCTGCAGGCGGCCCTGCCGTTCGTCCCCGCCGGCCGCCGACTGCTCGGCATCGTGCGGCCGGGGGTGTGGGACGCCCTGACCGCGGCGGCGCTGGGTGGCGCATCGCTCGCCGCGAACGAGTTCTCGAAGGCGCGCCTCGAACGCCGCGCGCGGGAGACGACGTGATGCCCGGCTCCTTCGTCCACACCTCGGAATCGGTGACCGCCGCCCACCCCGACAAGCTCTGCGATCGGATCAGCGACGCCGTCGTCGACGCCTATCTGGAGGCCGACCCGCTGGCGCGGGTGAGCGCCGAGTGCGTCCTCGCCAACGGCATCATCTTTTTGGCATCGCGCTTCGCCAGCGACGCCGTCGTCGACCTCGGCGAGATCGCCCGACGCGAGACGGCGGCCGTCGGCTACGGCCAGCCCGAACTCGACCCGCGCCAGCTGAGCGTGATGACGACCTTCGGCACGCTGCCGGCCTCCAGCCGGCTCGCCCGCCTCGACGTCGACCCGGACGGCGTGCCGGCGGGCCAGCTGGTGACCACCTTCGGCTTCGCCGCCGACGACACCTCGGCGTTGATGCCGCTGCCGATCTGGCTGGCGCACCAGGTCGCGCGCGTGCTCCACGGCGCCGCCCGCGAACAGCGCGTCGCCGGCCTCAGCCCCGACGCGGTGGCGCAAGTGGCGATCCGCTACGACGGCGGACGGCCGGTGGAGATCGACGCCGTCACCGTCGAGGCCGCGAGCTGGCAGGAGGAGGAGGCCACGACGCGCCGGTTCGAGCGGGCGGTGCTGGAGGAGCTCGTCCGTCCCGCCCTCGACGCCGCCGAGCTGCCGCTCGCCCGCGAGGCCGAACTCCTGGTCAACCCGACGGGACCCCCCGAATCCGGTGGGCCCTACCGCCACACCGGCCTCACCGGCCGCAAGCTCGCGGTCGACACCTACGGCGGCTTCGCCCGCCACGCCGGCTCGGCGTTGAGCGGCAAGGACCCTTGGCGCATCGACCGCAGCGCCTCTTACGCCGCGCGCTGGTGCGCCAAGCTGATCGTCGCCGCCGGCCTCGCCCGGCGCTGCGAGGTCCAGCTCTCCTACCGCACCGACCGCGCGCGGCCGACCAGCGTACAGGTCCAGAGCTTCGCCACCGGCGAGCTCGACGACGCCGTGCTGGCGGCCCGGCTGGAGGACCGCCTCGACCTCCGCCCGGCGGCGCTGGCCCGCGAACTCGGCCTCGCCGGCCCCGGGCGGCTGGGTTTCGCCGCGCGCGCGGCCTACGGTCAGGTCGGCGGCGGCGACCCCGAACCCGGCTGGGAGTCGACCGGGGCGTCGTCGCTGCTGGTGGACTGACGGTCGCGGGTCGCGAGCACGGTGGCGGCGTAGGCCAGAAGCGTCACCGCCGGCGGCAGGATCTGGCCGCGCAGCACCTGGCGCAGCGCGGCCACGGTCAAGACGGCGGCGAGACCCTCGCTGGCGGTGAACCCGCCGGCCGCGGCGCGCAACCGTTCGGCGGCCGAGCCCTCGCCGCCGTCGGCGTCGACGAGGGTGAACAGCCCGCGCCCGGCGGCGGCCGCCAGGACATCCTCGGCGGGGCGGCTGTGGCGCAGCTTGATCGAGCTCGTGCGCGCCGAGGCCGCGACCTCCTCGACGCCGGCGAGCATCGCCAGGGTCGTCGCGGCGTCGTCGAACCAGGCCCGATCGCCGCGCTTGCCCTCGATCCGCAGGCGCAGACGGCCGGGCAGGCGATGAACGACGAAGGCGGCCGGCGGCTCAGCCGGCATCGGTGGCCGGACGCTCGGCGCCGTCGTCCACGGCGTCCTCGGCCTCGCCGGCGCGACGCTCCTCGTCGAGCTCGTGGCGGACCTCGGCCCAGAGGTCCTCGGCCGCCTCGCCGAGCTCGGCCAAGCGCTCGCGCGCCTGCTCGGCGGTCACCACGCCGGCCTTCAAGGCCGACTTGGCGGCCGGGCGCGTCGCCCGGCCGAGCGCGGGCCAGATCGTCGGCGCGAGCGCGGCGGCACCGACGACGACGGCGACGCCCGCCCAGCCGGAGTTGCGTAGGTTCTCGAACATGACGACACTCTCCCGCACGTAGCCGTGGTCTAGCTAGCACCGTGCACCCATGACGGACTAGGTGAGCCACGCCGATCGGCGCCGGGAGGCGACATGGAAACGGCCGTCACGCTGGAGACCCCCGATTTCGAGGGCGACTTCACCTTCACCGACGCCAAGCTGGTGACGCGCACCAAGGAGTATCTGGTGGTCGCGCTGTCCAACGCCCGGGGCGAGCGGCTGGTCGTCAAGCTGCCCAAGGCGGTCCTCGCCGAGCTCGGCGACTGGCGCGATCTCTTCCGGGGCTGAGCGCGACGGGTACCGCCGGCCGCCGGGGGCGTGTCAAAAAGGCCGTTGGCCCGGCCCGACGACGCCGTTAACGCTGACCGGTCGACCCGTGCTCGGCGCCCGCGCGCGCGTCGCATCGGCGCGGGTCCGACGGTGACAGCTGGAGTCGCTCGAGATGTACCGCACGATTCTCGCGCCCGTGGACCTCACCCACGTCGCGCGCCTCGGCAAGGCGATCGACACCGCCTGCGATCTCGCCGTGCATTACGGCACGCGCCTCGTGTTCGTCGGGGTGACCGCCACGACCCCGACGCCGGTCGCCCACAACCCCCACGAGTTCGAACGCAAGCTCGCCGAGTTCGCCGCCGAACAGGAGCGCCGCCACGGCATCGCGGTCGAGTCCCGGGCCTACACCGCCCACGACCCCGCCGTTCAGATCGACGACACCCTTCTGCAGGCGGTCGAGGACACCGGCGCCGATCTGGTGGTCATGGCGTCGCACCTCCCGAACGTGGTGGACGCGATCTGGCCCTCGCGCGGTGGCCGGGTCGCCTCGCACGCCCCCGTTTCCGTCTTCCTCGTCCGCTGAACGCCGGCCACCGGGAGAGCGCCGTTGAGCACACCCACGCCGTCCTCCGAGGCTCCCACCGAAGGCGAGCCCATCCCCGCACCCGAGGGTGACACCACGCTGATCGACACCGACTACAACGTCGGTCAGGACAACGTCGAGTTTCAGCTCGGGCCGGTCGGCGTCGACGTCCACCAGCCGGTCTTCGCGATCTCGAGCGTGACCATCGTCGTCTTCGTGGTTTTGACGCTGGTGTTTCAGACCCAGGTCGAGCCGCTGTTCAACGGGCTGCGCGAGTGGCTGACCGCGGCGCTGGACTGGTTCTTCTTGAGCGCGGCGAACGTCTTCGTGCTGCTGTGCCTGGCGCTGATCGTCACGCCCTTGGGCAACGTCCGCCTCGGCGGGTCCGAGGCGACGCCGGACTACAGCTATCTCGGCTGGTTCGCGATGCTGTTCGCCGCCGGGATGGGCATCGGGCTGATGTTCTACGGCGTCGCCGAGCCGATCTCGCACTTCTCGACCGCGCTCGGCGGCACCACCGTCGAGGCCGGGGCCCGCACCGACTGGGCGCCGCTCGGGGCGGCGGCGGGCGACGAGGCCGCGGCCGAACGGCTCGGCATGGCGGCGACGATCTTCCACTGGGCGCTGCACCCGTGGGGGATCTACGCCGTCGTCGCGCTCGCCCTTGCGCTCTTTTCCTACAACAAGGGGCTGCCGCTCACCATCCGCTCGATGTTCTACCCGATCTTCGGCGAGCGGGTGTGGGGACCGATCGGTCACGTCATCGACATCCTGGCGGTGCTGGCGACGCTCTTCGGCCTCGCCACCTCGCTCGGCTTCGGCGCCGAGCAGGCCGCCGCCGGGCTCAACTTCCTCTTCGGGGTGCCGCAGACCGACGGCGCCAAGGTCGTCTTGATCCTGGCGATCACCGCCGTGGCGCTGGTCTCGGTGCTCGCCGGGCTCGACGCCGGCGTCAAGCGGCTGTCGGAGCTCAACATGACGCTGGCGGCGCTGCTCTTGCTGTTCGTCGTCGTGGTCGGGCCGACGCTGTTGATCCTCGGCGGGTTCGCCAAGAACCTCTGGGCCTATGTCGAGTACATGCCGGCGTTGGCCAATCCGTTCGGGCGCGAGGACACCAACTTCAGCCAGGGCTGGACGGCTTTCTACTGGGCGTGGTGGATCTCCTGGTCGCCCTTCGTCGGCATGTTCATCGCCCGGGTGAGCCGAGGGCGGACGGTGCGCGAGTTCATGATCTGCGTGCTGCTGATCCCCTCGATCGTCTCGGTGTTCTGGATGACCGCCTTCGGCGGCACCGCCATCCACCAGATCGCCGTCGACGGTCTCGGCGCGGTCGAAGCCGCACC
>JAAAPF010000194.1 GCA_009908425.1 Alphaproteobacteria bacterium
GGTGTCGCCTCGGCGGCGGGCGCTTCGGGCTCTTTCGCCGCCGCCGGCGCCTCGCGCGACGGGGCCTCGGCCGCCTCGCCGGCGCCACCGCGGGGCGCCGCTTCCAGCGCCGAGGCGTCCTCGTCCTCGCCGAGCAACAGGCCGATCGGGGTGTTGACCGCGACCCCCTCGGAGCCGGCGGGCACCAGGATCTTGCCGAGGGTGCCCTCGTCGACGGCCTCGACCTCCATCGTCGCCTTGTCGGTCTCGATCTCGGCGATGACGTCGCCGGGCTCGACCTTGTCGCCTTCCTTCTTCTGCCACGTCGCCAGCGTGCCCTCGGTCATCGTGGGCGAGAGCGCCGGCATCAGGATTTCGATGGGCATGGCGGGGGCGCGCCCTTCAGCTGCGATAGCAGACGGCCTTGGCCGCCTCGACGACGGCCTTGGCCTGGGGCAGCGTCAGCTGCTCGAGATTGGCGGCGTAAGGCATCGGCACGTCGGCGCCGGTGACCCGCGTGACGGGGGCGTCGAGATAGTCGAAGGCGTCCTCCATCATCACCGCCGCCAGCTCGGACCCCATGCCGAAGCGCGGCCAGCCCTCCTCGACCGAGACCAGCCGGTTGGTCTTGGTGACGGAGCGGACCACGGTCGCGGTGTCCAACGGCCGGATCGTGCGAAGATCGATGACCTCGGCCGCGATCCCCTCCTCGGCGAGCGCGTCGGCGGCTTCGAGCGCGCGCGCGACCATCGCCGAGAAGGCGGTGATGGTGACGTCCGTGCCCTCTCGCACCACCTTGGCCTTGCCGATCGGCAGCACGAAGTCGTCGATCTTGGGGATCTCGAAGCTGTGGCCGTAGATCATCTCGTTCTCGAGGAAGACCACCGGGTTGGCATCGCGCACCGCCGCCTTCAACAGCCCTTTGGCGTCCGCGGCCGAATAGGGCGAGACGACCTTGAGGCCGGGGCAGTGGCCGTACCAGCTGGAGTATTCTTGGCTGTGCTGGGCGCCGACGCGCGAGGCCGCACCGTTCGGCCCCCGGAAGACGATCGGCGAGCCGAGCTCGCCCCCGGCCATGTAGAGCGTCTTGGCCGCCGAGTTGATGATGTGGTCGATCGCCTGCATCGCGAAGTTCCAGGTCATGAACTCGACGATCGGCCGCAAGCCCGCCATCGCCGCCCCGACGCCGACCCCGGCGAAACCGTATTCGGTGATCGGGGTGTCGATGATCCGCTTGGCGCCGAACTCGGCGAGCAAGCCCTGGGTGACCTTGTAGGCGCCCTCGTACTCGGCGACCTCCTCGCCCATCAGGAAGACCCGGTCGTCGCGGCGCAGCTCCTCGGCCATGGCGTCGCGGAGCGCCTCGCGCACCGTCTGCTTGACCATCTCGGTGCCGGCCGGGATCTCGGGCTCCGCCGGCTCGTCGCGCTTGGGCTCGGCGGGGGCGGCGGCGGGCGACGGGGTCGGCGGCGGCGTGGGCTCCGGCTTGGGCGCCTCGGCCCGGGCGGGCGCGGCCTGGCCGTTGCCGGTTCCGGCCGATTGCAGGGCGCTCTCGTCCTCACCCTCGCCGAGCAGCAGGCCGATCGGGGTATTGACCTTGATGTTCTCCGAGCCACCGGGGACGAGGATGCGCCCGAGCCGGCCCTCGTCGACGGCCTCGACCTCCATCGTCGCCTTGTCGGTCTCGATCTCGGCGATGACGTCGCCCGGCTCGACCTTGTCGCCTTCGCTCTTGAGCCAACGCGCGATGGTGCCCTCGGTCATCGTCGGCGACAGCGCCGGCATCAATATTTCGATCGGCATCCGTTCCTCCCCCACCGGCGCCGCGCCGGACCGCCCCTCAGGCCTCGATCAGCACGTCGGTCCAGAGTTCCTTCGCGTCCGGCTCCGGGCTGTCCTGGGCGAAGCTCGCCGCCTCGTTGACCACCCCGCGGATCTCCTTGTCGACGGCCTTGAGCTGGTCTTCGTCGCTGAGTTCGGCCTCGACCATCGTCTTCTTCAGCTGCTCGATGGGGTCGCGCTGCTCGCGGATCTCCTGGACCTCTTCTTTGGTCCGGTACTTGGCCGGATCGGACATCGAATGGCCGCGGTAGCGATAGGTCAGGGCCTCGAGGATCGTCGGCCCGTTCGCGCGGGCGTGCGCCACCGCCGTGTCCGCCGCCGAGCGCACCGCGAGGACGTCCATGCCGTCGACCTCCTCGCCGGGGATACCGTAGGCCTGACCGCGCTCGTAGAGGTGCTGGCCGGCCGAGGCGCGCGCCTGCGAGGTGCCCATGCCGTAGCGGTTGTTCTCGATGACGAAGACGATCGGCAGCTTCCACAGCGCCGCCATGTTGAAGCTTTCGTAGACCTGGCCCTGGTTGGCGGCGCCGTCGCCGAAATAGCAGATCGTGACGCCGCCGTCCTCGCGGTACTTGTGGGCGAAGGCGAGCCCGGTGCCGAGCGGCGCCGGCGCGCCGACGATGCCGTGGCCGCCGAAGAAGCCCTTGTCGCGTGCGAACATGTGCATCGAGCCGCCCTTGCCCTTGGAGTAGCCGTCGATGCGCCCGGTGAGCTCGGCCATGACCCGCTTGGGGTCCATGCCGGTGGCCAGCATGTGGCCGTGGTCGCGGTAGCCGGTGATGACGGTGTCGCCGTCGCTCAAGGCGTGCTGGATGCCGACGGCGACCGCCTCCTGGCCGATATAGAGGTGGCAGAAGCCGCCGATGAGCCCCATGCCGTAGAGCTGGCCGGCCTTCTCCTCGAAACGGCGCAGCATCAGCATGTCGCGATAGTAGGTGAACAGCGTTTCGGCGTCGGGCAACTGCGGCTTGGAGGACCGCCCACGGCGGGCCGTCCCCTTGCCGGTGCCGCGCGTGCTCCGACTGGTCGTCTCGCTCGCCATTGCCGGTGTCCTCCCTTCGCGATCACGGTGGTGCGCCGGCGGCCGCCGCGCCGTCACCGCTCGTAGTGCTTAGTGCAACGCGACACCAAGGGATAGGATGCCGGCGCAACGCAGGGATGTGCGCGCTCGTCTCAGCCCTCGGGGTCGACGACGACGATCTCGTCGGGCCGGACATAGCCGAGCCGCCTGAGCGCCGTCTCGACCGCGTCCGGATCCGGGCGCTCCGGTCTGAGGCCCGCGATCGCCGCCTCGAGCTCGGCGTTGCCCGCCCGCACGACCGCCAACTCGGCCTCCAGCCGCGCCGTTTCGGCCCGTATCTCGGTCCAGGCGACGTAGCCCGAGGCGCCGTACACGGCGTGGTAGCCGAAATAGGCGAGCGCCAGGGCGGCGGGCACGAGGACCGCCACGCGCCCCCGCCAGCGCCGGCCGTTCAGCCGAAGCGGAAGCATCCCGCCCCCGGATACAGGGCGACCCCGCCGAGCTGCTCTTCGATGCGGAGCAGCTGGTTGTACTTGGCGAGGCGATCGGAGCGCGACATCGACCCGGTCTTGATCTGCCCGCAGTTGGTCGCGACCGCCAGGTCCGCGATCGTCGCGTCCTCGGTCTCGCCGGAACGGTGCGACAGGATGCAGGTGTATTTGGCGCGGTGCGCCATGTCGACGGCCTCGAGCGTCTCGCTCAACGAGCCGATCTGGTTGACCTTGACCAGGAGCGAATTGCCGATGCCCTTCTCGATCCCCTCGCGCAGAATGGCGGGATTGGTCACGAACAGGTCGTCGCCGACGAGCTGGCAGGTCTTGGCCAGGCGCTCGGTCAGGATCGCCCAGCCGTCCCAGTCCTCCTCGCCGACGCCGTCCTCGATCGACTTGATCGGATAGCGGGCACACAGCTCGGCGTAGTAGTCCGCCATGCCGCCGGCGTCCAAGGTCTTGCCCTCGCCCTTGAGCTCGTAGCGGCCGTTCTTGCCGAACTCGCTGGCGGCGGCGTCGAGCGCGAAGACGATGTCGTCGCCGAGGCGGTAGCCGGCGGCCTCGACCGAGCGCGCGAGAAAGCCGAGGGCGTCGTCGGTACCCTTGAGGTCGGGCGCGAAGCCGCCCTCGTCACCGACGTTGGTGTTGTGGCCGGCCTCGTTCAGCTGCTTCTTGAGGGCCTGGAAGCACTCCGCGCCGATCCGCAGCGCCTCGGCGAAGGTCGAGGCGCCGACCGGCATGATCATGAATTCCTGGACGTCGATCGGGTTGTCGGCGTGGGCGCCGCCGTTGATGACGTTCATCATCGGCACCGGCAGGGTGCGCGCCGCCGCCCCACCGACATAGCGGTAGAGCGGCAGGTCCAACGCCTCGGCGGCGGCCTTGGCGCAAGCGAGGCTGACCCCGAGGATCGCGTTGGCGCCGAGACGGCTCTTGGTGTCGGTGCCGTCGAGCTCGCGCATGGCGAGGTCGACCGCCACCTGCTCGACGGCGTCGCGCCCGATGACGGCATCGGCGATCTCGCCGTTGACGGACTCGACCGCCTTCGAGACGCCCTTGCCGCCGAAGCGGCCCTTGTCACCGTCGCGGAGTTCGAGCGCCTCGCGCACGCCGGTCGACGCCCCGGAGGGTACGGCGGCGCGCCCGGTGCTGCCGTCGGCGAGCACGACCTCGGCCTCGACGGTCGGATTACCTCGGCTGTCCAGGATCTCGCGACCGTGGATCTCGACGATGTCGGTGCTGCTCATGGCTGTCCCATCCCAGTCGGCGTCTTGCGCAGGCGATCGATCTCCCGAAGCTCGTGCAACAGCCCTTCGAGCTCCGCAAGTGGGACCATGTTCGGTCCGTCGCTCGGCGCCCGGTCGGGATCGCGGTGGGTCTCGATGAAGAGCCCGGCGCAGCCGACCGCCGCCGCCGCCCGCGCGAGCACGCCCACGAACTCGCGCTGCCCGCCCGAGGCGCCGCCGAGCCCGCCCGGCTGCTGGACCGAGTGGGTGGCGTCGAAGATCACCGGCCAGCCGCTTTCGGCCATGATCGGCAGCGCCCGGAAGTCGGACACCAGGGTGTTGTAGCCGAAGCTGGCGCCGCGCTCGGTCAACAGCAGCCGCTCGCACCCGAAGGCCTCCATCTTGGCCGCGACGTTGGCCATGTCCCAGGGGGCGAGGAACTGGCCCTTCTTGACGTTGACCGCCGCCCCGGTCTCGGCCGCCGCGCGCAGGAGATCCGTCTGGCGGCACAGAAAGGCCGGGATCTGCAGGCAGTCCACGGCCTCGGCCACGGGCGCGCACTGCCGGCTCTCGTGGACGTCGGTGAGCACCGGCATGCCGGTCCGGGCGCGGACCTCGGCGAGGATCGCGAGCCCCTGCTCCATGCCGACGCCCCGAAACGCGCCGGCACTGGTGCGGTTGGCCTTGTCGAAGGAGCTCTTGTAGACGCAGTCGACGTGCAGGCGCCGGGCGATCGCCTGGATCGCCTCGGCGGTGTCGAGCGCGTGGTCACGGCTCTCGACGGCGCAAGGCCCCGCGATCAGCGCGAACGGCACGTCGTTGGCGAAGCCCGCCGCACCGATGCGCACCCGCCGGACCGGCGCCGTCACACCAGCCTCGTCTGGTCGAGCGCGGCGCCGACGAAGGAGGCGAAGAGCGGGTGCGGCGCGAAGGGCCGGGACTTGAGCTCGGGGTGGAACTGGACCCCGACGAACCACGGATGCGCCGGGTTCTCGACGATCTCCGGCAGTCGGCCGTCGGGCGACATGCCCGAAAACTGCAGCCCCGCCCGCTCGAGCCGCGGGACGTAGGCGACGTTGACCTCGTAGCGGTGGCGGTGGCGCTCGCTGATCTGCTCGGCGCCGTAGACCGCCGCCACCAGGCTGCCGGGGGCGAGCCGGGCGGGATAGGCCCCGAGCCGCATGGTGCCGCCGAGATCGCCCTCGGCCTCGCGGCGCTCCTTGCGGCCGTCGCGCTCCCATTCGGTCATCAGCCCCACCACCGCGTCGGTGCAGGGGCCGAACTCGGTCGAGCTGGCGCCGTCGAGGCCGGCGAGGTTGCGCGCCGCCTCGACCACCGCGAGCTGCATGCCGAAGCAGATGCCGAAATAGGGGATGCCGTGCCTGCGGGCGAAGGTGACCGCGGCGATCTTGCCCTCGGCGCCACGCTCGCCGAAGCCGCCCGGCACCAGCACGCCGTTGACGTCGCCCAGCCGCGCGGCGGCGTCCTCCTGCTCGAACGTCTCGCTGTCGAGCCAACGCGTGCGCACCCGCACCCGGTTGGCGATGCCGCCGTGGACCAGCGCCTCGTCGAGCGATTTGTAGGCGTCGATGAGCTCGGTGTATTTGCCGACGACGGCGATCGTCACCTCGCCCTCGGGGTGGCGCACCCGCTCGACGATGCCGTGCCAGCGGTCGAGGTCGGGGCGGCCCGCCTCGGGCAGCCGGAAGCGCCGCAGCACCGCCCCGTCGAAGCCGGCCCGGTGGTAGTCGATCGGGACCTGGTAGATCGAATCGACGTCGAGCGCCGGGATTACGCCGTCCGCCGGCACCGAGCACTGCAGCGAGATCTTGCGCCGCGCGTCCTCGCCGATCGGGTGCTCGGAGCGGCAGAGCAGGACGTCGGGCTGGATGCCGATGGCGCGCAGATCGCGCACCGAGTGCTGGGTCGGCTTGGTCTTCATCTCGCCGGCGGAGCGGATGAAGGGCAACAGCGTGACGTGGACGTAGACGCAGCTGCCGGGGCCGAGCTCGTAGCCCATCTGGCGGATCGCCTCGAGGAACGGCAGCCCCTCGATGTCGCCGACGGTGCCGCCGACCTCGACCAGCACCAAGTCGACGTCGTCGGTGTCCTGC
>JAAAPF010000342.1 GCA_009908425.1 Alphaproteobacteria bacterium
GAGCCGGCGGACGCGCGCGGGGCCGAGGCGGGCGGAGAGCCGGTCGATCAGCTGCGCCGCCGCCGCCTCGCCGTCGCCCTCGCCGCCGCCCTCGACTCCACCGGCCGCGAGCTGGCGGGCGGTCAGCCGCTCGGTCGCCACCGCGGCGAGGCGCAGGCACTCGACGCCGAAGCCGAGATCGAGCCCGTCGAGGTCGTCGCGAAAGAGCCGGGCGAGCGCCTTCGCCTCGCGGCTCGCCCGCGCCGTGCGCACCTCGAGGCGGTGGACCGCACCGTCGAGCCGGGCGAGGTCGAGGCGCAGATGGCGCGCCCCCTCCTGCGCCCGCTCCAGCTCGCCCGCGAGCCGCCCGAGCGCTTCGGCGAGCGCCGCCTCGACGCCCTCCCGGGTGCCGAGCGGCTCGGCCCAGGCGAGGCGGACGGCGTGGCGCGCCGGCGGGGCGAGGGGCGTGAAGGGCACGCGCATCCGCCCCATCAGCCGGTGCAGGCGCTCCACCGGGCCGGTGCCGAAGCGGGTGGCCAGGGGCGCGTGCGGCACCGCCTCCAGATCGCGCACGCGCTTGAAGCCGAGCCGTTCCAGGCCCGCCACCGTGTCGGCGTCGAGCCGGAGCGCGGCGACCGGCAGGTCGAGGACGGCGTGCTCGGTCTTGGCCGCCGGCAGCACGCCGCCGGCCCCGAAGCGCGCCCAGGCCCAGACCGCGGCGGGGTTGGACGCCGCCGCCGCGCGCACCCGGAAGCCGAAGGGCCGCAGCCGCGTCTCCAGATCGGCCAAGAGGCTCGCCTCGCCGCCCATCAGATGGGCGCAGCCGGTGATGTCCAGGAGCACGCCGTCGTCGCCGTCGACCGCGACCCAGGGGCTGTAGCGCCCGCACCAGAGGGCGAGCGCTTCCAAGGCCTCGGCGTCGCGCGCCGGATCGGCGTCGGCGACGACGAGATCCGGGCAGATCGCGCGCGCATCGGCGAGGCCGAGGCCCGGCCGCAGCTTGGCGGCCGCCGCCTCGGGGGCGAGGGCGTAGAGCCGGGGCCCGCCGTTCTCGGCGCGCAGCAGCGCGAAGGGCGCGCCGTCGTGCACCGGTTCACCCGCCCGCCCGGCTTCGAGCCGGAAGCGGTCGATCGGCCAGGTCGGCAGCCAGAGCGAAACGTAGCGACGGCTCATCGAAGCGCACCTCGAAGCGGGCCGGCACGGCACCCTTGGCGCGCCAGAGCTCGGCGCTCCAGGCCAAGGGCCCGAGTTCGCCGGGCCAGGGGGAGGGGACGAGACGGGGACGCACCCGCCAGCGGGTGACGGCGGCACTCGGCTCGATCACCGGCTGCACCGGGCGCAGGAGCAGGCCCGCCGCCCCGCCGGTCTCGGCGGCGAGCTGCAGCCGGCGGGTGCGAAAGAGGTCGACGCGCTCGACCTCGCCGACGACGACGGCCGCGGCCGCGGCCCTGAGCGCCTCCTCCATCGCCCACAGGATGGCGTCGTCGCGGTCGCCGTCGACGACGAGGACGCGCGCCGGCTCGAGCCCGAAGGCGGCGAGGCCGGGGCCGTGGAGGACGCCCTCGTCGCGCACCCGCCGGCGGTGCTGGCACCAGACGACGAGCCCCGCGCGCGCCGCCGCCACCCGGCCGGCGAGGGCGGCGGTGAAGCCGGCCGCGCCCGTGCCCGCCACCTCGTGCACCGCCGCCAGCGCCAGCCCGCCGCCGGGGAGCGCCGCGTCGATCCCGTCGTCGCCGAGCGGCGCCACCGGCCGTGCCGTCGCCCGCCCCGTGCCGCCCTCGAGCCGGGCGAGCCGGCGGGCGAGGCCGGCGAGGGCCGCACGCGGTGACGGCGCGCGTTCGACGGCGGACGAAGGTAGGTCGTCGGACATGGCCGCGAGGGGCTCCGCTCGCTTGAAACACCGAGGCGAACCGCCGAAGTTCCTGATATGTTCACTGTTCGCTTGATGTCTGTCAAGCATCCAGAACGAAAAAGGAACATAGGCTGGCGGCCCCCGCCCGCCACCCTGCGACGCTGCGGCCGCTCAACCCGGTATCGAGACCGCGTGGCCCCGGCCGGCGGCGGCCGCGCCACCGCCGACCCGCCAGGGGCCCGACCGAGATCGCTCCGCTCCTCTCCGCCCGGGCGCGATGACGGGCGCCATTGCCGAGCGGCGCGCGCGCGCCAACCTGGAGGGCGGCGGTCGTGTCGCGGCCGCGCTGCAGCCGGAGGGAAGGATCGATGTTCATCGCCATGAACCGTTTTCGCGTGCGCCGCGGCCAGGAGGACGCGTTCGAGCGCTTGTGGCTCGAGCGCGACAGCTACCTGAAGGAGGTACCGGGCTTCGTCGCCTTCCACCTGCTGCGCGGGCCGACGAGCGACGAGCACACGCTGTTCGCCTCGCACACCATCTGGCAGTCGCGCGAGGCCATGGAGGCCTGGACGCGGTCGGAGGCCTTCCGTGCCGCCCACGCCGGTGCCGGCGACACCGGCGACCTCTATCTCGACCGCCCGCAGTTCGAAGGCTTCGACGTCTTGCAGGAGGTCCGCTGAGCATTACGCTCTGTTGGACCTCGTGGAGGTCGCCCGGTCTCTTTGGAACTGTTCCATTTCTTAAATCAAAATGGAACAGTTCCAATGTCGTCGCTCCGACTATTTGTTGTTTGACCGGAATCGACGCCCCGGCTAAACCGCACCGGGTTGGTACGCATTTGCGGCGCTCCCAACCGTGTCAATGCCGGGGGAAGGACCATGAGCCACAACAGCCGCTGGACGCTCGCGCTTCTGGGCACCGCGGCGCCGCTCGCCGTCGGGGCGGCGCACGCGCAGGAACTGAACCTCTACAGTTCGCGCCACTACGACACCGACGAGCGGCTCTACAGCCAGTTCGAAGAGCGGACCGGCATCACCATCAACCGCATCGAGGGTAAGGCCGACGAGCTGATCGCCCGCATCGAGGCCGAGGGCGCCAACAGCCCCGCCGACGTGCTGTTGACGGTGGACGCCGGCCGGCTCTGGCGCGCCGACCAGGCCGGGCTGTTCCAGCCCGTACAGTCCGAGCTGCTGGCCGAGCGCATCCCCGAAGAGCTGCGCCATCCCGACGGCCACTGGTTCGGCTTCTCGACCCGGGCGCGGATCATCTACTACGACAAGGGCGAGATCGATCCCGAGCTGGTGCAGACCTACGCCGACCTGGCGCGGCCCGAGCTCGAGGGCGAAGTCTGCATCCGCTCCAGCTCCAACATCTACAACCTGTCGCTGATGGCGTCGTTGATCGAGCATCTCGGTCCCGAGGCCGCGGAGGAGTGGGCGGCCGGCGTGGTCGAGAACTTCGCGCGCGACCCGCAGGGCGGCGACACCGACCAGATCCGCGCCATCGCCGCCGGCGCCTGCGGCGTCAGCCTCGGCAACCACTACTACTTCGCGCGGCTGATGCGCTCCGACGACCCGGCCGATCAGGAGGTGGTCGAAGAGGTCGGCTGGGTCTTCCCCAACCAGGACGGCCGCGGCACCCACGTCAACGTCTCCGGCGCCGGCGTGCTCGCCAACGCCCCGAACCCCGACGCGGCGGTGGCCTTCCTCGAATACCTCGCCAGCGACGAGGCCCAGCGCTGGCTCGCCAACGGCAACAACGAGTACGCCGTGGTCGAGGGCGTCGAGCTGGACAACCCGGCGCTGGAGGAACTCGGCGACTTCGAGGCCGACGACCTCGACGTCGCCGTACTCGGCCAGAACCAGACCCAGGCGCAGATCCTCTTCGATCGCGCCGGCTGGCAGTAGCGCGAGCCGCCGCGGGGCACGCCCGCCCCGCGGCACTCGCCGGCGGGCGCGGACGACGGCGCGACGCGAGGGGGAGAGAGGCGATGGGTTATGGACGACGCTACCGCAAGCGCAGCGGCGAGCCCGCGGCCGTCACCGCCACCCGGCGGCGCCGGCGTCGCGCCGGCAAGGCGGCGGTCCTGGTCGCGCTCGCCGGCTTCTGGCGCGGCGGCGGGCACGCGGAGAGCGAGCGCGCGCGCCGCGCGCATCACGACGACGACGCGCGTCGATGCCGACGGCGCTGACCGTACGCGGCGCGGAGCGGCGGTACGGCCGTGTCCCAAAGCCGGGCTCGGTATGAGGACCGGCCGGGTCCAGTTTGGCGATCGGCCGCGCCGCCGCGGCTCCGCGCGCCCCGCGCCACCACCGATGATTGCGACGTCATGAGCCTCACCACCCGTCTGCTCGCGCCCTTTCGGTCCGGCGCCACGAGCGACCGGGGCTTCGCGCTCGCCCGCGCCGAGCCCGGGCGGGCGCTGGTCGTCGTCCAGCTCGGTGGCGGCGCGGCCGACGCGCGCCGGCTGCGCGACATCGGGCTCGCCGAGGGTCGCGGCTTGAGCGTCGTCCAGCAGCGTGACGAGGGTGGGGTGCTGGTCGCCGCCGGCGACGGGCGCTTGGCGCTCGACGCCGCCACCGCCGCCCGGGTGCGGGTGCGGGCCGCCGACGCGGCGCCGGCGGCGAAGCGGCTGTGGGATCTGCAGCCGGGCCAACGCGCGCTGGTGCGCGGCCTGCGCGAGGGCGCGCCGGCCTACCGCGCCAAGCTGCTGGCGATGGGCCTGTTGCCGGGCACCGTCGTCGAGGTGGTGCGGATGGCGCCCCTGGGCGATCCGGTGGAGCTGCGCGTGCGCGGCTATCAGCTGAGCCTGCGCCGCGCCGAGGCCGAAGTCCTCGAACTCGATGAGGTCACCGCGTGAGCGACTATACCGTCGCCGTCATCGGCAATCCCAACGCCGGCAAGACCACGCTCTTCAACGCGCTCACCGGGTTGCGCCAGGAGGTCGGCAACTGGCCGGGCGTCACCGTGGAGAAAAAGTCGGGGCGCTTCGCCCACGACGCCACCACGATCGAGCTGATCGACCTGCCGGGCGCCTACGCGCTCAACGCCGCCACCGAGGGGCTACCGGTCGACGAGCGCATCGCCCGCGACTACGCCCTCGACGGCGAGGCCGACGCCATCCTCAACATCGTCGACGCCTCCAACATCGAGCGCAATCTCTACCTCACCGTCCAGCTCCTGGAGCTCGGCCGGCCGGTGGTGGTCGCGCTCAACATGATCGACGTCGCACGCTCCTGGGACATCGCGGTCGACGCCGAGGTGCTGGCCCGCCGCCTGGGCTGCCCGGTGGTGCCGCTCGTCGCCACCCGCGGCGAAGGTGTCGAGGCCCTGCGCACCGCGCTGACCGCGGCGTGCCGCGAGGCTCGGCGGCCGAGCCTGGAGCTGCGCTTCGAGCCGGCGGTGGAGCGCGCGATCAGCGGCCTGGTGGAGCGCGGCGCCGCGCCCACCCGCGACGCCGCCGTGCGGCTGTTGGAGGCCGACGCCGGCCTGGCGGAGGCCCGCGCCGTCGACGCGGCGGTCGGCGCCGATCCCGACATCGTGGTCGCCGGCGACCGCTACCGCTTCATCGCCAAGGCGGTGGAGGCGGCGGTGCACCGCACCACCGCCGCCCACCAGCGGCTGTCCGACAAGATCGACCGGGTGGTGCTCCACCGCGCCCTCGGCATCCCGATCTTTCTGGTGAGCATGTACGCGCTGTTCATGCTGACCATCAACGTCGGCGGCGCCTTCATCGACTTCTTCGACATCCTGGGCTCGACGCTGCTGGTCGACGGCACCGCGCACCTCCTGGCTGGTCTCGGCGCCCCGGACGCGGTGATCACGCTCGTGGCCGACGGCGTCGGCGGTGGGCTCACCACCGTCGCCACCTTCATCCCGATCATCGGCTGCCTGTTCCTCCTGCTCTCGCTGTTGGAGGACTCGGGCTATATGGCCCGGGCGGCCTTCGTGATGGACCGCTTTCTGCGCGGCATCGGCCTGCCGGGCAAGGCGTTCGTGCCGATGATCATCGGCTTCGGCTGCACCATCCCGGCGGTGATGGCGACGCGCACCCTCGAGCACGCCCGCGACCGCATCATCGCGGTGATGATGGCGCCCTTCATGTCCTGCGGCGCGCGGCTGCCGGTCTACGCGCTGTTCGCCGCGGCGTTCTTCCCGGCGGGCGGGCAGAACCTGGTGTTCGGGCTCTACCTCGCCGGCATCGCCGCGGCGGTGGCTACCGGGCTGATGTTGCGGCGCACCATCCTGCCGGGGCCGAGCGCGCCCTTCGTCATGGAGCTGCCGCCCTACCGGCTGCCGAGCCTGGGCGGGCTGTTGCGGCGGACCTGGGAGCGGCTGTGGAGCTTCATCGACGGCGCCGGGCGGGTGATCGTCGCGGTGGTGGTCGTCATCACCTTTTTGAACGCTTGGGGCACCGACGGCAGCTTCGACAACGCCGACACCGACGACTCGGTGCTCGCCGCCATCGGCCGCACCATCACCCCGGCCTTCGCGCCGATGGGGATCGCGGACGACAACTGGCCCGCGACGGTCGGGCTGTTCACCGGCGTGCTCGCCAAGGAGGCGGTGGTCGGCACCCTCGACGCGCTCTACACCGACGTCGCCCGCGACGCCGCGCCCGACGAGGCCGCGCCCGCGCTCGACCTCGCGGGTGGCGTGTCGGCGGCGTTCGCGAGCGTGCCCGCGAACCTGGCGGGCCTCGGCGCGCTCGCCGGCGACCCGGTCGCCATGGCCGCGGCCCGCGACGACGCGGCGGCGAGCGCGGGCAGCTTCGGGGCGATGCAGGCGCGCTTCGACGGTCAGGTCGGCGCCGTCGCCTACCTCCTGTTCGTGCTGCTCTA
>JAAAPF010000255.1 GCA_009908425.1 Alphaproteobacteria bacterium
TTGCCGGCCGACCGCATGCAAGGAGTTAAACCGGAAGCCGACATGGGGTCGCGCCGCCTCGCGCATTGAAAAGCGACTGCGAGCGGGACGATGGCCCGAGTCTTTCGAAGTGGTCTACTTCAATTCTTCGCCGACTCCGAGATCCCGTGTCTCTTGAAGGCCAGATTTCCGACGGATAACGCCCTCAAGTATTATGCCGGCCATTGTTGGAATTGAGGCGAAGACCATCGTCTTAGTTTGGACCGCTTGAGGCCGAAGTCAAACATGACGGCGAGCTGATCGTACGAACCTTACTCGGAACCGCTTCATTTCTGTACCCGAGCGGTTGGCTGTCGTCTTCGTCCGGCGCCTGCCGACCCTTGTGGAGCGCGCGCTGCGAACCGGCATTGAGCGGGCAACCGCCGGGCATGCCGACCCGCGCGGACACGGATCGGGCCGCCTGCACCGGGTACCGGTGCGCGCACGGGCGGGGCGCGTCGCGACCGTGCGCCCACCACCCCAGGCGGCCCGACCGCCGAACGTGTCGACGCCGCGGCCGGGGGTGACTAATGGCGCTCGAGCGGCCCCGGCGGCAGCCGGTTGTCGTCGGCGGCGACACGGACGAGATGGGGGAGCTCCGGCTCCCATCGCCAGAAGACGACGTTGACGCCATCGGCGAGGGCGCGGGGCGCGAAGCTCGGCACGCGGAGCCCGGCGAACCCGAGGGCGACGAGCCGATCCGCGAGCGCCTGCGAGCGGGGGATCCCGCCGGCGAGCATCGTCGCCCGCCAGTCCGGACAGGCGAGGTCGTCGTCCTCGATCTCGAGGGCGCCGCGGACCTCGGGATCGGTGGCGTCGACGACGTCGGCGCAGTCGACGCGGTATTCGCAAAGCGTGATCGGTTGCAGCGGGCGGCCGCCCGGGCTCGCCTCGAGGATGGCGCCGAGGGGCGTGGTGGCGGTGTAGAGCGCCGGCACACCACGTCGGTCGAAGCGGCCGCCGTGGCGGCCGGCCCCTTCACCGGAGGCGGGATCCCGGAACCAGAACGGGTTGTGGGCGCGAAAGACGGGCGCGGTGAGACGGAACGACGGCTCAGGCAAAGCCGCCCGCCATGGCGTCGTCGAGATACTGGCGCACCCGGTCGGCATGCCCGTCGCGGACGAGCGCTTCGGCGGTGCGCCCGCCGAACCGCGGCAGCGGCTCGGAGCGGTACCAGGCGTAGGCCGCCAGCGCCGAGCCGAGATGCGGCTGCATCCGGTTCAGGATTTCGACCATCTCGCGCAGGCGCCTTTGGGTCGCCACCGAGGAGATCCGCGAGCGGCGCGACAAGGCGTCGGTGCCGAGCCCGAGCGTCGCCGCGATCTCCCCTTTCGTGGTGCGCAGGCTGGCGGCGATGGCGTCGGGGTCGAAACCGCTTTCGTCGGTGAGATCGCGCAGGTTCATCGGCGGCATGGTCGCGCTTCCGCCAATGAGATCACCGCAATATCGTGATAACCGCCGTGTCGGGCAAGCGATGCGCGCGATCCCCTTCCCGTTGCCGATGCCTCACCGTCGCGGTCGACCGCGACGGCGCTCCGAGCGTAACGACCGGGACCCGGGCGGGGGGCGCGCGGCGGTCGCGTTCGGTTACCGGTCGACGTCGCCCGCCGGCGATGCGGCCGACGCGGCGCAACATGCCGACGATGCCACCGAAGCGGTCGAGGGTGTGGCCGGCAACGTCTTCGTGCGCGTCGACCTGGGCGGTGGCGTCGACGAACGCGAGGCGCGGTGGAGCTCGAAGCGCGTCGTGGCGTCCGTCTGGGATTCCGCGGGCCTTGCGCGGCTCGACGGCGAGTTGGCGCTTGGCGCGACAGCCGAGCGTAGCTCCGGGGCGTGGTCAGCGCGCACGGCTTGTAGGCAGATCCTCGGGCCCGTCGGCCCGCTTTTGCAAGCCGGCCCCTCCGCCTCTGGATAGTGCGCCGCGCCCAGGCGGCGATGGCGGGGTCGCTCGCGTGCACGGCCCGGGAGCGGGCTCGGTCTCATGGCCGGTGCCCTCCCGTCGACGCAGCCGCGACCTCGAGGCCGCCGTGCAGGACCGTTTGGATCTCGGGGCCGAAGAAGTTGTAGGGAAAGGGCCGCGCCGGCGCCGACACGGCGTCGAGCCGGGCTTCCAGCTCCGCCGGTATCTCGAAGCTCAGCGCGTCGAGCGTGTCGGTGAGCTGCGCCGGCTTGGTGGCGCCGAGGATGACGCTCGCCACGCCCGGCCGGTTGGCCACCCAGTTCACCGCCACCTGCGCCATCGAGCGGCCGAGCTCACGCGCCACCTGCTCCAGCTCGGCGACGATGCGCCAGTTGCGTTCGGTGAACTTGGCGAAGGCGGGGTTGCCCGAGTCCGCGAGCTGATCGAGGCGGCCGGCGCCGGCCGCGCCCGGGCGGTACTTGCCGGAGAGCAGCCCCGAGGCGAGCGGGCTCCAGACCATGACGCCCATGCCGTGCGCGCGGCCGAGCGGGACGAACTCGTGCTCGATGAAGCGCTCCGCCAGCGAATATTCGAGCTGCAGCGCCGCGAGTGGCGCCCAGCCTCTGAGCTCGGCCAGCGTCTGCGCCCGCGCCGCGTACCACGCCGGCACGTCCGAGAGCCCGACATGGAGGACCTTGCCGGCGGTGACGAGGTCGTCGAAGGCGCGCATCACCTCGTCCACCGGCGTCACCCGATCCCAGGTGTGGACCAGGTAGAGGTCGAGATGGTCGGTCGCGAGGCGCTGGAGCGAGCCCTCGACCGCGCGCATCATCGCTTTCCGGCCGTTGCCGCCGGCGTTGGGGTTGGTCGGATCGGCGCTGTAGGCGAACTTGGAGGCGATCACCGCCCGGTCGCGCAAGCCCCGCTCGTGGATGAAGGCGCCGAGCATGCGCTCGCTCTCGCCGCCCACGTACATGTCGGCGGTGTCGAAGAGGTTGCCGCCGGCCTCGACATAGGCGTCGAACAGGGCGCGGGCGGTGTCGCGGTCGGCACCCCAGCCCCAGTCGGTGCCGAAGGTCATCGTCCCGAGCGCGAGGCGGCTCACCTTGAGCCCCGTGCGCCCGAGCGTGTCGTAGCGGTCCAGCCCCGTCGCCATCGCGGTCGCTCCCGTGCCCTGTCGGGGGCACGATCACGCCGCAGCGCTGGTGCGATAAGACGGTACTGTCCGCATGGAGCATGCGATACGGTCGAAGAATACCGACGGCGCTCACTCCGGCCAGAAGTCGTCGGCGACGATCCGCTCGAACGGCCACGGGCAGGTGTCGGGGAAGGCATCGCGCCCCAAGCCGGTCTCGCGCGCCGCCTCCAGCCGCGCCCGCGCGTAAGCGCGCTCGAGCGCGTCGTCGAGCTGGGCCTTCAGGCTCGGGTTGTCGGCGAGATGGTCGGCGACGTCACGGCGCTGGACCTCGATCGTGAGTTGCCACGAGCGGCCGCGGAGCCCGGGTTGATGCACCCATCTCGAGAGATGTGTCAGGAGGATGGTGAGCCGGCTGACGAGCTCGCGCTTCTCGGTTCGGCCCAAGGTCTCCAGCTCCTCCGCGATATGGCCGACGTCGGCGGCGGCGAGCTTGCCCGCGCGCAGGAGCTTCGCCTGCTCGTTGGCCCAGGCGTAGAAGTCGGTGTCGTAGAGGTTCGACATCGCGCTCGGCCCTCCGCTGCGGCACCTCGGCGGCGACCTTCCATCTCTAACATGTAGGGCCGGCGCGCATGGACCGCGACCTCCTTGTCCACCTGCCGGTGGTGCTCGCCGTGGCGCGGCGGCGGGGGTTCGCCGCGGCGGCGGCGGAGCTGGGGATGAGCCCGTCGGCGGTGAGCCACGCCGTGCGCCAGGTTGAGGATCGCCTCGGCGTGCCGCTGTTCGCCCGCACCACCCGCAGCGTGGCCCTCACCGACGCCGGCCGTGCTCTCGTCGACGGCGCCGGCCCGGCGCTCGCCGAGATCGCCGAGCGCTTCGAGCTCCTGCGCGGCGTTGCCGGCCGGCCCGCCGGCGTCGTGCGGGTCAGCGCGGGCTCGGTCGCCGTGCCGCTGGCGCTCGCGCCGCTCATGGCCGAGCTGCAGCGGCGCCAGCCGGAGGTGCGGGTGGAGGTCGTCGTCGACAACGCGCTCGCCGACATCGTGGCGGAGGCGTGCGACGCCGGCGTGCGGCTGGGCGAGATGATCGCCGCGGACATGGTCGCGGTGCGGCTCACGCCGCCCTTCCGCACCGCCGTCGTCGCCACGCCCGCCTACCTCGCGCGCGCCGGTCGGCCCGTCACGGTCGACGACCTCGCCGGCCACACCTGCATCGGTCACCGCCTCGCCGGCACCGGCGCGCTCTACCGCTGGGAGCTGCAGGCGCGGGGCCGCGAGGTCGCCGTCGCCGTGGGTGGCGGGCCGGTGGTGAACGACGTGCTCGCCGCGCGCGAGCTGGCGCTCGCCGGGCTCGGCCTCGCCTATCTCTTCGAGCCGCTGGTGCGCGCCGACCTCGACGCCGGCGGGCTGGAGGAAGTCCTGGTCGAGACGGCGATCGAGGAGCCCGGCTTCTTCCTCTACTTCCCGAGGCGCGCCGCGATGGCGCCGAAGCTCCGCGCCCTGGTCGACACCGCCCGTGTCACCGTCGAGCGCATCTCCGCCGATGCCCCGTAACGCGGTGCGCGCGTAGACGAGGCGGACCATCGCCGGCGCGACGGCGAAGGCGAGCACGACCGAGAGCGCCACACCGCCGGCGATCGCGAGCGCGAAGGGTGGCCAGAAGCCGCCGCCGGCGAGGATCAGCGGCAGAAAGCCGCCGAAGGTGGTGAGCGTCGTCGACCAGAGGTGGCGGCTGGAGTGGAGGACGACGCCGGTGATCGCGTCGACGTCGCCGGTGCGCGCGGCGAGCGTGTCGCGCCGGCCCGTCAGCACGATGATCGCGGCGTTGAGCGAGACCCCGATCGAGCCGATGACGCCGATCAGCGCCTGGATGCGGAGGGGCTGGCGGGAGACCGCGCGCGCCGGGACGGCGAGCCCGACCGCGAGCAGCGCCACGCCGGCCGCGGCGGGCGCGGCGGGCGCAAAAGCCCCCGCCGTTTCCGCCCAACCCCTTGGCCCGTCACGCGAAAACCCCGCTCCCGGTTCGTTTCGTAATGGGCCTCGCGCACCGCCTCCTACCCCCGCCACGGCCGCAACGGCCACGCGAAATAGGTTAACATTCCGGAACGGTGCGAGCCAGCCGCTCAACCACCCACCGCCGCCAGCCGCCGCCGCAGCCCTCGGGGAAGTCCCCATCGACCGGTGCGAGCCGGCCGTCGGCGGCGAACCGCTCGGCCAGGCTCGGCGCCGCGCCGAACTCTCGTGCCGCGGTGTCGACGTCGCCGCGACGCTCGGCGACGTCGGCGAGCCGCCATTGCGACACGATCGTGTCGCGCTGCCACTCGCTGTTCGACGGCTCGCCCGCCGTCAGCCGCACAGCGATCGCCTGCCCCGCCTGGTAGCCCGGCTCCGCCCCCTGGAAGCCCTGCGCGAAGCCGACGTCCTCGGCCTCGACGGGCGAGAGCGCCGCATCGCGAAGCCGACATCGAGCGTCTGGTCGAGCGTCGCGGCGAGCGCGCGGTCGAAGCGCCGCGCGACGCCCAGGCGCTACAGCATCGCCTTCGACGATCCGGGGCGGGCGCTGGTCGGGGAGGAGCGACCAGAACAGGACGAGGCCGATGTCGAAGGCGTTGAAGCGGATGCCGCCGCTCGCGGCGAGGCCGTTGCGCACGGCGAGGAGGAACTCGTGGTCGGCCAGGTCCGTGGCACCGTCGAGGTCGACGACGGCGTGGGGGACACGGGCGTGCGGCGGGCGCTCGCGCAGCTCGTGGCGGAGCGGGCGGGCGAGCCAGGTCTTGCCGTTGCCGGAGATGCCGGGGAGCGCCAGCACCGAGGCGTGCTGGTCGCCGAGGTTCGCCAACAGATCGCGGAAGGCCGCGAGCTCGGCCTCCCGGTTGGTGAAGAGGTGCGGGCGCCAGTGCGCCCTGGCCTCGCGCTCGCGCCGCGACCGCATGGCCCGCTCCCCCCGCCGGGAGCGTCGAGGGTGATGCCGCGGGCACGGCCGGCGCGATCCGCGCGCGCCGCCGTCAGTACACGCTGGGGACGTAGAGCTCGTCCGGCAGCGTCTCCCGGTCGTAGTTCGGATCGAACACGCGTTCCGGCAGCGTGATCGGGTCGTTCGGGACCTCGTGGTAGGGCACCAGCGACAGGAGGTGGTGGATGGCGTTGAGCCGGGCGCGCTTCTTGTCGTTGCCGGGGACGATGTACCAGGGCGCTTCCGCGATGTGCGTGCGCTCGAACATCTCCTCCTTGGCCTTGGTGTACTGCTCCCAGCGCACCCGCGACTGCAGATCCATCGGCGACAGCTTCCACTGCTTCAAGGGATCGTGGATCCGCATCAAGAAGCGCAGTTGCTGTTCCTGGTCGGTGATCGAGAACCAGTACTTGACGAGCTGGACCCCCGAGCGGACGAGCATGCGCTCGAAGTCGGGGACGTCGCGGAAGAACTCTTCGACCTGGGTCTCGTCGGCGAAGCCCATGACCCGCTCGACGCCGGCGCGGTTGTACCAGGAGCGGTCGAACAGCACGATCTCGCCGCCGGCGGGGAGGTGCGGGACGTAGCGCTGGAAGTACCACTGCGTTTTCTCGCGGTCGGACGGCGCCGGCAGGGCGACGACCCGGCAGACGCGCGGATTGAGCCGCTG
>JAAAPF010000263.1 GCA_009908425.1 Alphaproteobacteria bacterium
CAGGGCGCACCGTAGCCGCTTCATCTCGAGGTCGACGCCGAGCCCGTTCTACTCCCGCGTGGGGGCGAATTCGCCGAAACGGGTGGGCGACTTCCACCGTAACAGCCGGGCGGATTGGACCGAAACAGGTGGGCGCTTTCAGCCGAAACGCGCAGTCGTCAGGATGATCCGGCGGCGATCCCCGAAGACGAATTCGTGCGGTCCTACGAGCTGAACACGATCAGCGCCTACCGCATGAGCATGGCTTGCCTGCCGCATCTCGAGCGGGCCGAGAACGCGTCGATCACGAACTCGGGGTCGTTCTCCTCGGCGGTGCCGGCCTACGACATCCTGCCCTACGCCACGGCGAAGGCGGCGCTGAACCAGATGATGGTCTCGCTCGCCCACATGCTGAACAAGCGGGTGCGGGTGAACTCCATCCTGATCGGCACCGTCATCACCCCGGGTTACGCCGATGCCGGCATCACGCCGGAGATGCAGGAGCGGATGATGCACCCCGACAACCTGATCGGGCGTCCCGGCCGGCCCCAGGACGTCGCCAACGCCATGCTCTGGCTCTGCTCGCCGGCCGGCGGCTGGATCAGCGGTCAGACGATCAACGTCCATGGCGGCGGCAACGTCGTCCGGCTGTTCGGGCACTAATTGTCCGACTTCCCCTGCCGGAGCACGGCGCGATGCGGCACGCGACGGACAAGCCTGCAACCCCGCGACGCGGCGAAGTCGCTCGAGCGGGCGCGTCAGCTGAACGCCGAGGGGAATGCCCCGGACAGTGTCGTGCTCGAGCGCGAGGCCCGGCTCGCGATCGCAAGATCGAACCACGCCGATCGCCAGGCCGGTCTCGAAAAGTGCCGCACGGTCCTGTTTCCCGGTCTCGACCAGATCATGGCGATCGGCCGATGACGGCAGATCGTCCATCCCCGTCCACGGAGGCGACCATGTCCGCGACGCGTGCCGATCCCGCAGCCCCGCCGCAGATCGTCAAGGCGGCGGTCATCTCCGGCGTCGTCAATGCCGTCATCAACGGTGCGATCCAGTTCTTCATGCTGCGAGGGCACGACTCGATCCCGATGTCGGTGGACGCGATCAGCGCGGGCACGCACACCGTGCTCGGCTCGGCCGTGCCGCTGGCGGTGTCGCTCGCCATGATCCTCACCGCGGTTGCGCACTGGACGCTCAAGGCGCCCAAGAAGTCCTTCGTGCCGACCGCGCTCTGGCTGCTCGTCAAACACGGGATTTTCGCCTTCGGCGCCTTGGTCGCCGGCGCGGTCGTCTGGCAGCGCGTCGTCGGGACCGTCGAGGTGAGCGTCGCGACCGCCGTGGTCGTCCTGGGCGCCGTGGCCGGGCTGGTGGCGACCCTCGTCAACTATCAAACGCTTTCCGCCGTCGTCGAAGACGCGCGTTGACCCAGGTGCGAACGCGGCGCGTGCTTCCGGCCCGACTCGGACGTCATCGTCTCATCGGCGTTGGCCAGTTCGCGACGATGTCGACGCTCGGGACGGCCCGTTCCGTCGGGCGGAGACCGGCGGCCGGTGCCGAGAGAAACGAACATCCGGAGTTCGCTCGGCTCGCGTCGGCGCCGAGGCGACCGCAAGTTCGAACAACCAGGGAGACCGACGGATGAGGACGCGCGGCAAGCTCGACCTGAACGCCGTGTTCGTGCTGTCGGTGGTCATCTGCGGCGCCATCGGCGTCTGGGGGGTGCTGGCGCCCGAGGCGATGACCGGGGCCGCGGCGGCGCTCACCGGCTTCGCGCTCACCACCCTCGACTGGTTCTTCCTGGCGCTCACCACCAGTTTCGTCGTGCTCGCGGCGGTCCTGGCGCTGGGCCCCTACGGCGCGATCAAGCTCGGCCACGACGACGACGAACCGGAGTTCTCGACGGCGTCGTGGATCGCCATGCTGTTCGCCGGCGGCATGGGGGCGGGCTTGCTGTTCTGGGGGCCGGCCGAGCCGATGTATCACTTCACCGCCCCGCCGGGCCTCGAGGGCGGCACGCCCGAGGCGGCGCGGCTGGCGATGGTGATCACCAACCTGCACTGGGGCCTGCACGCCTGGTCGATCTACGCCGTCTGCGCGCTGGTGATCGCCTATTTCATCTTCCGGCGCGACCGGCCCGGCATGATCTCGACGCCGATCCGCTACGCCTTTCGCGGTCGGCTGATCGGCCCGCTCGCCACCGCCGCGGACGTGCTCGGCGTCGTTGCCGTCATCCTCGGCCTCGCCGGCTCGCTCGCGCTCGGTACCCTGCAGGTCCGCGCCGGTCTGGGCGAGGTGTTCGGCGTGCCCGCCACCAACACCGTCAGCATCGCCATCGTCGCCGTGCTCGGCGTCTGCTTCTTCACCTCCGCCAGCACCGGCCTCGGTCAGGGCATCAAGATCCTCTCCAACATCAACATGGTCATCGCCATCCTGGTCATGTTGTTCATTCTGTTTTTCGGCCCGACCCAGTTCATCTTCCAGACCTTCACCACCACCCTCGGCGACTATTTGAACAATCTGTTCACGATTTCGTTTCGTCTTTACCCGTACGAGGGGCTGACGGAGTGGACCGCGGGCTGGACGCTGACCTATCTCATCTGGTGGCTCGCCTGGGGGCCGTTCGTCGGCGTGTTCATCGCCCGGATCAGCCGCGGCCGCACGATCCGCGAGTTCATGCTCGGGGTCGTGCTCATCCCCTCGCTGTTCTCGATGTTCTGGTTCGCCACCTTCGGCGGCGCCGGCTTCTACGTCGAGCTGTTCGGGCCGGGCGGCCTCGCCGACATGGTCTTCGAGGACGTCGCCAAGGCGCTGTTCGCGCTCTTCGACTACTTCCCGCTGACCGAGGTGGTCAGCACCGCGGCGCTGCTCCTTATCTTCATCTTTCTCGTCACCAGCGCCGACAGCGGCACCTTCGTGGTCAGCATGATGACGAGCCACGGCGATCTGAACCCGGCGACGGCGCAGAAGCTCGCCTGGGCGCTCGTCATCCTCGCCATCACCATCGGCACGCTCTTCACCGGCAGCGTCGACGTCGCCAAGACGCTGGCGGTCACCGGCGCGATCCCCTTCTCGCTCGTGCTGCTGCTCCAGATCGTGGCGTTCCTGCGCACCTTGCGCGACGAGGAACCGGCCCCCGTCGCGGCGGCGCCGGCGGAGGCGGGGCGATGAGGCTGCGCACCGCGCTCGCGCTCCTGGCGATGCTCGTCGCCGTCGGCTGCAACCGGATCGAACGGCCGCTGGTGATCGGCGCCAAGGATTTCGCCGAGCAGCAGGTCGTCGCCGAGATCGTCGCCCAGAAGCTCCGCGCGCGCGGCGTGCCGGCGGAGGTGGACCCGACGCGACGCGACAGCCTCGCCGCGATCGAGGCGCTCTGGCGCGGCGAGATCGATCTCTACGTCGACTACACCGGCTCGGTGCTGGCGCTGATCGGCCATCCGCCGATCCACGACGTCGACGCGTCCTTCACGACGACGTGCGACCTCGCCGCGGAGTACGAGCTGGCCTTCGGACCGCTGTTGGGCTTTCGCAACGACTTCGTCGTGCTGGCCCGGCCGGGCTCGGCCTACGCCGCGTCGCCGGCGACGCTGAGCGACCTCGCCGGGCGCGCCCGCCCGCTCCGCGTCGGCATGCCGGCGGATTTCCGCGAGCGGCCCGTCGACGGCTTCGACGCGCTCGCGCGGCGCTACGGCTGGCGGGCCGAGCCGAGCCTGGTCGTCGCGAGCTCGCCCACCGGCAAGGACGAACTCTACGCCGCGCTGCTCGACGGCGAGATCGACCTCGCCGTCGGCTTTCGCACCGACCCGGAGATCGCGGACTTCGGCTTGGTCGTGCTCGAGGACGATCGCGGCTTCTTTCCCGCCTACGCCGCCGCACCGCTGACCCGCGCGGCGCTGTTGGCCCGCCGCCCCGAGCTCGCCGCGGCCCTCGACGGCCTCGAAGATGTCGTGACGACCGACGAGATGCGCGGGATGGTCGCCGAGGTCGCCAATCTGGGGGCCGACCCGTTCGCCGTGGCGGCCACGTTCCTCGACCCGACGGGCGCGCCGGCGCCGGTCGGCACGAGCGGTCGGCCGCTTCCGATCGCGGTGGGCGATCTGGACGCCCGGGCCGGGCAGTCGGCGGAGGTCGTCCTGGCGCTGCGCCGGGCTTTTCCCGGGCGGCGCATCGACATCCGCCGCGGGCCCGATCCCCTGGCGTTCCTGTTGGCCGACGAGGTCCGCTACGCGCTGGTGAGCGGCCCGGCCTTCTTCGCGCTGGACGAGGCCGGCGGTACGCGACCGCGCGGCGCCGTCGACGCCATCGTGCCGGTGGGCTTCGACGTCGTGCATCTGCTGGTGCGGGCGGATGCGCCGGCGCTCGACCGGGAGGGCGGTCTGCGCCTGGGCGTCGGGGCGCCGGACGGCGTCACCGCGCGCACCGCGACGTTGATGGCCGCGGGGCTGCCCGGGACCGAGCTGACGCTCGTCGAGGCGAGCGAGGGCGGCGGCCTGCGCGCGCAGGCGGACGCGGTGCGCAGGGGCGATCTCGACGGTCTGTTGATCATGGCCGAGGCCGGCCACCCGCTCGTCGCGGAGCTGCTCGCGGGTGGTCTCGACCTCGCGCCGCTCGACCTCTGGGAGGCCCGCGGCAACCGGGTCGCCTTCCCGTTCCTGCAGCCTGTGACGATCCCGGCGGCGACCTATGTCGGACAGCGCGAGCCCGTCGCCAGCGTCGGCAGCCAGGTCGTCCTCGCCGCGGCGCGCCCGGATCCGGGCGACGCCGTCGGCATCGTCGGGCCGGGCTCCGCCGCCATCCGCGAGACGCTGCCGATCGGCGCGCGGACGGTGGCACGGATCCGCGACGCGCTGGAGGTGGAGGTGCGTCTCGATCCGAGCCTGCCCCTCGCCCTCGCCGCCCGGCGCCCACCGCCCGAACGGCCGACGACGATCGCGACGTCGCCGGCGGGCTCGCTCGTGACGCTCGCCGTGATCGTGGCGCTGGTCCTGATCGGCCGCTTGTACGTCCGACCGGCCCGCCGCGCCGCACCGGGCGACGAGGCGCGCGAGCAGGAGCGAGCAGGTCGAGGTAGGTGAACAGAGAGCCGGCGGCTCGCCGCCCGTCAGCTCGAGGCCGCGCTGGCGCCGGCCAACGCCGCGGCGTCCGCGCGCGGCTCGACCGCGGCGTCACCCGGCGCGACCGGCCCACCCATGTGCACCGTGCGCGTCGGATAGGCGAAGTCGACGCCGACGCGGCCCGCCAGCTCGACGATGTCGCCGACGAGGCGATGCTGCGCCTCGACCTGCTCGCCGTAGCTCCGCACCCAGACGTAGCACCAGAGATCGATGTCGATCGACCACTCGCCGAAGCGCGCGAGGCCGACATAGTATTCGCTGTCCGCCCGCGGGAAGCCGGCGAGCAGGTCCCGCAGGCCGGCGACGAAGGCGTCCATGCGCTCGCGCGGGGTGTCGAAGGTGAGCGAGACCGTGAGCAGGAGCTGGCGCTTGCGGCGGCGGCCGTAGTTGATGACGGTGCCGTCGGCGACCTTGCCGTTGGGGATCACCATCAAGGCGTCGTTGAACAGCCGCAACTGGCTCGTGCGCAGCCCGACGTCCTCGACGATGGCGTGCTGGCCGTCCAGCTCGACGTAGTCGCCGCGCTTGAACGGCCGTTCCGCCAGGAGCACGGCGGCGCCGAAGAAGTTCGAGACGGTGTCGCGGGCGGCGATCGCGAGCGCGAAGCCGCCGACGCCGAGCCCGGCGATCACGCCCTCGTAGGGCAGGCCGACGACGTCGGCGGCCATGACGATGCCGCCGACGATGATGGCGATCTTGACGATGCCGGTGGCGAGCGAGGTGACGATCTCGTCGAGATGGCCGCTCGTCTTGGCCGCACGGCGGTAGAAGGCGCTGCCGACGATGCCGGTGAGCCGATAGAGCGCGGCGACGGCGCCGACGAGGACGATCAGCGCGGCGGCGGTCGCCAGCACGCCCAGCACGTCCGCGCGCAGCCCGATGCGGCCCGCCACCAGGTAGATCACGCCGCCGAGCACGATGAGCCGCACCGCGAAGACGAGCCCCGAGCCGCGCGCGTCCGCGGCGTCCCCCTCACCGGTCAACGGCCGCGGTGAGAGGCGCCAGAGCAGGTGCACGGCCAGCCCGGCGAAGTACGCCAGCAGCAGCGCCGCGGCGACGGCGAGCGCGAGCGCGATCCACTGCCAGTGCGGCAACAGCCAGGCGCGCTCGAGGAGTGTCGGCGACACCTCCTTCACCGACTCCCTGAGGGTGAAGTACGGCGTGAAGGGCTCGGGCTCCTCGAGGCCGGGTGCTATCGGCAGCTCCTGGATGGCCTCGAAGATCGCCGGCGACGCGGCGATGCTGTCCGCCGTGAAGCGCCAGTCGACGTTGCCCTCGGCGTCGCGGCGCGGCCCGATGGCGATGTCGCCCTCGGCGTGGGCGTAGTGGACGTAGGGGGTGACCTGGTCGGGGTTGTTGGGGATCTCCTGCCAGATGACGTAGCCCAGGCGGTCGATGATCTGCAGCAGGTAGTCGGCGTAGAGGGGAGCGTTGATGGACACCAGCGCCGGCGGGATGCCCGAGAGGTCGAGCGCCGACAGCGCCCGCTCCATGCCGCCCGAGTCCCAGCTCTGCACGCCGACGAGGAAGTCCCGCATGGTCTCGCGCGGGCTGTCGCGGCGGGCGAAGACGTAGGCG
>JAAAPF010000069.1 GCA_009908425.1 Alphaproteobacteria bacterium
GGAACTGCGCGCGCCGTCGGCGCTTGTCACCTCCGAGGGAGGAAAGCCGGAGCACGGGACCGTGCGCGACGACCACACGGCGCGGGAGGACACCGCCGTCGTCCTGATCCACGGCTATCTCGCGTTCTGGCCGCGGGCCTCCTGGGCGCGCTTCGCGCCGCTTCGCCGTTGGCTGGAGGCGCAGCGGTGCGCGGTGCACACGATCTGGCAGCCGCCGACCGGCGACCTCGAGGCGCGGGGGCGGGCCGTCGCCGCGCGGCTGGGTGAGCTGCGCGGCCAGCGGCTGATCCTCGTCGGCCACAGCATGGGCGGCTTGGCGGCGCGGCTCGTCGCCGCGGAGTACGATCCCGACCGCCGCATCACCGACGTCGTCACCCTCGGCGCTCCCCACCACGGCACGGTCGTCGCCGAGTGGCTGGCGAGCGGCGCGTGCCCCGAAGGCTGGATTACCCGCCGTCTCGATCTGGGCGGCTTGCGAAGTCTTCGCCCCGACGAGATGGCGGCCTTCAACGCCGTCACCCCCGACCGCCCGGACGTGCGATATCGCGCCATCGCGGGGACGCGTCCGCCGCGCAGTCTGCGCCGGCGCTGGTGGCGGATCGCCCAGATGCTGCAACGGCACGAGGGCGACAACGACGGCTTCGTATCGGTTCGCTCGGCGAGCTGGGGGCCGGACCCGATGCGCGTTGGCGCCGACCATCTCGGCTTGATCGGCTTGAAACCGCTCCCCGGCGATTTCCCCAACCCCCGGGTCCCGCGCCACTTCGTCCGCCTGCGCGAGCTGCTCCGCCGGGCTCTGGCGCACCGCGACGACGAGGCGGCCGGCACGGCGACGGCCCGCGCCGCCGTCGCGCCGCGATCGGGACCGGCGCCGCGGTGACCCCGCGCGGGACGTCGCGGAGCGTCGCAGCGGTCGCGACGGGAGCGGGCCCAAGCCGCCGCCGCCGCGCGGAAGTCAGTTCGAGGCCTTCTCGGCGGTGTCCTCGATCGCCCGGCCGGCGGCCTCGAGGTCCTCGCCCGCACCCTCGATGGTGTTGCAGCCGGCGAGGCCACCCACCACCGAGACGCCGAGGATCAGGGCCGACAGCATCGCCATAAGCTTCGACGTCATGCTTTCCGTCTCCGGCAACGCAAGGGCGCGCAGTGGGCCGGCGGCGGGTGGGTCGATCCACCGGCGGCCGCGAAACCTCGTCGACGCCGGCCACGATCGCCACGACGACGAGCCACGCGCCGTTCCCGCATCGTGGATCCGGCGGGACGCCGGCCGGGCGACCCGCCGCCCCGCCATCCCGCCAACCCGCCATCCGCCGCCATCGTTCCTTCGGGCTCGATCCGAGCCGAACGCGTCGGCCGTCAGCCTCGGGGCCACCCGATCGGTCGCGACGGCGCGGGTGAACGCCGTCGTCGGATCGAACGCCGACGGCGGTGCAGGCGGGGCACCGGCGTCAGCGCGCCATCGCGCGCGGCGCCGGCGTGCGGCGACCGACGGCGACCAACACCAGCGCCGCCGCGTTCATGGCGAGGACGTAGAGCACCGCGGGGACCATGAGGGCGGGCTCGCCCAGGACGCCGGCGGCGAGGAAGAGCGCCAGGGCGACGTTCTGCAGGCCGCATTCGACCGCGAAGGTGAGCGTGGTGGCGGGCGGCAGCGCCAGCGTGCGCGCGAGCGCCAGGCCGGCGGTGACCGCGAGCGCGTTGAAGGCGAGCACCGCCGGGCCGACCGTGCGCCAGTGCGCCTCGACCACCGCCCAGTCGCCGGCGAAGGCGGCGACGACGACCGCGGCGAAGACCAAAGTCGCCAGGCGCCGCACCGCCCCCAGCCGGCGCGCCACGGCGGCCGGGCGGAGCGCGCGCACCGCCATGCCCGCGAGCATCGGCAGGACCGTCACGACCAGCACGGCGCGGGCGGTCTCGGCCATCGGCAGCGCCGCCGGCAGCGCCAGGCCGGCCGGATCGAACACCGCCAGCGCCAGCGCCAGCACCAGCGGCACGGTGGCGAGGCCGGCGAGGGTGGAGCCGGCGGTGAGCACCACCGACAGCGCGGCGTCGCCGCGGGCCAGCACGGTGACGAAGTTCGAGGTCACCCCGCCCGGCACGGCCGCCACCAGCACCAGGCCGACCGCCGCCACCGGCGGCAGCGCGAACGCCACCGCCACCAGAAACGCCGCCGTCGGCACCAGCACCAGCTGGCCGACCAGGCCCGCCGCCACCACCGCCGGCCGCGTCGCCAGCGCACGGAAGTCGCGCGGGGCCAGGCCGAGCCCGACCGTGACCATCAAGAAGGCCAGCCCGAGCGGGATGAAGAGGGTGGTCACGACGGCCGGCTCCGGCGACGGCGCGGTGGCGGGGCACCGCCTCTAGAGCGCCCCGTTCAAGTCGACCGAGCCACCCGCACACCCCGCCCGGCCACCCAGGGTATCGTACTCATGGGCGGCCGGGCGGGGTGTGCGGGTGGGTCCGCCCAAGTGGGACGCGCTCTAGCGCAAGCGCGCGGCGGTCGGGGCCGCCACCTTAGCCGCAGACCGCCAGCGCCAGCGCGGTGGCGGCGACGACGGCGAGCTGAAACCGCCCGGTGGCGGCGAGAAAGCGGTTGAGGACCGGGTCGAGCGGCGCGCGCGCGAACCGCCGCGCCAGGGCCACCGCGGCGGTGAGCGCCGCCGCCGTCGCCAGCCAGGCGACCCCGCAGGCCGGGCGCAGCGCCGCCGGCCCGGCCGCCGCCAGGACCACGAGCGCGCCGTAGAGCCGGCGGGTCGCCGCCGGCCCCGCCAGGATCGCCAGCGTGCGGCGGCCGGCGCGGGCGTCGGAGACGCGGTCGCGGTGGTTGTTGACCAGGAGCACCGCCGCCGCGGGCAGGCCGACGACGACGCCGAGCCCGAGGACCTCCGCCGTCACCGCGGCGCCGTGCAGGAGCACGGTGCCCGCCACCCCGGCGACGCCGAAGAAGGCCAGCACCGCCGGCTCGCCCAACGGCGTCGACGACAGCGGGTAGGGCCCGGCGGAATAGGCCAGCCCGCAGGCGATCGCGGCGACGCCGATGGCGAGGATCGGCCAGCCGCCGAGGGCCACCAGCGCCAGCCCCAGCCCGCCGGCGAGGGCGAACACCGCGAGCGCGACGCGCCGCACCAGCGGCGTCGGCAGCCAGCCGGCGGCGGTCGCCCGTCGCGGCCCGAGCCGCAGGCCGCGATCGACGCCGTGCTCGCTGTCGAGTGCGTCGTTCCAGAGATTGGTGCCGACCTGGATCGCCGTCGCCGCCGCCAACGCCAACACCAGCACCTCCGGGCGGAAGGTGCCGGCCACCAGCAGCGCCCAGGCGGTGCCCGCGAGCACCGGGGCGGCGGCGAGGCTGAGCGTCTGGGGCCTGGCGGCGTACCACCAGACCAGGCGCAGCGGCGGCCGAACGCGTTGGGTGTCCACGCCGCTACCCTAGGACGACGCCGGTGCCGGCGGGGGGCGGCGGGCGACGTGGACGACGGCGACGGCGTGGGCCAGCGGCTCGACCCGCTCGACCCGCAGCCCGGCGCGCGCGAGCGCGTCGCTCACCGCCGCCGCCGTCGGAAAGCGGTCGATCGACTGGGCGAGATAGCGGTAGGCCTCGGGCCGGCCGGTGACGCGGCCGCCGATCCACGGCAGGAGCTGGGCCGAGAGCCGGCGGTAGAGCGGCCGCAGCCACGGCGCCGGCGTCGAGAACTCCAACAGGTGGAGCCGCCCGCCGGGGCGCAGCACGCGCGCGATCTCGGCCAGCGCGGTGGCGGGCTCGGTGACGTTGCGAAAGCCGAAGGCGCAGGTCACGGCGGCGAGGCTGGCGTCGGCGAACGGCAGCCGCTCGGCCTCCAGCGCGACCACCGGCACGGCGGCGCCGTGGCGGCGGCGGTCGACCGCGAGCATCGCCGCGCTCGGGTCGCCGCCGACGACGAGACGGGCGGGCCAGGCGTCGCGCAGATGGGCGGCGACGTCGCCGGTGCCGCCGGCGAGGTCGAGGACGGGCCCGCTGGCGGTGACCTCGGCGGCGAGCCGGCGCTTCCAGCGGCGGTGCAGCCCCAGGCTCATCCAGTCGTTGGCGCGGTCGTAGCCGGCGGCGATGCCGTCGAAGGTGGCGCGCACCCGGCGCCGGCGCTCGGCCGCGCCCACCCGGGCGTAGCCGTAGCTCGCCCCGAGCTCCACCAGGCTGCGGTCGTCTCGGCTGTCGCCGCGGGCGTCGCGAGCCGCCACGTCGTCCTCCGTTGCGCGGGAGGCCCTTGCTAGCAGCCGCGGCCGCCGCCCGCGACGCCCACCTGCGCAGGAGAGCCGTGCCCGCGCGGTCGCACCGCGTCTCCCGCCGCGGTGATGTTCCGGCTTGAGCGGGCGGGGTTTCCGCCCCAGCTTCCGCGCCGGTTTCACGGCGCGGCACGGCGAACATGAACAAGCGATCGACCCTGGACGACCGCCAGCGGGAGAAGGTGGAGAGCCTCTCCGGCACGACCCCGTCGGTGATCTACGAGGTCATCCGACGCGAGGGCGACCACGAGCTGTCGCGCCCCTTCAGCGCGCTCTGGTGGTCGGGGGTGGCGGCCGGGCTCGCCATCAGCACCTCGTTGATGTGCAAGGGCTTCCTGGTGGCGGTGCTGCCGGACGCGGCGTGGACGCCGGCGATCTCCAGCCTCGGCTACGCCGTCGGCTTTCTGATCGTCATCCTCGGCCGCATGCAGCTGTTCACCGAGAACACCATCACGCCGGTGCTGTCGCTCTTCCTCGACCCGCGCCCGATCAACTTCGCGCGCACGGCGCGGCTGTGGGCGATCGTCTTCTGCGCCAACATGGTGGGCTGCCTGGTCGCGGCCGCGCTGCTCGCGGTCGCCCGCATGGTGCCGCCGGCCCAGCTCGCCGGCATCCTCGAGGTCGCCACGCACTACGCCGACGTCACCGCGTTGCAGCACCTCGTCTGGGGCATGCCGGCGGGGTTTTTGTTGGCCTCGCTGGTGTGGGTGCTGCCGCGGCTGCAGGGTGCCGGCGAGGTGCTGGCGATCGTGATCGTCACCTACATGATCGGGCTCGGCGACCTCTCCCACGTCGTCGCCGGCTCGACCGGGCTGTTCGTCGCGGTCTTCGTGGGCGAGATCACGCTCGCCGACGCCCTGTTGACCGGCACCCTGCCGGCGCTGGTCGGCAACGTCATCGGCGGCACCGGCATGTTCGCCGCCCTCACCTACGCCCAGCTCCGCGAGGAGCTGTGAGCCGGGCGGCCGGCGCCGCCGTCCGCGGGTCGGATCGGCCGAGCAAGAGGAAAGCGTCGATGCCGTTCTCTGCGGAGGCGTGGCTGCGCATTCCCTGCGATCCCGCCGAGGCGTTTCGGCGCTTCGACGGCCTCGCGGCGGTCGAGCCGCAGGAGATGATGGGCCGCTGGCGGGGCCGGAGCCTTCCCACCGGACACCCGCTCGACGGCTTGCTCGAGGCGCTCGGCTGGTACGGCAAGTCGTTCGAACCGCCCGACCGGGCGCACCCGCTGCTGTTCGGCCGAACCCCGGGCGAGCTCGTCGCGCTCGATCCGTCGTGCCTGCCGGTGAGCCTGCCGCGGCGGTGGCGGACCCTGGCGCACAGCGGCGCGGCCCGCGCCGCGTTCACCGCCGCACGGCCGCTCCTCGCCACCGAGCGCCCGGCGGCGGCGTTGCGACGCCTCCACTATCGCGGGCTTTCCAGCTGCGCGATGGTCTACCACCGCAAACCCGTCACCGACCACTTCCGCCGGATCGCGGCCGACCGGGTGCTGGGCGTGATGGAGGCGCCGGGCGAGCGCCCCTACTTCTTCCTGTTGACCCGCGACTGACGGCCGGCCGCGGGCAGCGCGCGCCGAGCCCGGCGGGCCGAGCGGGACGCGCGCGGCGGCGTCGGGCAGGCGCGCGCCGCGCCGGGGCTCAGCCCTGCAACCCGTTGATCACGCCGCCGGCCGCGATCAGCGCGCGCTCGCGCGGCGAGAGATCGTGGCGCAGGCGAAGCGGGCGGTCGCGGCCGCGGACCCGCGCCTCGAGGACGGGGCCGGCGGCGAGCGCCCCGGCGACGTCGTCGATCTCGACCACCTCGCCCTGACGCAGGCGGTCGCCCTCGCTCTCGAAGGTGAACGGCAGGACGCCGAAATTGATCAGGTTGTCGCGGTGGATGCGCGCGAAGCTCCGTGCCAGCACCGCGCGCAGGCCCAAAAAGCGCGGCGCCAGCGCGGCGTGCTCGCGGCTGGAGCCCTGACCGTAGTTGCGGCCGCCGACGACGGCGTGATCGCCGGCCGTGGCGTCGGCGCGCTCGACGTAGCCGGGATCCACGGCTTCGAAGGTGAAGCGCGCGATCTCGGGGATGTTGCTGCGGTAGGGCAGCGCCCGACCACCGGCGGACGAGATCTCGTCGGTGGAGAGGTCGTCGCCGACCTCGAGCAGCACCGGCAGCGTCAGATGGTCCGGCAGCGCCTCGAAGGCGGGCAGCGAGACGATGTTGGGGCCCTTCACCAGCTCGACGGTGCGGGCCTCCTCCACCGGCGGCGGGGCCATCAGCAGCTCGCGGTTCATCACCTGTTTCTCCGGTAGCTCGGGCCGCGGGGCGGCCATCTCCAGCTCGCGCGGATCGGTGATGCGGCCGGTGAGCGCCGACGCCGTGGCGGTCTCCGGGCTGCACAGGTACACCCGGTCCTCGCGCGCGC
>JAAAPF010000308.1 GCA_009908425.1 Alphaproteobacteria bacterium
CACTACACCGACCCCGACAAGATCATGCTGATCGTGAACCCGGTCATCGTGGAGCCGCTCACCCGCGAGTGGGAAGCAGCGCGCGCCGAGATCGAGCAGGCCGTCGCCCGCACCCACGAAGCCCAGGCCGAGATCCGCGCGCTCGAGGAGGAGGCGGGCGCCGCCTTCGCGCTCTCGGGCGAGGTGGACGAGGAGGCCGACCGCAAGGCGTGGAACCGCCGCCGGGCGCTGCGCGGCGAGATCACCCGCGCCTGGACCACGGCGCGTGGGCGCCACCAAGGCTACCTCGAACGGCTGCGCCGCTTCCGCGTGCTAGACCCCGCATGCGGCTCGGGGAACTTCCTTTACTTGGCACTCCTCCAGCTCAAGGACCTTGAGCACCGCGCCAACCTCGAAGCCGAGGCGCTGGGGCTGGAGCGACCGGCACCGCAGGTCGGCCCCGAGGCGGTCAAGGGCATCGAAATCAACCCCTACGCCGCCGAGCTCGCCCGCGTCACCGTCTGGATCGGCGAAATCCAGTGGATGCGCAAGAACGGCTTCGCCGCCAACCGCAATCCCGTGCTAAAGCCGCTTCAGAACATCGAACTTGGCGACGCAATTCTGGTCACTGATGGGTCGCCCAGAACGTGGCCTGTGGCGAATGCAATTATCGGCAATCCGCCATTTCTCGGTGACCGTCTGATGCGTCGTGCGCTTGGCGACGATTACGTCAATGCCCTCCGATCAGCCTTTAGCGGTCGTGTTCCTGGCGGTGCCGACCTCGTAACTTACTGGTTCGACATCGCCCGCCATCAGCTTGAAAGCGACATGGCGCAGCGTGCTGGCTTGGTCGCCACCAATAGCATCCGTGGAGGCGCAAACCGCCAAGTTCTTAATTCTATTGCCGAACATCTTAAGATATTTAATGCCTGGAAAGATGAGCCGTGGATTAATGAAGGAGCCGCGGTTCGCGTCTCACTGATTTGTTTTTCACAATCGGCGTATAGTAATATTTGCAAGCTTGACAACAAAATTGTAAAAAACATATATAGCAACTTAGCTAGTGGCGTTACAGATATAACAAAATCTGAAAAACTTATAGAAAACAAGGCATCTTGTTTTTATGCAAATGTGAAGGCCGGGAAGTTTGATTTACCGGGCGATTTAGCCAGGAGATGGCTAAATGCTGTCAATCCAAACGGTCGTCCGAACTCGGATGTCGTACAGCCATGGGCGAACGCCATGGATGTTACGCGTCGGTGGTCCGACAAGTGGGCAGTGGATTTCGGCGTTACAACACCGATGGCGGAAGCAGCTCTTTACGAGAAGCCCTTTCAATACGTGGTCGAGAATGTGAAACCGCATCGCGACCAGACAAAGCGCAAGAAGTATCGAGAGAACTGGTGGCTATTCGCGGAGCCTGTGCCCGGTATGCGGCAAGCGCTTTCTTTCATGGAACGCTTCATCGCGACGCCAGCCGTAGCCAAGCATCGCGTATTCGTTTGGCTTCCGGTGACGATCGTTCCTGACCATCAGTTGATGGTGATCGCCCGCGACGACGACACGACGTTCGGCATCCTGCATTCACGCTTTCACGAGCTGTGGTCGCTGCGGATGGGGACAAGCTTGGAGGATCGGCCGCGCTACACGCCGACGACGACCTTCGAGACCTTCCCCTTCCCCGAAGGACTGACGCCGAACGTGCCGGCCGCCGACTACGCCGACGACCCGCGCGCACGGCGCATCGCCGAGGTGGCGCGGCGGCTCGACGCGACCCGCGAGACGTGGCTCAACCCGCCGGAGCTGGTGCGGCGCGAGCCCGAGGTGGTGCCGGGCTATCCCGACCGGCTGCTCCCCGTCGACGACGCCGCCGCGAGGGAGCTCAAGAAGCGCACGCTCACCAACCTCTACAACCAGCGCCCGGCCTGGCTCGACCAACTCCACCGCGAGCTCGACGAGGCCGTGGCCGCCGCCTACGGCTGGCCCGCCGATCTCGCGGACGAGGACATCCTCGAACGCCTGCTCGCGCTGAACCTGGAACGCGCCGCCCGCCAGTGACGGGGCCGCCAGCCTACAACAACTTCGCCCCGAAGTTCCGCCCCGCGTCCATCTCCGCCACCGGCCGGCCGCTCGGCTCTGCCGCCTCCCCGCCCCGCCGCGGCAGGAAGCGGCCGCTGCCGGGCGCGGCCGTGACCTCGCCGTCCTGGACGACGGTCTCGCCGCGGCGCAGCACCTGGACGGGCCAGCCTTGGACCTCGAGGCCCTCGAACGGGGTGTAGCCGGCACCGTCGCCGGCGAGGGCGTGGGCGAGGGTGACGCGGCGGGTGGGGTCCCAGATCGCGAGGTCGGCGTCCTTGCCGATGGCGATCGAGCCCTTTCGGTCGTGCAGGTTGTAGACGCGCGCGGGCTCGCTGGCGGTGAGGCGCACGAAGTCCTCGAGGCGTAGGCCGCGGCGGCGCACCATCGCGTCGAATAGGAGCGGCAGGCGGAAGGCCAGGCCCGGCAGGCCGTTGGGGACGTCGGTGAAGGCGGGGGCCGGGCCGGCCCCGTACTTGCCCGTGGCGTCGGCGGCGTAGGGGGCGTGGTCGGAGCTGACGGTGGCGAGCGTGCCGTCTTCGAGGGCCCGCCACAGCGCCTCGACGTCGTGGGCCTCGCGCAAGGGCGGGCTGCAGATCCACTCCGCCCCGCGGCCGTCGTCGCGCGCCAGGGCGTCGCGGGTGAGGGTGAGGTAGTGCGTGCAGGTCTCGGCGAAGAGCTTGACGCCGGCGGCGCGGGCGCGGCGGATCTCGGCGAGGGCTTCGGTGCAGGAGACGTGGAAGATCATCAGCGGCTGGTCGACGAGGCGCGCCAGCGCGATCGCGCGGTGGACCGCCTCGGCCTCGCCGTGGCGGGGGTGGCTGGTGGCGTGGTAGCGGGCGTCGCCGTGGCCGCGGGCGACCAGGCGCTCGCGCAGCCACGCGATCATGGCGTGGTTCTCGGCGTGGACGCAAACCATCAGGTTGTGGCGCCGCGCCGCCGCGAAGACGGCGAGCGCCCGCTCGTCGTCGAGGCGGATGTCGTAGGTGAGGAAGATCTTGAGCGAGGCGTGGCCGGCTTCGACCAGGGGCGGCAGCTCGTTCGTGAGCACCTCGGGGCGCGGGTCGGCGAGGATCAGGTGCAGGGCGTAGTCGACGATCGCACCCCGCGCGGCGCGGGCGTGGTAGTCGGCGGCGGCCTCGGCGAGGCTCGCGCCCGGGGGCTGGGCGGCGAAGGGGATCACGGTGGTGGTCCCGCCGCGCGCCGCCGAGGCGGTGGCGCTTTCGAAACCGTCGGCGTTCATGACGCCGGCGGCGGAGCGCTGCTCGATGTGGCAGTGGCCGTCGACGCCGCCGGGCAGCACCAGCTTGCCGGTGGCGTCGATCACCTCGGCGCCGGCGAGGTCGTGGCCGAGCGCCGCGATCCGGCCGTCGGCGACGGCGACGTCGGCGGTGAAGCGGTCGGCGGCGGTGGCGACGGTTCCGCCGCGGACGACGACATCGAACGTGGTCATCCGCCGCGCTCCGGGCTAAGCCTCGTCCCGGCCGGATCGCTAGCACGGAGCCGTCGGGGGAGCCATGCCCGCGCAGCCCATCGTCGTCGTCAATCCGAACTCGAACCCCGAGGTGACCGCCGACCTGGAGCGCGGCGTGGCACCGCTGCGCTTTTCGGGCGGGCCGACGATCGTCTGCGAGACCCTGGAGGGGGCTCCCTTCGCGATCGAGACCCAGACCGACGTCGAAGCCGTCACCCGCCCGCTCGCCCAGCGCATCGCCAAGGGCGACGCCGCCGCCTGGATCATCGCGTGCTATTCCGACCCCGGCCTCGCGGTCTGCCGCGAGCTCGCCGAGGTCCCGGTCTTCGGCATCGGCGAGAGCGGTGTGTTGGCGGCGCTGCAGCGCGGCGACCACGTGGGGGTGGTGGCGCTGTCGCGGCGGGCGATCCCGCGCCACCGGCGCCAGCAGCGCATGCTCGGCGTCGAGCGGCGGATCGCCGGCGAGCGCGCCCTCGAGCTCACCGTCGCCGAACTCGTCGACGAGACCGCGACCTGGCGTCGGCTCAAGGACGTCGGCCACAAGCTGAGGGAGGAGGACGGCGCCGACGTCGTCGTGCTGGGCTGCGCCGGGATGGCGCGCTACCGCCGCCGGCTGGCGCGCGAGCTGGGGCTGGCGGTGATCGACCCGGCGCAGGCCGCGGTGGTCACCGCCCTGGGCGCGGTGGCGCTGGCCGAGGCGGAGGTCTGAGCCGATGATCGCGCTGTTGTTCGACGAGGTCCGCACCGGCCGCGCCGGCCGCCTCGCCTTCGTCAAGGGCCTGGTGGTGCTGGTGGTCGCCTTCGCGCTCGCGAGCGTGGTGCTGCAGGGCCTGTTCGCCTTCGCCGAGAGCTTCAGCGCCGACGGCGCCACGCCCGGGCTGTTCGGCCTGATCGTCCAGCTGGTCGGCTTCGCGCTCGCCGGCGTCGTCGCCGCGCTCGCGCTCACGCTGCTCTACGCCTTTTTGAACCTGATCGCCAAACGCCTGCGCGACATCGGCCTGCCGGCGTGGAAGGCGCTGGCGGTGATCTTCGCGCTCGGCGCCGCCTTCTCGCTCGGCACGCCGCCCGGCGCCGCCTTCGGCTATATCGGCACGGTCTGGCTGTTGCTGTTCTTCCTGCCCGCCTTTCGGCCCCGCCACTGACCGCGGCGGGGGCGCCGGCGCCCGATCGGCGGGGGCGGAACCGGCCGCGGCGAGGCGACGTTGCGTCGGCGCACGGCGTCGCGCTGGTACGGACGAGCCCATGACGGACGATCGCAGAGCGCTCAGGCTGGTCATCGAAGGTCGCGTGCAGGGGGTCGGCTTTCGCGCCTGGATGGTCGACGTCGCCAACGCCGCGGGCGTCGACGGCTGGGTGCGCAACCGCCGCGACGGCACCGTCGAGGCGCTCGTCGCCGGCGCGCCGGCGGCGGTGGAGCGGGTCCTCGCCGAGACCCGGGCGGGCCCGCCGCTGAGCCGGGTGACGGCCGTGCGCGAGGAACCGGCCGACGACCGCGTCGGCCCCGGCTTCGACGCCGTCGCCACGGTCTGAGCGCCACCCCTTGGCCCGGCGGCCGCGGTCAGCTACGTCCCCGGAAAGCGGTATCGGGGAGGTGGCAACATGCAGACCCATTTCACGCCGGCGCAGCTGGAGGATCCGGACGTCCGCGAGTCCGAGAAGATCCTGCGGGCCTGCGTCCACTGCGGCTTCTGCACCGGGACCTGCCCCACCTTCGTCCTCTTGGGCGACGAGCTCGACAGTCCGCGCGGGCGCATCTACCTCATCAAGGACATGCTGGAGAACGACAAGCCGCCGAGCGCCAAGGTGGTCAAGCACATCGACCGCTGCCTGTCGTGCCTGTCCTGCATGACGACCTGCCCCTCGGGGGTGCACTACCAACACCTGGTCGATCACGCCCGCGATTACATCGAACAACACTACCGCCGGCCGTGGCACGACCGGGCGCTCCGGTGGCTGCTGTGCCAGCTGGTGCCGCGGCCGCGGCTGTTTCGCTGGTCGCTGCGCGGCGCCCAGCTGGCGCGGCCGGTGAAGGGGCTCTTCCGCGGCCGCATGCGGGCGATGCTGGAGCTGGCGCCGCGCCAGCTGCCGGCGCCGTCGCCGGTCGACCGCCCGCAGGTGATCGCGGCCGAGGGCCCGCGGCGGGCGCGCGTCGCCATCCTCACCGGCTGCGCCCAGCAGGTGCTGGACACCCGCATCAACGAGGCGACGGTGCGCCTGTTGACCCGCCACGGCGTCGAGGTGGTGGTCGCGGAAGGGATGGGCTGCTGCGGCTCGATGGTGCACCACCTGGGCGGGGTCGAGACCTCCCACCGCCAGGCCGCCGCCAACGTCGACGCCTGGTGGCGCGAGACCACCGCCGCCGGCGGCGAGGGCCTCGACGCGGTGGTCATCAACGCCTCCGGCTGCGGCACCACCGTCAAGGACTACGGCTTCATGTTCCGCGACGACCCGGCGCTCGCGGACAAGGCCGAGACGATCGCCGGGCTCGCCCGCGACGTCACCGAGTTCGTCGTCGACCTCGGTCTGCGCGAGCCGGCCCGCCGCACCGGGCTCACCGTGGCCTACCACAACGCCTGCTCGATGCAGCACGGCCAAGAACTCGGGACCAAGCCGCAAACCCTCCTGAAGAAGGCGGGTTTCAAGGTGAAGGGGGTGCCCGAGGGCCATCTCTGCTGCGGCTCGGCCGGCATCTACAACATCCTCCAGCCCGACATCGCCGGCCAGCTGCGCGACCGCAAGCTCGACAACATCGCCAAGACCGGGCCGGACGTCGTCGCCACCGGCAATATCGGTTGCATGACCCAGCTCGGTCCGGCGAGCGCGGTCCCGATCGTCCACACCGTCGAGCTCTTGGACTGGGCCACCGGGGGGCCGCGGCCGGCGGCGCTCGAGGGCCGGGTGGCGGACCCCGGCCCGGCGCTGGAGAGCGCGGCGAGCTGAGCCGCGCTGACGCCGGCCGGGGCGAGAGCCGGCGTCCCGGCCTGCCGCGTCAGACGAGCGCGTCCACGGCGCGGCGGGTCATCACCTTGACGAGGTTGGCGCGGTAGGCCGGCGAGGCGTGGATGTCGCTGTTGAGGTCGTCGGCGGGCAGCACCAGCGGTTCGA
>JAAAPF010000163.1 GCA_009908425.1 Alphaproteobacteria bacterium
CGTGGACCGGCTCGACGGGGTGCTGACGGCGAGCGTGGCGGGGCTGATGCACCAGGGCCTGGTGACGCTCGAGCGGGTGGCGCAGGACGGCATGCGGGTGCGCGCGTCGCCACCCCCATGCGGCGAGCCGCATGGGGCCCCGGGGCCGGTGCCGCGTCGTTCCGGCGCCGCCGGAGTCCGGAGCGCTGTCGCGACGAGGCGAAGGCGCAGGTGGACGCGCTCGAGGCCGAGCTCGAGGCCGATCCGGCGGGGGCGGACCGGCGCCGGCGGGCAGCGCGCGAGCGGGCCGCTTTGGGCCGACGCGACCGGGTCGAGGCGGCGCTGCGCACGCTCGACACGGTGGAAGCGGCGGACGCCGCACGCGGCGGTGACGGCACGTCGCGCGCCGGTGGCGGTCGGTCGGACGCCACCGGCGACGAAGAGCGCGACAAGCGCCGGGCGCGGCGGGCGTCGACGACGGACCCGGAGGTGCGCGTCATGAAGATGGCGGACGGCGGCTGGCGCCCGGCGGTCAACGTCCAGTACGCCACCGACGTCGCGAGCGGGGTCGTGGTCGGCGTCGACGTGGCCAACGGCGGCAACGACCAGCCGCAGCTCATGCGCATGGTGGAGCAGATCGCCGAGCGCTACGACACCGTCCCCGGCGCGTGGCTCGCCGACGGCGGCTACGTCTCGCTGGCGGCGGTGACGGATCTCGCCGGCCGCGGCATCGCGCTCTACGCCCCGCCGCCCGAACGCCGCGGCGGTCGTGCGGCCGGCCCGCGCCCTGGCGACGGGCCGCCCGTGGCGGGCTGGCGGGAGCGCATGGCGAGCGACGAAGGCCGGGCGATCTACAAACAACGCGCCGCCACCAGCGAGTGGGTCAACGCCGGCGCCCGTGGCCGCGGTCTCCACCAGATACCCGTGCGCGGTCGCGCCAAGGCCAGAGCGATCGCGCTGTGGCACGCCATCGGCCACAACCTCACCCGCCTGATCGCCCCACCGGCGGCGAAGTCCGCATGAGCCACTCGCCACGTCCCGAGCCCGCGCGAGCGACGCGCAGCCTCGCGCCGGGGCGGCCGAGCCGGGCGCCGCTTCGCCCCGGCTGGCGCTCATGCATCATCACCGCCGGCGGCGCCGAACCATTCCTTCACAGCCTCTGACGCCGCCGCGCGACGGCGACGCTGGCGTCTTCGAGCGCGTGCGCCGCGCGCACGCACAGGTCCTCGCGCCAGGGTGCGGCGATCAGCTGGACGCCGATCGGCAGCTCGCCCGCGCGCGCGACCGGCGCACAGACGACCGGCAGCCCGGCGCAGGAGACCGGCTGGGTGAAGAGGCCGAGATTGGGCCGCAGCAGCAACTCCGCGCCGTCGAGCTCGAGTGTGCGCTGACCGATCGCGGGTGCCGGAGACGGCGTCGCCGGCGCGATCAGCACGTCGACATCCGTGAAGACGGTGGCGAAGCGCTCGGCCCACCAGCGTCGGACCTGTTGCGCGCGGACGTACCAGCCGCCGGGCAGGAGCGCGCCGGCGAGGAAGCGGTCGCGGGTGTCGGGGTCGAAATCGTCGATGCGCGTGCGCATCCGGTCGAGGTGGAAGCGCGAGCTCTCGACGTTGGTGATGACGAAGGCCGCGGCCCGGCCGGCCTCGACGCCGTCGAGCTCGACCTCGCCCGCCGCCCCCAGCGCCGCCGCCGTGCGCGCCAACGCGTCCGCCGCTTCCGACGTAAGGTTCTTCGCGAACCAGCCGCCGAGCGTCGCCACGCGCAGGCCGTCGAGCCCGCGCGCCAGCGCCCCGACGACTGGCTCGCTCGACGGCGGGCGGCAGGCGGGATCGCCCGCATCCGGCCCCTGCATGGCGTCGTAGGCGAGGGCGAGGTCGCGGGCGGTGCGGGCGAACGGGCCCAGATGATCGAGGCTGTCGCAGAAGGGAAAGCTGCCGGCCCGGCTGAGCCGGCCGTAGGTGGGCTTGAGGCCGAAGACGCCGCAGAGGCTCGCCGGTACCCGGATCGAGCCGTTGGTGTCGGAGCCGAGCGAGATCGGCGCCAGGCCCGCCGCCGTCGCCGCCCCCGAGCCCGAGGACGAGCCGCCGGTCATGCGCGCGGGGTCGTGCGGGTTGCGACACGCCCCGTCGTGGGCGTTCTCGCCGGTGAAGTCGTAGGCGTACTCGCCCATGTTGAGCCCGCCCAGGAGCACCGCACCGGCGGCGTCGAGGCGGCGGATCAGCGTGGCGTCTTCGCCGGCGGGCGCGCGGTCGCGGTTGATCTTCGAGCCGGCGCGCGTCGTTAAGCCGTCGATGTCGAAGAGGTTCTTCACCGCAAAAGGCACGCCCGCGAGCGGACCGGGATCCGCGCCGCGGGCGACGGCCGCGTCGACCGCCGCCGCCTGGGCCCGCGCTCGCGCGGCGGTGACGTCGGTGAAGGCGTTGAGGGTGGGGTCGAGCGCCTCGATGCGCGCGAGCGCGGCCTCGGCCAGCGCCACCGCCGACACCTCACCCGCACGCACCGCCGCCGCGATCTCGTGCGCCGGGATGAAGGGGTTCACGAGCGCGGCTCCGGGGTGAAGACCGGCGCCGGCGCGAGCGCGTCGTCGGGCAGATCGACGCTCTCCAGTTGCTCCGCCATGCCCTTGGCGATCTCGAGGAAGGTGCGCACGCCCGGGCGCTGCTCCTCGGTGACGTCGAAGCCGACCACCTGGGCCATGGCGTCGATCCACGCGTCCGGGTCCCACGCCTCGCTCACGAGGGAGGCAAGTGCCTTGGACGAGACCAGCATCGACGACGAGGCCGTGCGCGCCGAGGTCCGCGCCGCGTTCGACGCCTACGAGGCGGCGCTGATGGCGAACGACGTCGAGGCGCTCGACGATTTCTTCTGGCGCGATCCGCGCACCGTGCGCTTCGGCCCCGGCGACGCGCGCTACGGCCACGCCGCCATCGCCGCCTTCCGCAGCGGCCGCGACACGACCGATCTCGCCCGCACCCTCGAGCGCGTGCACGTCACGGCGTTCGGGTCGGATCTCGCCGTCGCCTTCGCCGAATACCGCCGTACCGGCTCGGGCCGGCGCGGCCAGTAGAGCCAGACCTGGGTACGCTTCGCCGCCGGCTGGCGCATCGTCGCGGCCCATGTGAGCCTGGAACCCTCGCCGTGAGCGCGGTATCGCCCCGGCGCCCCCACCGACCGACGGACCGATCGTGAGCCAGGACGCCGCCAAGCCGACCCTCGTCGAACGCCTCACCCGCCAACTCTCGGACGAGATCGCGAGCGGCCTGTTGGGGCCCGGCGTCCGCCTCGACGAGAAGACCGTGGCCGAGCGCTTCGACACCTCGCGCACGCCGGTGCGCGAGGCGCTGGGCCAGCTCGTCGCCATCGGCCTCGCGGAGCGCCGGCCCCACCGCGGCGTCGTCGTGGCGGCGGCCGGGCCCGAGCGCCTGGGGCACATGTTCGAGGTCATGACCGAGCTCGAGGGCACCTGCGCGCGCTTCGCCGCCGAGCGCATGACCGCCGTCGAGCGCGAGCGGCTCGAGCGCCTGCACGCCCCCAGCGCGGCGGCGGCCGCGGCGGACGACGCCCAAGCCTACGTCGCCCACAACCGCGACTTCCACCAGGCGATCTACGCCGGCAGCCACAACCCGTTCCTGGTCGAGACCACCCAGGACGTCCGCCGCCGGCTCGCCCCCTTCCGCAACGCCCAGTTCCAGGTGGGCGGGCGCCCGTCCGCCTCCTTCGCCGAGCACGCCCTCGTCGTCGACGCGGTCGCCGCCGGCGACGGCGCCGCCGCCCACGACGCCATGGTCCGCCACATCGCCCGCGTCCGCGACGCCTATCGCACCCTGCAGGCGAGCTGGCCGGCGGCGGCACCGCCGGCGGCCACGGCGCCCACCGCGCCCGAGGTGTGAACGGAAATTGCATGCAGGTGTGCATGCCATCTCGGAGACGCCCCATGATCCCCTCGAGCCTCGACCGCCGCGCCCTGCACGCGGCCTACGCCGCGGGCCTCACGCCGGACGCGGTCCTGGCCGAGGTCTTCGACCGGTGCGGTGCCGTCGACGATCCGGGCATCTTCATCCACCTCGCGCCCCGGGCCGAGCTCTTGGCCGCCGCCGCCGCACTGCCGCCGTTCGATCCCGAGCGCTTTCCGCTCTGGGGCCTCGTCGTCGCCGTGAAGGACAACATCGACGTCGCCGGCGTGCCGACGACGGCGGCGTGCCCCGCCTTCGCCTACACGGCCGCGGCCGACGCCCATGCCGTGCATCTCTTGCGTGAAGCCGGCGCGCTCGTCCTCGGCAAGACCAACCTCGATCAGTTCGCCACCGGCCTGGTCGGCGTCCGCACCCCCTATCCGGTGCCGCGCAACGCCCGCGATCCGGCGCTGGTCCCCGGCGGCTCGAGCGCGGGCTCGGCCGTCGCCGTCGCGCACGGCCTGGTGAGCCTCGCGCTCGGCACCGACACCGCCGGCTCGGGCCGGGTGCCGGCGGCGCTCAACGGCGTCGTCGGCTGGAAGCCGTCGCTCGGGGCGATCTCGACCCGCGGCGTCGTGCCGGCCTGCCGGACGCTGGACTGCGTCTCGGTCTTCGCCGCGACCATCGACGACGCCTGGCACGCCACCGCCGTTCTCGCCGCCTACGACGCCGCCGACCCGTACGGGCGGCGCCGGCCGTTGCGCGCGGTCGGCGGGACGCCCGCGGGCCTCGCCGTCGGCGTGCCCGACGCCGCCGGCCGGCGCTTCTTCGGCGATGCCGCCCAGGAGGCCGCCTTCGCGCGCGATCTCGAAACCCTCGAGGCGCTGGGCTGCCGGCTCCATCCGCTCGACTTCACGCCGTTCCACGAGGTGGCCGCACTGCTCTACGACGGCGCCTGGCTCGCCGAACGCCGGGTCGCCGTCGAGGCGTTCCAAACCCGGCATCCCGACGCGCTGCATCCGACCACCGCCGCGATCCTCGCCCCGGCTGCCCGGCTGTCGGCTGCCGACGCCTTCCGCGACGCGTACCGGCTGGCCGCGCTGCGCCGGGAGATCGAGACGGCGATCGACGGCCTCGACCTGCTCGCCGTGCCGTCGATCCCGCGGCTCGTCACGCGCGCCGAGATCGCGGCCGATCCGATGGGCCCGAACCGCGAACTCGGCACCTACACCAACTTCGCCAACCTGTTGGACCTGTGCGCCGTGACGCTGCCGACCGCACCCCGCGCGGACGGCGGCCCCGCCAGCCTCACCCTGCTCGCCCGCGGCGGCGAGGACGGCCGGCTCCTGCCGCTCGCCCGGGCGCTCGCGGGCGAGCCGGCGGATTCGCCGGCGACCGATGCCCACCGGCTGGAGCTCGCCGTCGTCGGCGCCCATCTTTTCGGAATGCCGCTGAACGCCGAGCTGCGCGCGGCCGGCGCCGAGCTGGTGCGGACCGCGCACACGCGGCCCGACTACCGGCTGTTCGCCTTGACCGGCACGCCGGCGAAGCCCGGCCTGCTGCGCGTGGGCGACGGCGACGGCGCCGCCGTCGAGGTCGAGGTCTGGTCGCTGGAGCCGGCCGCCTTCGGCCGCTTCGTCGCGGCCATCCCCGCCCCCCTCGGCGTCGGCCGCGTCCGGCTCGACGACGACACCGCACCCACCGGCTTCCTCGTCGAAGCGGCCGCGACCGAAGGTGCCGAGGACATCACCCGCTTCGGCGGCTGGCGCGGCTACGTGGCGGCCGACGGCGGTTGATCTTCGCCGGTCCTGGTGGCGGGCACAGCGCCGGCGTCGATCAGCCCGTTGCGCGTGCCACGATGACCGCGCAGGGGCCGCCGCCGTCGGGGCCCTGATGCTCGGCCCCGCCCGAGACGTAGAGCTCGCCGTGGCCGATCTGGGCCGCGAGCACGCCGCCCACGAATGCGCGGGCGTGGCGCGAGGCGGCGATGTCGCTGTCGTCGCGCATCGTGTGGCGATAGCCGCGCAGGCGACTGCTCTTCGACGCCTCCGCCTTGGCCAGCACCGCGGCGACCCGGGCGCGTTGCGCCGGCGCCAGGGGGCCGTCGCCCGCCAGCCCGAGTTCTCGGAGCGCGCCGCGCACGGGGGCGACGTCGATCGCGTCCGCCATCACCGCGTGGGCGATCGCGAGCGGACCGCCCCAGGCCGCGCTCGTGCCCATCACCACCACTTCGAGCCCGGTGAGCTCGATGCCGGCGGAACAGGACGCGCGCGTGCTGAAGAGCCCGGTGTCCGTGCCGATGCGGTCGTCGGTGAGCGCGCGACGATCCACCTCGCCCAGCACGACGGCGACGCCGAGCGCGGCCGCCCCGCGCGACAGCCCCATCGAGACGAGCGTGTCGCGCGTCGCGACGCGACCGCCCGCCGCCGCGACCCGCTCGGCGGTGAGCAGCGGGCACTTCATCTGCACGAAATGGACGTCGTCGGCCCGCTCGATCGCGGCGTCGGCCATCGCGCACCGCACCGCCTCGGCGGCGGCGTCGACCTGCGCCAGCCGGCCAATGTCGCCCGCCTCGAGCGGCGCCGTGACGTGGCGGCCGAGCGCGAGTGCGGGCCCCTCGGCGTCGGCGGGTGCAGCGCTTTCGGTGAAGACGAGCCAGTGCGGGGCGAGCGCGCCTTCGGTCCCGCCCGACATGACGGTGCAGATCCGGG
>JAAAPF010000115.1 GCA_009908425.1 Alphaproteobacteria bacterium
GGCTGGCCATGATCCGCCCGTAGCTCTCACCCTCGCGTTGCGCCTGATGGATCCAAACCGGGGCGGGGCATTTGCGCATCAGGTGCAGGTCGAGGCTGCCGAACAACAGCCCGCGGGGGCCGCCGGGCTTGTCGGCGGCCTTGACGACGAGGTCGATGCCGCGGCCCTCGACGAAGGTGATGATCTCGCGGAAGGGCACCCCCGTCAGCACCTCGGTGGCGACGTCGACACCGCGCTCGGCGATCGGGCCCGCGACCGCGTCCAGCTGGCGCCGCCAGTCCCCGATCAGGTCGGCCCAGCCCTGGTCGACGGCGGCGTGCCCCGGTGTCACCTCGAGGGCGTGGACGACCGTGAGCGCGGCGCCGTTACGCTCGGCGAGCTCGGCGGCCCGGGCCAGGGCCGCGTCGTTGTCGACGCTCTCCTCGAGCACGAAGAGGATGTTCTGGAAGCGGCGCATGCGAACCTCGTGGCGGCTCTCGATAAAGACAAGGGGGCGTGGGCCGCGTGGCCCACGCCCAGTCGGCGAGCGGGATCTGGGGGGTTCACCGCCCGCGTGAGGCTCACTCCTCGCGCTGGCCGAGCAGCATCAGGAGCATCTGGAAGAGGTTGATGAAGCTCAAATAGAGCGAGAGCGCCCCCAGCACCGCGAGCTTGGTGAGGGCCTCGTCGCCGTGGCCCTCGTCGTAGACCTCCTTGATCCGCTGGGTGTCCCAGGCGGCCAAGCCGGTGAAGACGACCACGCCGATGACCGAGATGGCGAACTGCAGAGCCGAGCTGCCGATGAAGATGTTGACCAGCATCGCGATCACGATGCCGAAGAGGCCCATGATCAGGAACGAGCCGAACTTCGAGAGATCGCGCTTGGTGGTGTAGCCGTAGAGGCTCATGGCCCCGAACATGGCCGCGGCGATGAAGAACACGCGGGCGATGCTGGTGCCGGTGTAGATGTGGAAGATCGAAGCCAGCGACAGCCCCATCACCGCCGCGAAGGTCCAGAACAGGAGCTGCGCCGTGCCGGCCGAGATGGCGTGAACCCGAAATGACAGGAAGAAGACGAAGCCCAAAGGTGCCAACATCACCACCCATTTGAGCGGCGTGGTGAAGATGACGGACATCACCGCCGGCGAGGCGGCGACGAACAGCGCCACCGCGCCGGTCACGCCCAGGCCCATCAGCATGAAGTTGTAGACCCGCAGCATGTGCCGCCGCAGGCCCTCGTCGTAGGCCGCCGCCCCGGTGCGCGCGGCGCCGATCGTGCGGTTCAAGGCGTCGACCACGTGACCTTCTCCTCGATCACCGTTGTAGCCGCTCGCGGCGCGCGGGGTCGGCGCGCCGGCGGCTTCGTCGATTGATAGGTGGCGAAGCGTTGCTCATCGTGCCAATCGATTTTAAGCGACTTGTTGATCGACAGGGACGATGAACCGTGCCCACCCTGCAGCAGTTCCGGTATCTCGTGGCGCTCGCGGACACCGCGCATTTCGGCCGCGCCGCCGAGCGCTGTCACATCAGCCAGCCGACGCTGTCGGGCCAGCTCAAGGAGCTCGAGCGGCGCCTCGCGGCGCCGCTGGTGGAGCGCGACCGTCGCGCGCGGGTGGTGCTCACCCCTCTCGGCCGGTCGGTGGTGGCGCGCGCGCGGCGGGTGCTGCGCGACGTCGAGGACATCAAGGACCTGGCGCGGCGCGGCGGCCCGGACCCGGCGGGCACCATCCGCCTCGGCACCCTGCCGACGCTCGGGGCCTATTTCCTCTCGCTGGTGGTGCCCGACCTCCACCGCGGCTTTCCGGACCTCAAGCTGTTCGTGCGCGAGGGCACCGCGGAGACGTTGCTCGCCGCGCTCGACGACGGCCAGCTCGACGCGTTGCTGTTTCCGCTGCCGGTGCGCGCCGCCCATCTCGACGCCACCCCGCTGGTGCGCGAGCCGCTGGTCATCGTGGTGCCGACCGACCATGCGCTGGCCGGGCTGCCGGCGGTGCCGCGCGCCCGGCTGGCGGGCGAGACGGTGCTCGCGCTGGAGCCCGGCCACCGCCTGCACGCCCAGGTGGAGGCGATCTGCGACGACGTCGGCGCCGAGCTCTCGCACGACTTCGAGGGCACCAGCCTCGACACCCTCCGGCTGATGGTCGGCATGGGCATGGGCCTCGCCTTCATGCCGATGCTCTACGTCCGCTCGGAAGCGCTGAAAGACCCGGCGGTGGCGGTGGTGGGGCTCGCGGACGAAGCGCCCGAGCGCCGGGTCGGCCTGGTCTGGCGCCGGCAGTCGGCCCGGCGCGAGGCGTTCCTCACCCTGGCGCGGGCCATCCGCGAGGTCTTTCGCGAGCAGGTGCCCGAGACCACCGTCGAGGAGCCCGACCCGGCCCCCGCCCTGGCGTCAGGGCCGCCGGCGGCGTAGATCGAGCCCAGGCTCCTTTCGCCGGCGGTGTCACCATGGCCGAGACGATCCCGTTCATCGACCTCCAGGCGCAGCGGGCGCGCCTCGCCGAGCCGCTGGAGGCGGCGGTGCTGGAGGTGGTGCGGAGCGGGCGCTGGATCCTCGGCCCCGAGGTGGAGGCCTGCGAGCGCGAGCTCGCCGCGTTCGCCGGGGCCGAGCATTGCCTCACCGTCGCCAGCGGCACCGACGCCCTGGCGCTGGCGCTGATGGCGGCGGGGCTGAAGCCGGGCGACGCCGTGGTCTGTCCCGCCTTCACCTTCGCCGCCACCGCCGAGGTCGTGGCCTGGCTCGGCGCCACACCGGTCTTCGCCGACGTCGATCCGGCCTCGTTCAATCTCGACGTCGCCGGCGCCGAGCGCGCCGTCGCCACCGCCCGAGCCCGCGGCCTCACCCCGCGCGCGATCATCGCCGTCGACCTCTTCGGCCAGCCGGCGGATCACGCCGAGATCGCCGAGCTGGCCGCGGCCGAGGGCTTGTGGGTGCTCGACGACGCGGCGCAGGCCTTCGGCGCGAGCTACCGGGGCCGCCGCCTGGGCACCCGGGCGCGGCTGACCGCCACCAGCTTCTTTCCGGCCAAGCCGCTCGGCTGCTACGGCGACGGCGGCGCGCTCCTGTTCGACGACGACGACCTGGTCGAGCCGCTGACCTCGCTGCGGGTCCACGGCCAGGGCGGCGACGACAAGTACGACAACGTCCGCATCGGCATGAACGGCCGCATGGACGCCATCCAGTGCGCCGTCATCCGCCAGAAGCTCACCATCTTCGAGGACGAGATCGCGCGCCGCCAAGAGGTCGCGGCGGCCTACGCCGACGGGCTCGGCGACGTCGTCGCCGTGCCGCGCGCGATGCCCGACCGCCGCTCGGTCTGGGCGCAGTACACGCTGACCCTGCCGGCGGGCACCGACCGCGACGCCTTCCGCGCGGACCTCCAGGAGAACGGCGTGCCGACGGCGGTCTATTACGGCCGGGCGCTGCACCACCAGACCGCCTACGCGCGCTATCCCGTCGCCGAAGGCGGCTGTCCGGTCGCCGAGGATCTGGCGCGGCGGGTCGTGAGCCTGCCGATGCACCCCTATCTCGCCGCCGAGGCGCAGGCGCGGGTGATCGAGGCGGTGCGCGGCGCCCTCGCCCGACCGCGCTCCGGAACGCCCGGTGCGGGCGGCCGTTGACCTTTTACCACAGCCAAGCGGAGACGACGCGATGAACCTTTCGGGGCGGGTGGTCGTCCTGCTCGACGGCGGCATGGGCCAGGAGCTGCGCAAACGGCGCGCGGCGGCGCCGACGCCGTTGTGGTCCGGGCAGGTGATGGCGGACGAGCCCGAGCTGGTGACCGCCGTCCACCGCGACTTCATCGAGGCCGGCGCCGGGGTGATCACCGCCAACACCTACGCGCTGACGCCCGAGCGCCTCGCCCGCGACGGCGATCCGGCCCGGCTCGGCGAGCTCCACCGCCGCGCCCTCGACGCCGCCCATGCCGCCCGCGACACCAGCGGCCGGGCGGTGCGGATCGCCGGCTGCCTCGGCCCCTTGGTGGCGAGCTACCGCCCCGATCTCGTCCCCGACACCGACACCTGCGCGGCGAGCTACCGCCGGCTGGTGGACGCCCAGGCGGCGCGGGTCGACCTGTTCATCGCGGAGACGCTCTCGACGGTGCGCGAGGCCGGCGTCGCCACGGCGGCGGCGCGGCCGGCGGGCCTCGAGGTCTGGACCTCGCTCACCGTCCGCGACGACGACGGCACCCGCCTGCGCTCGGGCGAGCCGGTGCGCGACGGCGCCGCGGCCGCCCTCGACGCCGGTGCGAGCGCGGTGCTGATCAACTGCTCGATCCCCGAAGCGGTCACCCGCGCCGTCGGCGAGATCGCGACCCTCGGTTGCCCCTTCGGCGCCTACGCCAACGGCTTCGAGCCCGAGGGCGAGCTCCGCCCCGACGGCACCGTCGACGACCTCGCCGCGCGCACCGACCTCGGCCCCGGACCTTACGCCGACCACGCCATGGGCTGGATCGAGGCCGGCGCCGCCATCGTCGGCGGCTGCTGCGAGGTCGGCCCCGCCCACATCGCCGAGCTCGCCCGCCGGCTCGACCAGGCGGGGATCACGCCGGCCGGGCGGTGACCAGCACCCGGCCGTCGGCGGCCAGCAGCAACAGCGCGCCGGTGGCGTCGACGTCGAAGCGCGCCACCTCGTCCAGCGCCGCCAAAAAGCGTTGCTCCTGGTCCATCAACGCCGCCGCGCAGGCCATGCGGGTGGTGGCCCCCGGCGACAGGGTGAGGCCCTCGCCGGTGAGCTGGTAGCTCGCGGTGTAGCGGTTGCAGCTCGCCCGCCCGGCGAGGCGGCCGTCGGGGCGGAAGTCGAGGGTCGTCCGCGCGGCGTCGACGACGCTGGCCCCGCCGATGGCCTCGACCACCCAGACCGGGCCGATCAAGAGGTCTTGCGCCTCGCCGCCGCAGCCCCGAAGCGTCCGCGCGGGGAGGTCGACCGTCACCGTCTCGGGGAACGGCATGCCGGTCATCGTGTCCCGGCAGAGGGTGTCGGCGATGCGGATCACCGCGTCCCACGCCGCGACCTCGTAGACCACGACGCCGGGTTCGAAGTCGGCCGGCGGCAGCGGCGCCTCGCGGCGCTCGGCGCCGTAGTCGGTCACCAGCGCGATGCGGCCCTCGGCGATGTCGAGGTGCCAGCCCGGCTCGTTGCCGCGGGCGCGGAACGGTTGCTCGGGCCGCGGCACGGCGAGCCGGCACTCGGGCAGAAGCTCGCCGGCGAGGCTCACCAGCGCGGTCGCGCCCTTGCTCCAGAAATACGTGCCGGGGTCGTCCGCGGCCTCGAACTTGGCGCCCGAGGCGGCGCGGACCTGGGTGAGCTCGAGGCGCTCGCCCGCGACCTCGAGGATCGCGCGCCGATCGACGAAACCGACCGTAACGTCGCGGTCGCCGCAGGTCATCCGGCTGGCGAAACCCATCGGCTCGAAGCGGGTGAGCCGGATCGCGCCCAGATCGACCGCCGCGTCGCCGGCCGCGATCGCCACGCCCTCGCTCACCCACAGCGGCTCGCCGCCGCGGAAGACCCCGCCCCTGAGGGTGCCGGCGACGCCCGTCGGCAGCTCCAGCGCGAAGGGGATCGGGACCTGGCGCCCCTCGGTCTCGAGCCGCGTCTCGGCGAGCACCGCGTCGTCGGCGCCGCGCACCTCGACGATCGCGTGCGCCTCTGGCGGCAGCGCGATGCGCTCGCGGTAGACCAGCTCGCCCGCGACCTCGCGCGTCGCGACCTCCTGCGCCGCGGCGGGCGCCGCCACGCCGAGTGCCGCGACGACGCCGAGACAGCTTGCCACCCACCCCCGCAACCGCTCGCTCATGTCCCGATAACCCTTTGCACCCGCAACGCTTTTTGATCATCTGGCTTCGTTCGGCAACACCCGAGGCGACCCCGCGCTCCGCCGGACGAACAACCCGCCGCAGGGTCGGCGCACGCTACCGCATCTAGGAACGCTCGCCTAGACCGCATCGTACTCGGGCGACCCCACCGGCGCACCCCATCCGGCCGCCCGGGGCCTCATGCTGTCGGGCTTCCGGGCGGGGTGCGCGGGTGGCTCGGCTCCACGCCGACAGGACGCGCGCTCGACCGCCGAGGTCCGCGCGCCGTACCGCCGCCGTCGGCAGGCGTTCCCGGCAGTGGCGGACCGCGCGGTTCATTCTTGTCGCGAGCGGGGCACGCTCGCGCGCGGACGGCCGGGCCCGGGCGACCACCGCAGGACACGCGCCGGCAACGGGCGCGTCAGGCCTCGTAGGCGGCGTCGAAGAAGGCGCGCTCGAGCGCGACGGCGCGGCGAAAGCGGGTGGCGATGCGCTCGCGCGCCGCGGCGTCGCCGGCGTCGACCGTGCGGTCGAGCTCGTCGCGCAGAAAGCCGACCCAGGCTTCGAAGTCCGGCCCGCTGTGGAGGTCGACCCACTCGCGCAGCACGAACCAGTCGGGCGCCCGCCCCGCCAGCGGCGCCGCCCAGGCGTGATAGAGCCACTCCGCCACGGTGAGCACGGCCACCATCGAGCCGTAGTCGCCGCTGGCCGCGGCCTCGTGCATCAGCGCGCGAAAGCCGGAGGTCGGGGGCGCGAGGCCCGGCCGCACGCGCTCCGCGGCCGGCACCC
>JAAAPF010000265.1 GCA_009908425.1 Alphaproteobacteria bacterium
CGTCCAGCCGTTCGTCGGTGTGGAGATGGCGCAGCTTGAGCCGGCGCTCGTCGATCCGGCACCAGCCCGCTTGCGGCAGGAGCGCCGTACCGGCCAGCGCCGCCCCGCCGACGCAGAACGCCCGCCGCGATGTGTTCGCCTCGAACCCGCGCATGAGACCCGCCCCTGTGGTGACCGACAGGGCGAGGTTCTCCGAATTTGTGTGCACGTCAAGAGGGTTACCAGCTTCTGATCAGGCATCGCCTCAAAAACTTGCGTATAAGTTTCTGAGCCCGATCATTCTTCGCGTCATAGGCGTGCGATCGCACGCGGCCGCGGAACGCGTTCGGCCGCCGCTGTCTGTGCGATTCCGCACGCCGGAACGAGCGCTCGATCGCTACGGTCCGTCGGGTGGGAGGACGTCGCACGGTGAGGCGGTCGATCCGGCCCGGGCGCTCGTCGACCGTCGAGCGGTGACCCGCCGGCGACGACGGCCGGCGGCGGCGAGCTTGACCGCGGGCCCGACCACCAAGACGCCGTCGGGCGCGTGCGCCTCAACTCGACGTTGACCGTTCGCGGCTAACGTCGAGGGCGCCCACGACCGACGGCGGCGGGTCTCAGCCCGCCGCGGTGGTCGAGGCGGTCGGGCAGCTCACGCCGGTGCCGGCGAGCCCGCAATAGCCGTGTGGCACTTTGTGGAGATACTGTTGGTGGTAGTCCTCGGCGAAGTAGAACGGCACGTCGACCGCGATCTCGGTGGTGATCGTGCCCCTGCCGGCCCGGCTCAGAGCGTCCTGGTAGGCCGCCCGGCTGGCCTCCGCCCGCGCGGCGTCGGCCGCGCTCGCCAGGTAGATCGCCGAGCGGTACTGGGTGCCGACGTCGTTGCCCTGGCGCATGCCCTGGGTCGGATCGTGGTTCTCCCAGAAGATGCGCAACAGCCGCTCGAGCGAGACCACCTCGGGGTCGTAGACGACGCGCACCACCTCGGTGTGGCCGGTGCGCCCGCTGCAGACCTCCTCGTAGGTGGGGTTGGGGGTGTGGCCGCCGGCGTAGCCCACCGCCGTCACCACGACGCCGGGCTCGCCCCAGAACAGACGCTCGGCGCCCCAGAAACAGCCCATGCCGACGACCAGCTCGCGGGACCCTTCGGGATAGGGCGGGTGCAGCGGCGCGCCGGTGACGGCGTGCCGCGTCGCCGTCGGGATCGGGGTGTCACGGCCGGCGAGCGCCTCGTCGGCGGCGGGCAGACGGGTCGACTTCCCGAACAGACCGAACATGTCGTACTCCCAGATGTCCAAACTTCAGGTAAGACGCCGCGCCGCTGCGCCAACCGTTGCCGCGCCCGCCGGCCGGCGGCAGGGTCATATGCGGCGTTCCCAATGCGTGAGCCCCGGGCATGAAGAAGCGCACCTTGATCGAGTTGGCGGAACACACGCTCGGCGGCATCGACCTCTGCGCGGGCGTCGCGACCGACACCGTCATCGCGCTCGGCAACAAGGCCTGGTGGCGACGCTTTCCGCCCGGCCGGGTCCTGATGCGGCCCGGCGAGGTCCGCACCTCCTTCTTCGCGCTCGTCCACGGCTCGACCCGGCTGCAATATCACGACGGCCGCCGCCCCGTCGTCGCCGAGGCCGGAGAGACGCTGGGGCTGCAGACCGCGTTCTTCGACGGTCCCGCCTGGGCCACCATCCGCACCACCACCCCGGCGCTGGTCGCCGAGATCGCGCGGCTCGACCTGCTCGACGCCATGGCGCGGTCGCCGGCGCTCGCCACCAATGTCGGCCGCCTCCTGGCCGCCCGCACCTACGGCGTCGACCCGCGCGAGCGGCTCGACGTCCAGATCCTCGAGGCCCTGGCGCGCGCCGTGAACGGCGTCACCGGCGGCGGGGAAGCGCCGTTGCCCGCGCCGATCGACCCCGCGGTCTGGGCGACCTTGCTCGGCGTCGACAAGAGCGACGTCGAGCGCGCCCTGGCCCGCCTCGAACGCCACCGCATCGTGCGCCACTCGGCGACGGGCGTGCCCTACGTCGACCTCGACCGCTTGAGCGAACGGCTGCGCTGAGCCCGCTCACCCGGCGCGCGGATCGAGCGGCGCCTCGAACAGCCGCCCGATCCGGTCCTCCAGCTGCGCGGCCGCGGCCAGAAGCGCGGCCTCGCCGCGCGGCGGCGCCACCAGCTGGAGCCCGACCGGCAGCCCGTCGGCGGTCAGCCCCGCGGGCAGCGACAACGCCGGCGCGCCGGTGAGGGTGACGGCGTAGGCGCACGCCACCCAGTCGATGTAGCTGGCGAAGCGGTGCCCTTCGAGGGTCTCGACGTAGCGCTGCTCGACCGGGAACGGCTTGCACACCGCGGCGGGACAGAGCCACAGGTCGTAGCTCGCGAAGAAGCGCACCAGACCGTCGAACATCGCGCTGCGGTCGCGCTCCGCCTTGCCGATGGCGGCGGCGTCGAGCGCGAGGCCTTTTTCGATGTTCCAGACGATCTCGGGCTTGAGCCGGTCGCGGTGGCGCTCGAGGAGCGGCGCCATCTTGGCGGCGTAGAGCTCGGCGCGCAGCACGGTGAAGGTGTCGACGGCGGCGGCGAGATCGGGGGCGGCCTCGACCACCTCGACGCCGAGCTCCTCGAAGCCGCGGGCGGCGCGTTCGCAGATGCGGGCGATCTCCGGATCGACCGGGGTGATCCCGCCGAGATCGCGCGAGAAGGCGACGCGGCCGAGCCGTGCCGGGCGCTCGACCGCGACGCGGAACGGCACCGCCGGTGCGTCCGCGGCCAGCGGATCGCGGCGATCGAAGCCGACCATGGCGTCGAGCATCAAGGCGCAGTCGCGGACGTCGCGCGCCATCGGGCCGCGCACGTCCAGGGTTTGAAAGCGGCAGGCGCCGTAATCGCCGACGACGCGGCCCGGCGACGGGCGCAGGCCGACGACGCCGGTGAAGGCGGCCGGGGTGCGCAGGCTGCCGCCCAGATCGGAGCCGTCGGCGAGCCACGCCGTGCCGGTGGCGAGCGCCACCGCCGAGCCGCCCGACGAGCCGCCGCAGGTGAGCCGCGTGTCCCAGGGATTGCGGGTGTAGCCGAAGACCTCGTTGAAGGTCTGACCGCCGGCGCCGAACTCGGGGGTGTTGGCCTTGCCGACGACGACGGCGCCCGCCGCCTCCTGGCGCTGCACCGAAAGGTCGGTGCGGTCGGGGACGTGTTCGGCGAAGATCGTCGAGCCGTAGGTCGTGCGCACGCCTTCGACGTCGTGGAGGTCCTTGACCACCGTCGGCAGACCGCCGAGCAGGGTCGCGCCGGCGACGCCGCGCTCGAACTCGCGGGCGCGCTCGAGCGCCCGCTCGGCGCAGACCGTCGGCACGGCGTTGACCGCGGGCTCGACCGCGTCGTGGCGCGCCAGCGCGGCCGCGACGAGCTCGCTCGAACGCAGCTCGCCGCTCTGCAGCCGCCGCGCCGCCTCGCGCGCGCTCATCGCCAACAGCTCGCAGCTCATGGTTCGCCTCCCCGTCGCGTCCACCCGGCGATGCGCGTAGGCCCGGCCCGCGCCCTTTGGCAAGTCGCCACCCGCGACAATTCCGGCCGACGGGCCTACATCTTCGCCATGACGCCGCGCCGCCGCTCCCCGTTTCGATGATCCCGGTCCGCGACTCGGTCTTCTGCCGCACCCCGCCCTACGCGGTGGTGACGCTGATCGTGATGAACGCGGTGGTGTTTTTGTTCATGCTCGGCCTCGACCCGCGCGCCGCCAACCGGTTCATCGCCGAATACGCCCTGATCCCCATCCTCTACACCCCGCCGCCCGGGGTGTACGTCCCACCGCTCGGGCTGGTGGACTACCTCCGGCCGATCACCAGCACCTTCCTGCACGGCGGCTGGCTGCACATCCTGTTGAACATGTGGACGCTGTGGCTCTTTGGCTGTGCGCTGGAGAGCCGGCTCGGCACCGGCCGCTTCGTCGCCTTCTACCTCGCCTGCGGCCTGGCTGCGGGCGTCGTCCACGTCGCCTTCAACGCCGGCTCGCAGATCCCCACCCTCGGCGCCTCGGGCGCCGTCGCCGGGGTCATCGCCGCCTACGCCTGGTCCTATCCGCGCGCCGAGATCAAGGTGCTGGTCCCGATCATCATCTTCCCGTTGTTCTTCGACATCCCGGCGATGGGCTTCGCGCTCTTTTGGTTCGGCCTGCAGCTCCTGCAGGGCTACGGCGCGATGATGGCGCCCGAGATGGGCGCCGGCATCGCCTGGTGGGCGCACGCCGGCGGCTTCGTGGCGGGCGTCGGCCTGCTCTACCTGCTCGCCCCCGAGAACCGCCGGCCGATGCCGTGGGACCACATCGGCCGGCGCTGAATTCTCACGCCGCCCGCGCCTCGCGGGTCGGCGGCGCCATGAACTCGGGGCCGACCGGATCTTGGACGGTGTCGGCGAGGATGGCGTCGATCTCGGCCATCGCCGCGTCGTCGAGTTCGAAGTCCATGACGCCCGCGAGGGGAGCGAGCTGATCGGGTCGCCGCGCGCCCCAGAGCGCCACGCCGACCCCCGGCCGGTCCAGAAGCCAGCGCAGCGCCAGATGGACCACGTCCTTGCCGAGGCGCTCCTTGGCGAGCTCGTCGAGGCGGTGCACCGCGTCGAGATACTGCGAAAAGCGCGGCTCGGCGAATTTCGGGTCGCGGAGGCGCAGATCGTCGCCCTCGAAGGTGCTGCCCTGGTGCATCTTGCCCGAGAGCAGGCCGCGGCAGAGCGCGCCGTAGGTCAGCGTGGTCATCCCCGCGTCCTGCACGTAGGGCAGGAGGTCGGCCTCGATGCCGCGCTCGAACAGGTTGTAGGGCGGCTGCACGACGTGCAGGGGGCAGCGCGCGCGAAAGCGCTCGATCTGCTCGACCGAGAAGTTGCTGACCCCGACCGCCCGGGTCTTGCCGGCCTCGAAGATCTCGCGCATGGCGTCGGCGGTCTCCTCGATCGGGACCAGCGGATCGGGCCAGTGCACGTGGAGCACGTCGACGACGTCGGTGCCGAGGCGGTCGCGGCTGTCGTCGATCTCCTGCACGAGGCGCCGACGGCTGGCGTCGCGGAACGGCCGCTCGCCCTCCCAGTCGAGCCCGGCCTTGGTGGCGAGGACGACGTCGTCGCGCCGACCGCGCTCCGCCAACGCCCGGCCGACGAGCCGTTCGGCGTGACCCATGCCGTAGACCGGGGCGGTGTCGATCAGCGTCACCCCCTGTTCGAGCGCGGCGTGGATGGTGGCGACCGCCGCGTCGTCGTCGATGCCGCCCCACATCCAGCCGCCCATGACCCAGGTGCCGAGGCCGATGCGGGTGGGCGTGAGCGCGGTGCCGGGGATCCGTGTGGTCTCCATCGCGAGCCTTTCGCGTTTCCATCCTGTCGCACCCGCAAGGGCATGCGCCGGGGCTCGGTTCCCGCCGGCGTCTTGGCCCCGGCGCCCGGCCCACCTAGTTCATGGGGATCGCGCCTTCGGGCCCACGCCACGACAGCGGACCGCCATGCGACGCCTCCTGCTCCTCGCCTTCGCGCTTCTCGCCTTCGGCCCCGCCGCGGCCGCGGACACCGCCCTGATCTCCGACGCGCGCCAGCTCACCTTCGAGGGCGAGCGCGCGGGCGAGGGCTATTTCTCCGCCGACGGCAAGCGCATGATCTTCCAGAGCGAGCGCGCGGACGGCAATCCCTTCTATCAGATCTACGTGCTCGACCTGGTGACGGGCGACGTCGACAGGATCTCCACCGGCGTCGGCAAGACCACCTGCGGCTGGATCCACCCGTCCGGCGACAAGGCGCTCTTCGCCTCGACCCAGTTCGACCCCGAGGCCGAAGCCAAGATGCAGGCGGAGCTGGAGTTCCGCGCCTCCGGCGAGACCCGGCGCTACAGCTGGGACTACGACCCGACCTACGAGATCGTCGCGACCGATCTCGACGAGGGCGGCTACACCCGGCTCACCGACGCCCGCGGCTACGACGCCGAGGGCGCCTATTCGCCGGACGGCGAGCGCATCGTCTTCGCCTCCAACCGCCACGCCTACGCCGCCGACCTCTCGGCGGACGAGCAGGCGCGCCTCGAGCGCGATCCGGCCTACTTCATGGACCTCTACGTCATGGACGCCGACGGCACGAACGTGCGGCGGCTGACGGACGCGCCCGGCTACGACGGCGGGCCGTTCTGGAGTGCCGATGGCGACAAGATCGTCTGGCGGCGCTTCTCCGAGGACGGGGCGCGCGCCGAGGTCTACACCATGAACACCGACGGCACCGGCGAGCGGCAGATCACCGACCTGGGCGTCATGTCCTGGGCGCCGTTCTTCCACCCGTCGGGCGAGTACATCGTCTTCGCGACGAACCTGCAGGGCTTCGCCAACTTCGAGCTCTATCTGGTCGACGCCGCGGGCGAGAAGCAGCCGGTGCGGGTGACGAACCGCGAGGGCTTCGACGGGCTCGCCACCTTCACCCCCGACGGCGAGACCATCAGCTGGACCTCGAACGCCACGCCCGAGGACCAGAGCCAGATCTTCATCGGCGACTGGGACCACCAGGCGGCGCTCGAGCTGATCGCCGACGCGCCCCTGCGCGACGCGCGCGCCACCGCCCC
>JAAAPF010000312.1 GCA_009908425.1 Alphaproteobacteria bacterium
GCACTCGCGGCGGCGGTGAACCTCTTCTTCCTCGGCCTCATGGGCCGCGCCGTGAACGGCCCCGTCGTCTCGCCGTTCGAGGCCCTGGTCCTCGGCCTCGTCGTCGGCGTGCCTCTGGCGTGGGCCGCCGGCCGCTGGGCGCGCCGGATGATGGACGAGGCCGACGCGCAGTCCTGAGCTCCCGCCCTGACGCCCGGCGCCAAGCTTCCGGCCCATGCGCCCAGGGCAATCTTCGTTGCCGCCCCCGCGCACCAGATGGACCTTCGACACATGGACGACATCCGCCGATATCTGCTCGACCAGTGGGGCCACGGCGTCCCGGATGCCGGCCAAGGAGCCATCCCGAGTACCGCGCGCGCTAACTCCACGCTCGGCGCGGGCGCCGAGACGCGCGAAATCGCATTGCTGGCGCCGACAGACGCCGGCCTCGACAGCGTCGTCGAGCCTTGCGGCAAGGACTGGAGCGCCCTTTGCGCGATGGGGGTGCCCGCCTGGGCGTTGGGCGAGGTCGCGGCGATGATCACCGGTTACGGCGAGGTGAAGCACGTCTGCGCGCGCGCGTTGGACCTGAACCTCTGGTTCGTGGCAACGGGCTCGAACGAGCGGCGGGTGCGCTGCGTCCTCTTCGACATCCAGTACCGCACTCAACTGCAGGTCATCGCCCTGCCGCTGGAGCGAGCGCGCGAGCTCGATCCGGACTTCGTCGCGCAATCACACAGGCTCCCGCCGACCAGCGTCTGATCGCGACGTTCGCAGAAGAGCTGCCGGCGGTGCAGCGGTCCTTATCCGTGCTCGGGGCTGCCATCGGGCTGGCGGCGACACCGCGATTGATCCTTTGGCTGCGGGCGCCGACGCGATGGTCGTGTTGGTTGTCCCCGGGAACAGCGTGGCCGTGGCCGCCGCGCGCGTCGCCTAGCAGCCTGGCGGGTTTGAGGGGATGGCGGAGCTGTCTCTGGGGGGGCAGCCGGGGCGCCGGCAGTGTCAGGCCGGCCTCAGCTTGTGCAGGCGCTTGCAGTTGTAGGCGAACGTGAGCAACTGCAACTCGCTTTTGACGTGGGCGAGGCCGCGGAGGTGGAAGCGGGTGAAGCCGAGGACGGATTTGAGGATGCCGAAGACGGGCTCGACGGTCCATTTTCGTCGCTTGTACTCGGCCTTGGCCGCTTCGGCTTGGAGCTCGGCCCGCATCGCCCGCCGCCAGGGCGCCTTCGGCGGCCGCGGCTGGTCGGGAGCGGGCGGCGGGCGGAAGTCGTAAGGTCGCTGCGCCTCGCTGCGGTCGACCGCGACCAGCACCTCAATGCCGCGCTTCTCCAGCGCGCCCACCACCTCGCCGTTGGCGAAGCCGGCGTCGGCGAGGATCGTCTCGGGTCGGCCGAGGATCGCCTCGAGCGCGTCGACCGTGCCCTGGAACGTCGGCGCGTCGCTCGGCGTGCGGGCGACCTCGGTGGCGAGCACCAGCCGGCTGCCGTCGGCGTCGACGGCGGCCTGGGCGTTGTAGGCCTGGCGGAACTCGTGCCGCCTGGACTTGCGCATCAGCGCGCTGTCGGGGTCGGTGAGGTTGGTCTGCCGCTCGGGCGGTGGGCGCACCGCCGCCGGGGCCGACGCGTGGCCACCCTCGCCGTCGCCGTCTTCGTCGCCATCTTCCGGGGCCTTGGCGGCCGCTTCCGCCTCGGCGCGCGCCGTCGCCTCCAGCCGCGCGCAGGCCGCGTCCAGCTTCGACTTCAGCGTTTCGCGCCGGGCGATCTCGGCCGGCAGCGCCTGCGGATCGGCCGCGTCCTCGGCGTCCGCCGCCTCTGCCTCGGCCATCAGCGCCCGGATGTCCGCCGCCAGCCGGGCCCTGAGCTCCTGCGCCCGGTCGTCGCGCAGCGAGCGCATCTTCGACGCATTCGCACACAGCTTGATGCCGTCGAGACCGACCACACCCAGCCGCGACAGCCCGACCTCGCGCGCCATGAGCAGGACCTCGGCGAAGGCCCGCTCGATCGCCGACTGGTTCGCGCGTCGGAAGGTCCCGATCGTGTCGTGGTCGGGGTGGCTGTTCGCCGCGATGAAGCGCACCGCCGCGTCGCGGTACGTCGCCCGCTCCAGACGCCGCGACGAAAAGATGCCGTTGGCGTAGCCGTAGATCAGCAACGCCAGCATCAGCCGCGGATGGTACTGGACCTTGCCCGTGCCGCGCCAGTTGACCTTGAACGCCGCGATCTCGACGCGGTCGACCGCCGCCACCACGAAGTGCGCCCAGTCGTCGTCGGGCACCCACCGCCGCCGATCCGGCGGCAGCAGCAACCCTTGCGAACGCTCGAATTCTTTGCACTTCGCCATGCCCACAACCTAGCCGATGGCGCTGAAATCCGACAGGCTGCTAGAGCCCACCGTGGGCGCCGATCACCGCGCCGGCGACGGTGACGAGGCTCGCGGTCAGCAGCACGCGGTGCATGCGGATGACGAGCTTCAACGTGCCCGCGGGGTCGCGCGCGGCGCGGGCGCGGAACCAGCGGTGGAGGAACAACGGCTCGGCGACGAACAGGACGAAGGTGAAGATCGCCCAGACCGCAACCATCGCGTGCATCCACCAGAAGGCCGGCTCGGCGAAGCGCTCCCAAGCGAAGAGCCGGTCGGTGAGATAGAAGCCGCTCAAGCCCGCAAGCAGGGTCGAGATCTTGGCCTGCCAGGAGAAGCGGCCCTCGATACGCTCGAACATGGCGGTCGGGTCGTCCGCGGCCCCGTCGCGGAGGGCGGGGAGGATCACCCAGGTCACCATCGCCACGCCACCGATCCAGTGGACGACGGCGAGGACGTGCAGCGCGCGGGCGAGGGCGAGATCGGCGAGCATGAGACCTCCGAAGCGCATGCTGGGCGCGTCTTAGGGTCGATCGCCGCGTCGGCCGAGCCCTTGACCACCGTCAAGGTTCCGGCGGCCGCAGGACGAGATGGAGTGCGCCCCTGGGGCCTCCGAGGAACCCGGTACGGTTCATCCTGCTGGCGCATCGGTGTCTTTGCCAATTTCGTCTCGACGTCGGCCCCGCTCCGAATGGAGCCGCACGATATCGGCGTGATATCGTCAGCTATCTGCGCTATTACCGCCGAAATCCCCGCGGGCGCTTATTTCCGCAATAGGCCGACTCCTGCCGCGCGCTCCGCCGAGCGCGCACCCGACTTGCTCGTAACATGGTGTGCGCCAGTGGTGGACCCTCGGTCCAGGTCGTGGCGCGAGCCTCACGTCGCCGCGGACAGCTACGGCCGCGGAGATCCGTCATGCCACGACTGGCCACCCTTCTATCAGACTTGCTCGGCGCCTTCGCCGCGAACCTCGATCGATCCGCACCTCGAGAGACAACAGCTCGCAAGAAGCGCGCGGGAACGTCGCATCGTCGGCGCGGTGGCACGGAACCCCGCAGGGCGGGGAGCCGCTCGAAGCCCGACGTCGCGAGATCGGCCACCACCCCTCCGTTGCATATGGTCACTGGGTCGGACGGGCAGCCGAGCGGCATGGTCACGGCCATCGGCGCGCCTCCGGCGACGGCCACTGCGTCGGTGCCGACCGCCAGACCGTTGAACGAACTTCTTGCGGCGGCTCGCGAGGGGAGCCTGCCGGCACCGCGGCCGTTACACCCCGACGGTACGGACAACCCGCCGCCGATCGCGGCATTGCCCCAGCTCTTTCGAGACGCCGCTTCGACTATCGACGCCTCGTACGAGGTTCCTCCGGCCACGGCGCTGGCTTCGATGCTCGGCGCGGCGGCTTTCGCCGTGCAGCGGTTGGCGGATGTCGAGCGTCATTTCGCTGCAGACAACTTCATGCCGACATCGCTTTTCCTTATCTGTGCCGGCAAATCGGGCGAACGCAAAAGCTCAGTGGACAAAGCACTCTTCAAACCGGTCGCCGCTTTTGAAGAAAAACTCAAGCAACAGGCCGGGATTGCTCGAACGATTGTCGGCGATGATGGCGACGAAGCGGTGGACAACGACAAGTCGGTCCCCCTCGGGAGCCTGCTGCTGAGCGACACGTCGCTGGAAGCGCTCGTCAAGGTGTTGGCGCGCGGCCACATCGGCATGGCCATCGCCAGCGACGAGGGCGGGCGGTTTTTCAGCAGCTATGCGATGGCGGAGCAGAACGCGGTCCGCACCGCCGGCACGCTCAGTCAGCTGTGGGACGCTGGAGCGACAAGTCTTCATCGCGCGGGTGAGCCCGGCCGCGACCCGGTCGAGGTCTCCGTGCGTGGGCAGCGCTTGTCGATGTCGATACAGGTTCAGCCGGGACTTTTTCGCTCGTTCGTCGCCATGCGCGAGATGCACGAGCAGGGTTTGTTCGCGCGCATGCTCTGTGCCGACCCGCCGACGCGCATCGGCACGCGGTACCACCGCCGACTCCCGCCCGAGGCGTACCGGGGGCTGGAGCCCTTCGTGCAACGCGTCGAGCAGCTGCTCCATGCATCGCCGCCGGTGCCGGCAGCGGCGGCCACGGCGCCGCCCCGGCGCAAGTTGCCGCTCACGCAAGACGCCTGCGCGGTGATCTGTGATCTCGCGAACGAGGTCGAGCTGGACCTCGCGCCAGGTCGTGGGCTCGAGCATCTGACGGGCTTCGGCTCCAGGGTTTCCGAGCACGCTACTCGACTGGCGGCGGTCGTTGCATTGTTCGATGATCCGGCTTTGCAAGTCATCGACGCTGACCGAGCGCGGATCGGCGTGCAGCTTGCGCGATTTTACATGTCGGAAGCGGATCGTGCGACGCGAGCGGCCATCGATCGTGTTCAGGGCGATGCCGAGACGCTTCTCGAGGACTTGGAGCGGCTGTTCGCGGCCGCGCCACCGGCTGAGCGCGTGTTCACGCCGCGCGCGCTGGTGCGCCGCAAGGGTCGGGGCTGGAACACGGAGCGGATAAGGGCGGCGCTCGGCCGGCTCGGAGAGCATGGCTTCGTCCATCCGGTAGCGGGCACCGTGCGCGTCGGCGGTCACGCCACCGAGGAGGCGTGGTGGATCGATCTGCCGTGATCGTGCGATCGCAGACCGAGGCCGTCGACGCGCCGACACGATCGACATGCACTGTCGTCGCGTCGGGCGTGTCGGCGTGTCGACACGGTCGATCCCCTGTGGCCCGAAGCTCTCCTGCCCGTGCCTCAGGTTGACGTTGGTGGCTTGGGTGACCTTCACGGTCGTGAACCTCAAGCTCGGCTTCGGTACATCGTTCGCGGAACGGTAACACCGCGCTGGCCGACACGAGTTTCGACCTGTCAAGCCGTGCACCGGTGAAGCGGGGCACCGCGCTGCGCTTACCGCGGGTGAACGCGATGTTTCCCGACCGGCTAGTGACCCCAGCGTCGTGCGACGGTTTGACCACGCCCCGGATGAACACATCTCGTTACGCCAAGCGCTACAACGGAAGGGATGCCGATTTCCGGGACCGGATCGAGCGCCCACTGCTGGCTATGTCTGCTCGTTGGGGTCAGCCATACTTCTTAATCGAAACCTAAGGGTTCGGCGGGAGCGTGGTCGGAGCGCTTGCGCGCGATCATACGGCGGACGCCGCATCGACGTCGTTGATGGGGCGCGCCGTGCGAGCACAGCCGTCAAACCCGATGTAGTGCGGCACGGTCGCCGGACGCCGCCGCCCGCACCTTCGCTGGCCGAAGAGGTGCCCGCGGCGCTCGATGAGCAGGCCGCCGGCCTCGAGCGGCTTCTCGATCATTTCGGAGGCGAGCTCCGGGCGTTGATCGCCGCCGTGCGTGCGAACGGACAACAGCGTTACGAGGAGGAGCTCGCACGGCTTCGTGCCGAGGTCGCCGAGCTTCGCTCCAAGCTCGCGGTGGCGGGCGAGGTGCCGCAAGGCGACGTCGACACCAAGAAATCCGCAGTCGTCAACATCCCCGCGGGTGAAGAGGCGCCGCGGCCGGAGCCACGACGACTGGCTCTGAGCGTGTCAATCGGCACGGAACCGGGACCCCCGATCGGCGTCCAATCGGGACCCCTCTGCCGGCATGAGGGTGGGACCGCGGGCGTGGTCGTCGCGGAGCCGTAGGCGGAGCGGCGAGCTCGCCCGCGAGGCGGGCCGGGCGGGGATCAGGCGCGGTTCTTGAAGCGCCAGCTCTCGTTGCCGGTCTCGACGATGTCGCAGTGATGGGTGAGCCGGTCGAGGAGCGCGGTCGTCATTCTTGGCATCGCCGAAGACCGTGGGCCACTCGCCAAAGGCGAGGTTGGTGGTCACGATCACTGAGGTCCGCTCGTAGAGCCGACTTATCAGGTGGAAGAGCAGCTGGCCGCCGGTCTGGGCGAACGGCAGATAGCCGAGCTCGTCGAGGATCACGAAGTCGAGCCGGGCGAGATGGTCGGCGGTGCGGCCCTGCCGGCCGCCACGGGCTTCGGCGTCGAGGCGGTTCACGAGGTCGACGACGTTGAAGAAGCGGCCGCGGGCACCGCCGCGGATGCAGGATCGAGCGATGCCGACGGCCAGATGATCGTGTACCGAGAGCGCAAGCGCTTTTCGCGGCGGTGGGCGGGCGGCGGTCGGCCGTGGACATGCCGCTTCGCTTGGACAACGCGGGCGCGTTG
>JAAAPF010000275.1 GCA_009908425.1 Alphaproteobacteria bacterium
GGCGGCAATCGAGCGCTTGGTCATCGGCTCATCTCTCCTCGGGTGTCGCCGTGGCGGACGGCGGGGCCTCACGGGTCTCGGCGCTGCGCCCGTGGCCGTCGTCGTCCGCCGCCGGTTGCGCGAGCTCGCGGCGCGCCCGCTCGAACCAGCCGATGACCCGGTCGCGGTGGGCCTCGCCGTAGTGCTCGACGAAGCGACGGGTACGATGGGCGCTTCCGTCCCGCAACTCCGCGAGCCGCGCGTCGATGAATGCGGGCGTCAGCGCGAGGCCGCAATCGACCGTGATGCAGCGGCGCCAGCGCTCGTAGCTCTCCGGGATCATCGCGGTGCCGCCGCGGCGGCCGCGCGCCCGGCCTCGATCTCCGGCGCCTGGGCGACGAGGGCGTCCAGCATCGCCTCGACCTTCGCCGGCGCGATGTTGCGCACGATGAAGACGATCCGGCTGGCGCGGTCGTCGGACGGCCAGTGGTCGAGCGTCACCGTCGGGTGCACGGCGTGCTGGACGGCGTGGAAGACCAGCGGCTGCTCGGGCTCCTCGGCGAGGTGGACGAGGCCCTTCACCCGCAACAGGTCGGCGCCGCGCATCGACCACAAGAGATCCATGAAGGTCTCGAAGGCGGCGCGCGGGATGGGCTCGTCGCGGCGCAGGCAGAAGGCGCGGATGTCCTCGCCGTGGCGGTTCACGTCGTGGTGATGATGGTGGTCGTCGTGGTGGTCGTGGGCGTGGGCCTCCGCGCGCAGCCACGCCTGGACGTCGACGCCCTTGGTCGCCGGGTCGTAGAGCCCGTCCTCCAGGAGGTGAACGGTGTCCACCTCGCCGTCGATCGGGTGGAGAACCGGTGCGGTCGGGTTCAGCCGGTCGAGCGTGCCCAACAGCGCGGCGACATCGGGCGCGAGATCGAGCTTGGTGAGCACGAGGCGGTCGGCGACCGCCACCTGCCGGCGCGCTTCGGCGTGGGCGTCGAGCGTGGCGGCGCCGGCCGCCGCGTCGACCAGCGTGACCACCGACGCGAGGCGGAAGTACTGGCCGACGTACATGTCGGACAACAGCGTCGCGAGGATCGGCGCCGGATCCGCGAGCCCGGTGGTCTCGATCACGACGCGCGTGAGGTCGATGCGGCCGCGGACGTGGCGGCCGTGCAGGTTCTTGAGGGTGTCGACGAGATCGCTGCGGACGGTGCAGCAGAGGCAGCCGCCGTCGAGCTCGACCACGGTCTCGTCGCCCGTCTCCAGGAGATCGTGGTCGAGGCCGATCTCGCCGAACTCGTTGACGATGACGGCGGTGCCGGCGAGCTCCGGGCGCCGCACCAGCTTTTGCAACAGCGTCGTCTTGCCGGCGCCGAGAAAGCCCGTGAGCACGACGACGGGGATGCGCGAGGCGAGGCTGGGCACCGGCATGGGCGTCTCCCGAAGGCGTTGGGACCGGATGGATTTGTGTTACACTATAACATGACGCAGAAACGTCGAGGGTTGGCGTGGCGTCGGCGCGGCGACGCGTCGAGCCGGCTATCGAAGCCGCGCAGGCTGTGCCACGTCGGCGGCCCATGGCACGTCAACGAGGGAGTGATCGACGATGACCGACGGCACCGAAGCGGCCCACGCCGAGCATCTGCGGCAGGGACAGGACCATTTCCGCTGGCGGCGGGAGCACATGGAGGCGCTCGCCGTCCTCAAACGCGCCGAGGCCGCGATCTTCGCCCACGAGGCGCGCATCCTCGCCCACGACGCCGAGATCGCCCGCCACGAGGAACAGATCGCGCACGGCGACGCGCACGCCGACGCGCCGCCGCCGGACGAGCACGCCCGGCTCACGCAGGCGCACGACGCCGGCGGCGAGCATCATCAGGGTCTGCTCGACGCCATCCGCGCCCTCGAAAAGCATCTGGAGCACGGCGGGTGACGAAGGGGGACACACCCACGGCCGGCAAGTGAGGCTTACGGGCGGTTGCGCCCCCGCCGTCGACCGGACCGCCGGCCGGTGGCGGCGTCTTGTCGACACCGCGCGCGAGCGTCATCTCTCCGCGAGGTGAATCGAACCGAGGCGGGAGGCGCATGCGGCGACCGTCCCCGCCGGCGTTCCGGCGAGCGGAGCCTTCATGGCCGGGAACACCGACGGACCTCGTCGCCGAGCCGGCTGCCGGGCGCGGGCGCTCACCGCCCTCGCCGCCGGCGCGCTCGCGCTCGTCGCCTCGCCCGCCGCCGCCTGCTTCTTCCACTCCAATCCGATCGGACTCACCGTCGGCCATGGCTTGGCCCTGCCGGTGGCGGTGGCGACGCGCGCCGCCGAGGAGGCCGACATGCTGCCGCCGGTGCCCAGCGGGCGACAGCGCGCGCTCACCCGCCTCTCGGTCATCACCGGCTATCTGCCCAAGCTCGCCGCGCGGTCGTCGGTGCTCGGCGACGTCGACGCCTTCTCCGTCCTGCAGAGCCAGTCGCACACCTGGAGCCGCTACGCCCCGGGCCCGGGCGGCGTCGTCGTCGAGGACCACCGCCGCCGCCCGGAGCCGGGCGACCCGGTCGTCGTGGTCGCCGACACCGCGCTCGCGGCCCTGTTGGGCGGCCGGCTCGACGTCTACGCCGCGCTGGATCGCGGCCTCGTCGCGGTGAGCGGTCCCCCCGAGGTCGCCGAGCGCTTCGCCGCGCTGATCGACGAGGCACGCGCCTCCGCCGTCGGCCGCGCCATCGCCGACGATCCCGTCTTCGGCAGCCGCAGCTTTTGACGGCGTCAACGGACCCTGGCGCTTCGCGGCCGTTGCGCCGCTAATCGACCGCCGCCAACGCCCGCCGCACCGCGGCGTCGCCGGCGTCGGTGAGGCGCAGGCCGAGAAACCGGGTCCGGCCATGGGTGGCGGTACGGCACCAGTGCTGGCCGTCGAACACCAGACCGGGGCCTTCGATCGCGCGGACCTCCAAGAGACCGGCCGCCTGCAGGCGGCGGAGCTTGGCGCGCAGGGCGATCTCGGTCGCGAGGCGGGCCTCCCGCCGCCACGCCCGTGCTGCCAGCCGGTAGCGGCGGGGGACCGACCACACGGCCCAGAGCACCCGCGCCGCCGCGACGTCGCCGATCCCAAAGCCGTCGAAGAACGATGTCGGCATGGCGGGCGTCCAGAGCCGTTCGCGGTCCGACGCCGCGCCGTCGCGCTCGCGCGCGAGGGTCGCGCTCACGCGCCGAGGAACCGCCGCACGGCGGACGCGACGTCGCCGGCGCTCTCCTCGAACGCCCCGAGCGCGCCCTTGACCGTCACCTCCTCGACCCCGGGCGTGTCGCTCATCGCCGCCATCTCCGCCGCGGACTTGCGCGGCGTGGCGTCGCCGCGAACCAGCAGGATCGGCTTCGGTGCGCGCGCGAGCAGGTCCAGGAACGCGGCGCGCTCGCCGACCGCGTCGAGCCCGCCGGTCACGAACGCCGCGGTCGCGAACCGCGCCCGCCGTCGCCGGGTCACCGCGGTCTTGGCGTCCACCCGCTCGGGCGTGACGAAGGCCGCCTCGGCGTAGACGTGCTCGCGCAGCATGTGGCGCACGACCGGGCGGCTCACGTTGAGGCGGTAGACCAGCGGACCGACGACGGGCAGCTCGATCAGCCGGCGCACCCGCCGCCACAGCGCCTGCCGATGCGCGCCCATCGCCGTCGGCAGCGGCCCCCGCCAGGTCGGTGCCACCAGCACCAGCTTGTCGATCCGCTCGGGCGCGGCGGCGGCGAACGTCAGCGCGTAGGCCGCCGCATGCCCGCAGGCCAAGAGCGTGGCGGCGCCATCGACCTCACGCTCGAAAACCTCGTGCAGGTGACGGTGGAAGAGCTCGGGCGTGGGACGCGTGCGCGGGCGATCGCGGTCGCCGAAACCGGGCCAGTCCGCAACGATGCAGCGAGAGCGGTCGGCGAGACCGCGCGCGAGCGGGTGAAGTTCGTCGCGGGTCGACACGCTGCTCGGCGCGGGCAGCATGACGAGATCCGCCCCGGCGCCGATGATGTCGCACGCCGGTCCCGCCCGGGCGGCGAACGCGTCAGTCGTCATCGACCGGAATGCTCCCTTCCAGGCTCACCCAGACGAGATCGCCGGCGGCGTCGCCGATCGCCAGAGACCGCCACCCGCGCGACGCGGGGATGGCAGGCGACCCGGCGCACCGGCCGGTCGTCGCCGTCGCCGATCTCCACGGGCTTGCGGTCGATCGGGCCGTCCTTGCCGGCGAAGGACCAGGCGACGGCCCGCGGCGCGCCGGCCGTGACCAGCCGGCTGCCGTCCGCGCTCCAGTCGACGCTGCGGATCTTGCCGGGATAGCCCGACATGCGGAGCTGGAGCTTGTCGCGCACGCGCCAGCCGTGCAGCGCGTTCTCCTGCATCGTGGTGACGATGTACTTGCCGCACGGGCTCCAGGTGATCGCCGTGTGCGAGCCGTGCCAGGGAAAGCGCGAGGCCTTGAACCGACCCTTGCGCCACGCCCAGACGGTGGCGCCGCCGTAGTGGGCGACGGCCAGACGCGTGCCGGTGGCATCGAAGGCGAGCCCGCCGACGCTCGTCGGCTGCTCCAGCTCGTGGAGCCGTTCCCGCCCCGCCTCGCGCACCCGCACGACCCGCCCCGCCGCGGCCGCGCGCAGCCCCGTGGGCGGCGCCGCGCCGGCGTGCGTGAGCCAGCCGCGCGGCGCGCGGTCGAGCTCCACCACCGCGCCGTCGGGCGCGATGCGCACGAGCCGGCCGTCGTCGCCACCGGCGAGCCACCCCTCGCCGTCGAGGTCGCGGGTGAGGGCCAGGCAGGTGCCGTGATGCACCGCCAGCGGCACCGGCTCGGGCGCGGCCTCGGCGGCCCAGAGCCGGGCGGTGCCGTCGCCGAGCGTGGCGAGCACCGACCCGCCGTCGGCCGTGGCGGCGATGGCGACGACCTGGGCCTCGAACGCGAAGCGCAACCCGCGGCGGTGGGCCAGCGGCGTGTGGGCGCGCGGCGGGTCGAGGTCGGCGAGCTTCACGGCGTCGCCACGCAGCCGGCGAAGCCCTCGCGCAGCGCGGCCTCGTCGAGATCCCGACCGATGAAGACGAGCCGCGAGCGGCGCGGCGCATCCTCGGGCCACGCCCCCATCAGATCGCCCTCCATCAGCATGTGCACGCCCTGGACGACGAAGCGCTCGCGCTCGCCGCGGAAGTCGAGGATGCCCTTCGAGCGCAGGATGTCCTGGCCGCGCTCGGCCAGCAGCCGCTGGAACCAGGCCATGAAGCGCTCGGGCTCGAGCGGCCGGTCGGCGGTGAGCGAGAGGCTCGTCACCGCCTCGTCGTGCTCGTGGTCGTGCGCCTCCAGAAAGTCGGGCTCGATCTGGAGGACGCGCGTCAGATCGAACGCCTGCAGGCCGAGGATGTCGTCGAGCGGCACGTCGCAGCGATGGCTGCGCAGGATCCGGGCGTAGGGGTTGATCGCCCTGAGCCGCGCCTCCAGGCGCGCGAGGTCGTCCGCGCCGACGAGGTCGACCTTGTTGAGCACCAGCACGTCCGCGAACGCGACCTGCTCGGCGGCTTCGGGGCTGTCGTCCAGCCGAGCTTCGAGGAACTTGGCGTCGACGATGGTGGCGACGGCGTCCAGTCGCGTCCGCTCCGAGACGTCCTCGTCGACGAAGAAGGTCTGCGCCACCGGCGCCGGATCGGCGAGGCCGGTGGTCTCCACCAGGATGCCGTCGAAGCGGTCGCTGCGTTGCATCAGCCCGCCCAGGATGCGGATGAGATCCCCCCGCACCGTGCAGCAGATGCACCCGTTGTTCATCTCGAAGACCTCTTCGTCGGCGTCGACGACGAGGTCGTTGTCGATGCCTTCCTCGCCGAACTCGTTGACGATCACGGCGTAGCGCTTGCCGTGCGGTTCGGTGAGGATGCGGTTGAGCAGCGTGGTCTTACCGGCGCCGAGATAGCCGGTCAGCACGGTCACGGGCACTGGGTTCAAGGCGTGGTCTCCCCCTCGCGAGCACCTTCGGCGCGACGACGGAAAGATATATTATAACATAGCCTCTCGCGTCGAGGCCGCGTGCGCCCGGCCCGGCAACGCCTGACGCGGCGTCAGCCGTCGCCGGCGGGCTCGTCCAACATCAGCAGCCGGAGCTGGCCGTAGCGGACGCCGCGCTCGGCGGTGATGCGGTCGGCGATGCGGCGGATCTCGCCGACCGGACCCTTCAGCACCGAGACCTCGAGGCAGGCCTGCGGGTCGAGGTGCAGGTGCAGCGTCCCTTGTCGCCGACCGCGCCCGGCCCATGTCCAATCGACTTCCCGCTGGAGCCGCCATGGAACGCATCAGCGAGGGTCGGCTGCTCCACATCTTCCGGCCGTTACCGACGAGGCGCCTCATTTCCGCTCGCCGTCCATTTGAGCCATCAGAGGCGAGCAATCCGCCGGATCATCCAGGCCCGGCAGGCATCCGGCCATGAGCGGCACGCGGCCCACTGCGCGAAACCCGCTTCGGGTCACCGATCCACCAGCGAAGAGCGGGATCCCAAGACCCTCGCGCTGGGTGCAG
>JAAAPF010000037.1 GCA_009908425.1 Alphaproteobacteria bacterium
AGCCACATGCCGGCGAGCGCCGCGGCGAGCCAGACCCAGCCGTGCAGGCTGCCGCTCATCGTGCCGCCGAGGAGTGCCCCGATGTTGCAGCCGTAGGCGAGCCGCGCCCCGTAGCCCATGGCGAGGCCGCCGACGACGGCGGCCAGCGCCGAGCCCCAGGGCACCGTGCGCGGCGGGCGGAAGCGGCCGGCGAGCGCGGCGGCCAGAAGCGCGCCGAGGACGACGCCGAAATTGGTCACGGAGGTGGCGTTCCTGAGCACGCTCTCGTCGAGTGCGGCCTGCGCCCAGCCCGCGCTCCAGAAGGGCACCGCGGCGAGATCGCCGCCCACGGCCTCGTAGAGCTTGCCGCCCCAGAGCGCGAAGGCGAAGGTCACGCCCCAGGGGAAGCCCTGCAGCCAGAACAGGACGACGGCGAGCACGGCCAAGGCCGCGGCGGCGAGGTGGACCGACCAGGCGCCGGCGCCGCTCGGTCGGGCGAGGCGCGCCAGGACGAGCAGGAGCGCCGCCTGCGCGGCGAGGGCCGCCGGCACGCCCCAGGCGTGGACGGTGGAGAACGCCGGCAGGCCCGGCAGCTCGCGCCAGAGATGCAGGTGGAAGGTGGCGGCGAGCGAGCCGGCGACGAAGGCGGCGAGGGTCAAGAGCATCTTCGTGCTGCCGCCGCCGAGGGTGAAGAGCGTGCCCGAGCCGCAGCCGTTGGCGAGCTGCATGCCGAGGCCGAAGAGGGCGGCGCCGAGCACCAGCTCGAGCCCGAGCGGCGCCACCGCCCCGTAGGCCGAGAAGCCCGGCAGCCAGCCGCCGACGAGCGGCATGACGCCGAGCGAGCCGAGGCCGATGATCCCGAGCTGGACGCGCACGCCCGTGCCGTCGCCGGTGGCGAGCCAGCGCCGCCACATCGCGGTGAAGCCGAGCGCGCCGTGGTAGAGCGCCACGCCGAGCCCGGCGGCGACCACGAGGATCGCCGCCTGCCGGCCGCCGACGGTGACGGCGGTGGCGGCGGTGAGCGCCGCCAGGAGCGTCGCCGCGACGAGCGCCGGGGCGACGTCGATGCCGCTGGCGCGGGCGGCGGGCGTGGGGCGGGCGGTGCTCATTCCGCGCGGGTCGCCATCGGCAGCCGGGGATCCCGGGTCCAGGCCGTCATCGAGCCGTCGTCGAGCGTCACGTTCTCGCGGCCCCGGGCCCGGTGTTGCCGTGGCTCACCACCTCGCCGTTCCCGGTCGCGACCGCGTCGGGAAGCTCGGCGGCGACCGCCGCGGCGTCGCGGCGTGCACCGCTCGCCTCGAACCAGCGCGATTGCGGAAAGCTCGCGGCCCCCGGCACACGGCCGGCGGCGGCGCTCCCGGCGCGCGCGACCACCCCGGCCGTGGCGACGACGAAGGCTCGCATGAACGTCGCTTCGATGACTGACGCCAATCACGCTACGGACTCGCGGGACCGATTTCAAAACCCGAGCGGACCGCAGCAACGCCGTCGCCCGCCGCTCGGCGCTGAAACACGCCGGCGCTCGCCGGGTTGCGGCCGACGCCGGGGCGCCGGCCGGCGGCGCGGGCTCACCGGGACGTGTCCGGTGCCGCCCCGCTCGCTCTCAGGCCAGGTCCTTGCGGCGGCGGATCTCGCCGAAGACGGCGGCGGCGGGGTCGTCGCGCATGGCGAGATGCTGGCGGATCGGGGCGCTGTCCGCCCGCAGGAACGGGTTGGTGGCGAGTTCCTCGCCGATGGTCGTCGGCACCGTCGGCTCGCCCCGCTCGCGCGCCTCCTCGATCTTGCGCGCGCGCGCCGCGAGGTCGGCGTTGTCGGGGTCGACGGTCAGCGCGAAGCGGGCGTTGGCGAGGGTGTACTCGTGGCCGCAATAGACCTTGGTCTCCGGCGGCAGCGCCGCCAGCTTGCCGAGCGAGGTCCACATCGCCGCGGCGTCCTCCTCGAACAGCCGGCCGCAGCCGAGCACGAACAGGGTGTCACCGGAGAACAGCGCCGGATCGTCCGGGAAGTAGTAGCAGACGTGGCCGGCGGTGTGCCCCGGCGTTTCGAAGATCTCGGCGACGGCGTGGCCCAGCGCGAAGCTCTCGCCCTCGGCCACGGTCAAATCGAGGCCGGCAATGCGGCTGTACTCGCCGCGCGGGCCGACGGCCTTGCAGCCGGTGCGCCGCTTGATCTCCTGGAGCCCGGCGACGTGGTCGTGATGGTGGTGGGTGAGCACGACCCAATCCAGGCGGCGGCCGCGCTGCTCGAGCGCCGCCAGCACGGGGCCCGCCTCGCCGGGGTCGACCACGGCGGTGCTCCCGGTCTCGGGCTCGGTCAAGAGATAGGCGTAATTGTCACGCAGGATCGGGATCGTCTCCACGTGCAGCCGCGCCATCGGGTGCCCTCCAAAGCGCCGTTGGTTTCCCGCTGCGGGAACGCGAGCTACAACGTACGCGACACGACGCCACCACGGAATGCGATGATGCGGCCGGCGATCGACGAACTGGAGGCGTTCTACGCCAGCCCGCGCGGGCGCTTGGCGGCGGGGTTGATCGAACGACGGCTGGAGACCCTGCGACCGGCCGAGCGCGGCCTGCGCGTGCTCGGCCTGGGCTACGCCGCGCCCTTTCTCGCCAACTTCGCCCTGCACGCCGACCGCGTCGCCGCGCTGATGCCCGAGGAGCAGGGCGCCAACCCCTGTCGCGGCATGCGCGGCAACGTCGGCGCGCTGGTCGAGGAGACCACGCTGCCGCTGGCCGACCGCAGCGTCGACGTCGCCGTGCTCGCGCACGCGGTGGAGACCACCGACCGCGTCCACCGGCTGTTGCGCGAGGTCTGGCGGGTACTCGACGAACCCGGCCGGCTCATCGTCATCGCGCCCAACCGCCGCGGCCTGTGGTGCCTGGCGGAGCGCACGCCCTTCGGCTACGGCCGCCCCTACAGCGCGTCGCAGCTGAAGCAGGTGCTCGCCGCCAACCTGTTCACCCCGCGGCGCCACGAACGCGCGCTCTACGTCCCGCCGTTCACCTCGCCGGTGTGGCTGCGCACCGCGCCCGCCTGGGAGCGCACCGGTGCGCGCGTCATGCGCAAGCTGAGCGGGGTGGTCATCCTCGAGGCCGAGAAGTCGCTCGCCGCCGGCACCCCGGTGCGGGCGGACGAGGCCGCGCGCGCCGGTCGGGTGGTGCGGCTGCCGGTGCGCCCGGCGGCGGCGCGGACCCGGGTCGACGTCCAGCCCCGCCGCCCCGCCGCGACCCGCGCCGTCGCCTTTACCCGCCACCGCCGCCGCGCCTAGACTGACCCATCCTCTCTCGCGTCGGTTGTGCCATGACCCAGGACGACTCCGAAGATCTCGCCGCGCTGCGGCGCGAGATCGACCGCATCGACTCGGCGCTGTTGGCGCTGGTCCTCGAACGGCGCGACGTCAGCGCGCGGATCGGCGCGCTCAAAGGCGCCGGCGGACGCGCCCTCCGTCCCGGCCGGGAGGCCTCCGTGCTGCGCCGGCTCGCCGGCGAAGCGGCGTCGGGGTTGCCCACCGAGGCACTGGTTCGCCTCTGGCGAGAGATCTTCGCGCTCTCGATCCGGGCGCAGGGGGCCTTCACCGTCAGCGTGTGCGCGCCGCCGGGCGAGCGCGCGGTGTGGGACCTCGCCCGCGCCCATTTCGGCCACGCGACGCCGTTTCGCCGGGTCGACCGCGCCGCCCAGGCCCTGCGCGAGGTCGCCGAGGACCGGGCGCAGGCGGCGGTGCTGCCCGCGCCGGGCGACGACGTGCCGTGGTGGACCGGTCTGATCGATTCCCATCCCCGCCTGCACGTCGCGGCGCGGCTGCCCCTGATCGCCGGCGAGCCGGGCGGCGACGCCGACGGCGACGAGGCTCTGGTGGTGGCCGCCTCGCCCCCCGACCCGTCGGGCGACGACGTCACCCTCCTGGCGGTGGGCGCGGCCGGCCAGCTCAGCCGCGGCCGGCTGCGCGAGGTGCTCGCCGAGGCCGGCTTCGAGGCGAGCTGGCGCGGCACCACGCGCCCGGCCGGCGGCGCCGAGACCTGGCACCTGATCGACGTGGCGGGCTTCGTCGACGTCGACGATCCGCGCCTGCGCGAGCTGCCGCGCGACCATCCGCGCGAGGTCGAACGCTGCGTGCGGATCGGGGCGTGGGCCCGCCCCTTGCCGCCGCGGGGAGATTGAGCCGCACGGCCTCCGCTCTTCCGTCCGCGGCGGCGAGCGCCTAGAGGTGTGGCGCCGTCGGCGGGAGCGCCGGCGGGCCACGAGCGCAGCAGTTGGGAGAACGCCGCGATGGCAGGACCGCGCCCGCGGCCGGGCATCCTCGACATCGAGCCCTATGTCGGCGGCAAGGCGGCCGGCGCCGCCGGGGGCCCGGTCGCCAAGCTCTCGGCGAACGAATCGCCGCTGGGGCCGAGCCCGCGCGCGATCGAGGCCTATCGTGGCCTCGCCGAGCGGCTTCACCGTTATCCCGACGGCGGCTCGACCCGCCTGCGCGAGACCTTCGCCGCCCGCGACGGCGTCGAAGCCGAGCGTCTGGTCTTCGGGGCCGGCTCCGACGAGTTGATCTCGCTGCTGATCCAGAGCTACGCCGGCGAGGGCGACGAGGTCGTCCACAGCGCGCACGGCTTCTTGATGTACCGGCTCTCGGCGCTGGCCGCCGGCGCCACCCCGGTGGCGGCGGCCGAGACGGCGTTGACGACCTCGGTCGACGCGGTGCTCGCCAGCGTCACGCCGCGCACGCGTCTGGTGTTCCTCGCCAACCCCAACAACCCGACGGGGACCTATCTGCCGGCGCGGGAGGTCGCGCGCCTGCGGGCGGCGCTGCCCGACGGCGTTCTCCTGGTGCTGGACGCGGCCTATCGCGAGTACGTCGAGGCCGCGGACTACGCCGACGGTCTCGCGCTCGCCCGCGACGCCGACGACGTCGTCGTGCTCGGCACCTTCTCGAAGATCATGGGCCTGGCCGGCCTGCGGCTGGGTTGGGCCTACGCCCCGCCGGCGGTCGCCGACGTCCTCAACCGGGTGCGCGGGCCGTTCAACGTCGCGGCCCCGGCGCAGGTCGCGGGCGTCGCCGCGCTGGAGGACCACGAGCACCTCGCCGCCGCCAAGGCCCACAACGACGCGTGGCGCCCCTGGCTGGAGGAGCGGCTGCACGAGCTCGGCTACGCCCCGACCGCGAGCGTGGCGAACTTCGTGCTGATGCGCTGCCGCGACGCCGCGGCGGCCGACCGCGTGCTGGCCGTCCTGGAGCGCGGTGGCGTGCTCGCCCGCGCGATGGGGGCCTACGGCCTGCCGGCGTCGGTGCGGCTGAGCGTCGGGCTGGCGGAGGAAAACCGCCGCGCGGTGGAGCTGCTGGCGACGGCGCGGGCGGAGCTGGCGGCGTGAGCTTCGAGAGCGGTCGCCTCGCCCTGATCGGCACCGGGCTGATCAACGGTTCGCTCGCGCTCGCCCTCAAACGCGCCGGGGCGGTCGGCGAGGTCGTCGGCTGCGCCCGCCACCGAGCGACGCTGGAGCGGGCGTCGACCCTCGGCCTGTGCGACCGCACCACCCCCGACCCGGCGGCGGCGGTGGCGGGCGCCGACCTGGTGGTGTTGGGGACCCCGCCGGGGGCGATCGGCGAGGTCGCCGCCCGGCTCGCGCCCGGCCTCGACGAGGCCGCGGTCGTCACCGACGTCGGCTCGGTCAAGCGGGCCGTCGTCGACGCCGTCGGCGCCGCGCTGCCGCGGTCCCAGCGCTTCGTCGGCGGCCACCCGGTGGCGGGCACCGAGCATTCGGGGCCCGACGCCGCCTTCGCCAGCCTGTTCGAGCAGCGCCGCTGCATCCTGACGCCGGTGGCGGGCACCGATCCGGCGGCGGTGGCGCGGGTGCGGGCGATGTGGGAGCTGGTGGGCTCGACCGTCGACGAGATGACGCCCGATCACCACGACCGCATCCTCGCCGTCACCTCGCACCTGCCCCACCTCATCGCCTACACCATCGTCGGCACCGTCGCCGACCTGGAGGAGCAGGCGCGCGCCGAGGTGTTCAAATACGCCGCCGGCGGCTTCACCGACTTCACCCGTATCGCCGCCTCCGAGCCGGTGATGTGGCGCGACGTCTTCTTGAACAACAAGGAGGCGACGCTGGAGATGCTCGGCCGGTTCACCGAGGACCTGATCGCCCTGCAACGCGCGATCCGCTGGGATCAGGGCGAGGTGCTGGAAGACCTGTTCACCCGCACGCGCGCCATCCGCCGCGGCGTCGTGGAGGCGGGTCAGGCCTATGTTCGCCAGCCCGAGGACCCGCTCGCCGCGAAGCCGTGACGGCTCCGCGGCCGGGACGCCGCCGGCTCAGGCTTCGCGCAGGCCGCGGAACCACCAGCCCATCAGCGGCTCGGTGAGGTAGGAGGCGAGGGTGCGCTCGCCGGTCTGGATGCGGACCTCGACCGGCGCGCCGGAGACCACGCCGTTGTGGTTGAGGGCGAAGCTCATCGCCTCGGGCGAGAGCTCCAGCCAGGCGCGGTAG
>JAAAPF010000202.1 GCA_009908425.1 Alphaproteobacteria bacterium
GTCGCTCGCCGGCGTGTTGATCGTGATCTTCGGCGTCGAGGTGGTGTTCGTCGCCGACGCCCTCAGCTCGCTGTGGTTCCTCGCCGTCATCCGCGGCATCCACCTCGAACCGCCGGCCCGACCGGCCGGGCGACGCCCCGCCCTCGTGCGCGACATCGCCGCGGGCGTGCGCTACGCCGCCGGCCATCCCGGTATCGGCCCGATCATGCTGCTGTTGGTGATCACCGGCGTCGCCATGCGCGGCTATATCGAGCTGTTGCCGGTCTACAGCGCCGAGCTGCTGAACCGCGGCGCCGACGGGCTGGCGATGCTGTCCGCCGGCATCGGCGTCGGCGCCATCCTCGCCGCGCTCCACCTCGCCCAGCGCGAAGGGGCGGTGGGTCTCACCCGGCTGGCGGTCGGCGGCCACGTCGCCGCCGGCGCGAGCCTGATGCTTTTGGCGCTCGCACCCCACCTCGCCGTCGCGCTCGCCGCCGTGGTCGCCAGCGGCTGCGCCGTCGCCACCGCGGGCGTCGCCAGCCAGACGCTCACCCAGCGCGTCGTCGACGAGGCGGTGCTCGGCCGGGTGATGTCGCTCTACGGCGTCATCTTCCGCGCCGGGCCGGCCACCGGCGCGCTGGTCACGGGTGCCGTCGCCGACCTCGCCGGCCTGCGCGCCCCGTTGCTGGCCGGCGCCGCGATCACCCTCGCCGCCTGCGCCGTCCTCGGCGGCCGCCTGCTCGGCGCCCGCCGGCTGCTCGAGGAAGCCCCGGCCCCGGGCGCCGACTGACCGCGAGGACGGGCGCCGGGGTGCCGGCTCACCCGGCGAGCCGGGCGGCGTGCCAGGCGAGATGGTCGGGCAGGAAGGTGGCGACGAAGTAGTAGCTGTGGTCGTAGCCCTCCTGGTAGCGCAGCGTCAGCGCTTGGCCCGCCGCCGCGGCCGCCGCCTGCAGGAGGTCGGGCTGGAGCTGGGTGTCGAGAAAGCCGTCGGCGGTGCCGACGTCGACCAGCAGTTCGTCGCGGGTGAAGCCGTCGGCCAACAGGCAGGTGGCGTCGTGGGCGCGCCAGCGCTCACGGTCGTCGCCGAGATAGCCGGCGAAGGCCTTCTCGCCCCACGGCGCGCGCGTCGGCGAGGCGATCGGCGCCAGCGCGGAGACGGCGCGGTAGCACTCGGGATGGGTGAGCCCGATGGTGAGCGCGCCGTGACCGCCCATCGAGTGGCCGGTGAGCCCCTGGCGGGTGAGGTCGAGCGGGAACGCCGCGCCCACCAGCCGCGGCAGCTCCTCGGAGACGTAGGTCCACATCCGGTAGTGCCCGGACCACGGCGCGACCGTGGCGTCGACGTAGAAGCCGGCGCCCGCGCCGAAGTCGTCGTCGGCGTGCTCGCCCGGCAGGTCGAGGCCGCGCGGGCTGGTGTCGGGGCACAGGACGGCGAGGCCGTGCTCGGCGGCGGCGCGCTGAAAGCCCGCCTTGGTGGTCGCGTTCTCCCAGGTGCAGGTCAGTCCCGAGAGCCAGGTGACCAGCGGCACCGGCCCGCGCTCGGCGGCCGGCGGCAGGTAGAGCGAGGCCTCCATGCGCGTCGCGGTGGCTTCGCTGGCGTGGGCGAGGACGAGCTGGCGCCCGCCCGCCGCCTTGTGCTCCTCGATGATTTCGACCATGGCTCAGAAGGTCACCACGCTGCGGATGCTCTCACCCCGGTGCATCAGCTCGAAGGCCGTGTTGATGTCGTCGAGCGGCATCCGGTGGGTGATGAGGTCGTCGATGTCGATCTTGCCCTCCATGTACCAGTCGACGATCTTCGGCACGTCGGTGCGGCCCCTCGCGCCGCCGAAGGCGCTGCCGCGCCAGACCCGGCCGGTGACGAGCTGGAAGGGGCGCGTCGCGATCTCCTCGCCGGCGCCGGCGACGCCGATGACGATGCTCTCGCCCCAGCCCTTGTGGCAGCATTCGAGCGCCTGGCGCATCACCTCGACGTTGCCGATACACTCGAAGCTGTAATCGGCGCCACCCTCGGTCAGTTCCACCACCGCCTCGACGACGCTCTTGTCCCCCAGGTCCGTCGGGTTGACGAAGTCCGTCATGCCGAACTTGCGGGCGAGAGGCTCCTTGGCGGGGTTGAGGTCGATGCCGACGATGCGGTCGGCGCCGACCATCCGGGCCGCCTGGATCACGTTGAGCCAGATCGTCTCGAAGGGCGCGTCCGCGCGCACCTTCGCCACCGCGATCTCCGGCAACACCGTATAGTTCGCGAAGGTCGACGTCCCCATGTAGTGGTGCAGCATGTCGGCGCCCGTGCGAAAGCGCGAGGTGCCGTCCGGCATCACGCCTTTGCCCTGGGTCGCGCGGATGGCCTGACACAGGTTGGTCTTGGGGTGCAGGCAGTATTCGCACTCGCGACACTCGGGCGTGTAGAGCGGGATGACGTGGTCGCCCGGCTTCACGCTTTTGACCTCGGGGCCGACGTCGACGACGACGCCCGCGCCCTCGTGGCCGAGGATGGCCGGAAACAGGCCCTCGGGATCGGCGCCGGAGCGGGTGAACTCGTCGGTGTGGCACACCCCCGTCGCCTTGATCTCGACCAGCACTTCGCCCACGCGCGGGCCGTCGAGCTCGACCGTCTCGACGCTGAGGGGCCGGCCGGCGCCGTAGGCCACCGCGGCACGAACCTGCATGCGTTCCTCCATGGTTGCCCGGTGCGGTCGCCGGGCGTTGACAGCCGCCCGCCCCGTCGCGACCTCACCAGCGAAGGTGGAGCGCGGAGCGATGACGGCCAATCGGCTACCCAAGGACGGCGAAGCGTATCTGTTCGAGAACGTCGTCGCCGCGCCCGAGAGCGTCCTCGCCCGGCTGACGGACGTCGTCGATTGGCGGCAGGAGGACGCGCGGATCATGGGCCGGACGGTGGCGCTGCCGCGGCTCACCGCCTGGTACGGCGACGCCGGCTACCGCTACAGCGGCGTCGACAACCCGCCGCAGCCCTGGCTCGACGAGCTGCTGCCGCTGAAGGCGACGGCCGAGCGCCTCGCCGGCGTCGGCTTCAACTCGGTGCTCTTGAACCTCTACCGGGACGGTTCCGACAGCGTCGCCTGGCACCGCGACGCCGAGCCGGCGCTGGGCCCGGATCCGATCATCGCCAGCCTGTCCTTGGGCGCGGTGCGCCGCTTCAAGCTGCGCCACCGCCGCGACAAGGGGCTCACGATCGATCTCGACCTGCCGCCGGGCTCGTGTCTGGTGATGGGGCCCGGCTCGCAGGTCCACTGGCTGCACGCCCTGCCCAAGACCGCCAAGCCCGTCGGCCCGCGGCTCAACCTGACCTTCCGCCGCATCCTCGAGCCGGCGGCGTGAGCGCGGCGGCCGGCTCACGGCTGGAGGCGCAGGATCGCCAGCGCGAGCGCCCGGGCGCGTGGCACCAGGCTGTCGAGATGGCAGACCTCGTGCGGCGTGTGGGCGTGCTCGCCGATCGGGCCGGTGCCGCAGAGCGTCGGCACCCCGAGCGCGCTGGTGAAGCCCGAATCCGCCGAGCCGCCGGAGAAGGCCGGCTCCACCGCCATCCCCAGCGCGTCGGCACAGGCGGCGTAGTGCTCGAACAGCTCGCGGTCGCGCGCGGTCTCCTCGACCGGCAGGAACACCCGCCGGCCGGTCACCCGCGCGGCCGTGCCGGCCACCTCCTCGCGCGCGAGGATGCGCTCGATCGTGGGCTCGACCTCGGCGAAGGCGAGCCGGCTCGGAAAGCGGCAGTCGAAGCCGAAGCGCGCGAACGGCGCCACCGTGTTGACCGCTTCCCCGCCGGCGACGACGCCGACGTTCAACGTCACGCCGGTGTCGTAGTCGGTGAGCGCGTGCAGCGCCTGCACCTTGCGCGCCGCCGCCTCGATCGCGCTCGCACCCTTCTTGTGGCTGGCGCCGGAATGGGCGGCGCGGCCGCTGATCTCGACCTCGCAGAAGAGCGCACCGTTGCGGCTGGTGACGACGCCGCCGCCGGGCCGTCCGGGCTCGGCGTTGAAGACGCAGCGGGCGTCGCGGGCGGTGGCCTCGATCAGGGCGCGGCCCTCGGGCGAGGCGATCTCCTCGTCGGCCGTCGTGAGCATCACCAGCGGCACCGGCGCGCCGCCGCGGGCGGCGAAGGCCGCCATCACGAAGGCGTTCATCACCAGCCCGGCCTTCATGTCGGCGACACCGGGACCGAAGGCGCGCTCGCCCTCGACGCGGAACGGTCGGCGCGCGCTCTCGCCGGTCGGGAACACGGTGTCGCGGTGGCCGAGCAGGAGGACCGGGCCGGGCACGTCGCGGCCGCCCGCCGCCGGCAGCCGCACGGTGAGCCCGTCGCCGTGGCGCTCGCCCGGGGTGACCTCGACCTCGAGCCCGTGGCCGGCGAGGAAATGCGTCAGCACCTCGCCGGCGCGGTTGACGCCGTCGCGGTCGAGCGAGCCGCTGTCGACGTTCACCAGTGCTTCCAGGAGGGTCACCATCTCGGCGCGGCGGTCGTCGAGCCAGGCCAGAACGTCCGCTTCGGTGCCGCCACGCTGCATGCCACGATCTCCTTTCCACATGCGGGCAGGTTAGCAGGCCGGCCGCTCCGGTTCGACATGCGTGCTGCGGCGCGAACGCGCGTCGCGGCGACGCTCGCCGGCCGTCGGAGAGCACGACGGTGACGGCCGCCGGCGCCGCGCGGTCGGCGCGGCTGGCGCTGACGATGGGCGATCCGGCCGGGATCGGCCCGGAAATCGTTCTCAAGGCGCTGGCGGCGATGCCGCCCGCCGCCCGGCCGCTGGTGGTCGGCGATCCGGGGTGGCTCGCCGGGGTCGCCGCGAAGCTGGCGGCGATTCCGCCGGTGCGCGCGGTGACGGCGCCCGACGCCCGGCCGCCCGCCGACAGCGTCGACGTGCTGGCGACGGAGGTTCCCGTCGTCGGCGTCCGCCGGGGCGAGATCAGCGCCGCCGCCGGCCGCACGGCCTACACCTGTGTTCGCCGGGCGGTCGCGCTCGCCCTCGCCGGTGCGGTGGACGGCGTGGTCACCGCGCCGGTGCACAAGGAGGCGCTCGCCGCCGCCGGCGTGGCCTTCCCCGGTCACACCGAGATGCTGGCCCACCACGCCGGCGTGGACGAGGTGGCGATGATGCTGGCCACGCCCGAGCTCAAGGTGGTGCTGGTCACGACCCACGAGCCCCTCGCCACCGCGATCGCGCGCCTGGACGGCGCGATGCAGCGTCGCGCCGTCCGCTTCGCGGCCATGGGCGCGCGGGCCTTCGGGGTCGCCGCACCGAGGATCGCGGTGGCCGGCCTCAACCCGCACGCCGGCGAGGGCGGGCGCTTCGGCCGCGAGGAGATCGACGTCATCGCCCCGGCGGTGGCGGCGGCGCGCGCGGACGGCTTCGACGTCATCGGTCCGTTGCCGGCGGACAGCGTCTTTCGCCTGGCGCGCGCCGGGCGCTTCGACGTCGTCGTGGCGCAGTACCACGACCAGGGGCTGATCCCGATCAAGCTCGGCGGCTTGGCCGACGGCGTGAACGTGACCCTCGGCCTGCCCTTCGTGCGCACCAGCCCCGACCACGGCACCGCCTTCGACATCGCCGCCGAACTCACGGCCGACCCGGCGAGCCTCGCTGCCGCCATCGCCACCGCCGAGCGTCTCGCGGTGCACAAAAATCATTCGACTTTGGTATGAACGCCTTGTAGACTCGGTTCAACAATGGAGGGGTGGCTCCACAGAGCGGTGAACAGCATGCCCGCGACGTCTCATATCGTCGTTGTCGAAGATGAAGCGGTCACTCGGGGGCTATTGGCCGGGCATTTCGCCAGCGAAGGCTATCGGGTGAGCGAGGCCAGCGACGGCCCGCAACTCCGCGAGGTGCTGTCGTCGGATCAAGCCGATCTCGTGACCTTGGACATCCGGCTGCCGGGCGAGGACGGCATCTCGCTGCTGCGCCAGCTGCGCGACGAGCCGCGGCTCGGCATCATGGTGGTGAGCGTGCGCGCCGACGACGTCGACCGCATCCTCGCCCTCGAACTCGGCGCCGACGACTACCTCACCAAGCCGGTGAACGAGCGTGAACTCCTCGCCCGGGCGCGCAACATCCTGCGCCGCACCCACGGCGCCAACGAGAACAAGCCGCCGGTGCTGCGCCACCGCGGCTGGACGCTCGATCGCGTCGCCCGCGACGTCCACGCCCCCACCGGCCATCGGGTGCGGCTCACCCGCGGCGAGTTCGAGCTCCTGACCGCGCTTTTGGAGCGGGCGGACGAGGTCGTGCCGCGGCGCGACCTGCTCGACGAGTTGACCCATCGCGGCGACGTCCCGAGCGAGCGCACGGTCGACGTCCTGATCGGCCGGCTGCGCCGCAAGATCGAGCCCGACCCGCCGCGACCGCGCTACATCGAGACCGAACACGGTCTCGGCTACGTCTTCCGGGCCCGCGACGACGGCTGAACGCCGCATCCGCCGGGCCAGAGACGACGGCCGAGCGCCGCGTCTTCCGC
>JAAAPF010000256.1 GCA_009908425.1 Alphaproteobacteria bacterium
CGAAGCAGGTGGCCATCTCCGGGCCGTTGGGGAGCACGATCGCGACCCGGTCGCCGCGGCCGATGCCGAGCACGTTGAGCGACTGCCGCGTCGCCTTGGCGAGCCGGTCGAGCTGGCCGTAATCGAGCCAGGGCCGACCCGGCGCGCCGACGGCGGGGCGGTCGTGGCGGTGGGGCGCGAACAGGGCGGCGATGGTTTCGGCCATGGTCGGGCGAGGTCCTCGAACGTGGGTTCCAAGCGACGAACGGGCGGGCGACGCGGCGGGTTGCGTCGCCCGGCGTCGCCGGCGCGGCTCGACGAGCGCCGGGACGAAGAGCAGCGCGGCCGAGCTCCGAAGATCGCCGCGAGCGGCCGCTCGACGACCGTCGAGCGATCGCCCGGGACGCGATCGGCGCCGGGCGGCACGCCTTCTCCCCGATCGGGCCGAGGACCAGCGGCGCCAGCGGGTCGGTCCGCCGGCTCGACAGGTAGCCCACGATCGCGAAGAGCGCGAGGGCCGGACGTCGGGCCCGGTCGGGGGCGGCGCGTCGCCGCCGACGCGGCCGGGCGTGACGACCAGTGGCACGAGGATGGTGGAGGCGAGCCCCGCGCCCGCGCGCATCGAGCCGGGCGACCCCGCCGGCGGGGCTGCGACGCAGGCTTTACCGAAACGTCACGGCCGAGAGGCGGAGGTCGGTGGCGCACGCGGCGGCGCGGCCGTGCTAGGACGAGGCGTCGGAGCAGCTAGCCGAAAGGAACAGCGCATGGCGGCGCAGGGCTACGAGAGCGGACGTCTGGACCTGCCGTTCGTCGGTCCCGCAACCTTCGCCAAGGCGCCGGTCGTGACCGACTGGGACCGGCTCGACGCCGACGTCGCCGTGCTCGGCGCGCCCTTCGACATGGGCACGCAGTACCGCTCCGGGGCGCGCATGGGGCCGCGCGGCATCCGCCAGGCCTCGACCCTGTTCACCTTCGGCCACGCCGGGGCCTACGACCACGAGGACGACGTCACCTACCTCCCGCGCGAGCGGGTGCAGCTCGTCGACGCCGGCGACGTCGACATCGTCCACACCGACAGCGTGACCAGCCTCGCCAACGTCGAGGACGGCGTGCGGGCGCTGTTGAACCGCGGCGCGCTGCCGGTGGTGCTCGGCGGCGACCACGCCGTCACCGCCCCGGCGATCGCCGCATTCTCCGAGCACGGCCCGATCCACGTCGTGCAGTTCGACGCCCATCTCGACTTCGTGGACGAGCGCATGGGCGTTCGGTTCGGCCACGGCAACTGCATGCGTCGTGCCGCCGAGATGGATCACGTCGCCGGCCTCACCCAACTCGGGATCCGGGGTGTCTCCTCGACCGCCAAGGACGGCTACGACGCCGCCCGGGCGATGGGCTCGAGCATCCTCTCGGTGCGCCACGTCCGCGATCTCGGCACCGACGCGGTGCTGGCGCGGATCCCGGAAGGCGCGCGCTACTACGTCACCATCGACGTCGACGGCTTCGATCCGTCGATCGCCCCCGGCACCGGCACCCCGAGCCACGGCGGTTTCACCTACTACGAGGTGCTGGAGCTGTTGCAGGGCCTCGCCGGCCGCGGCGAGATCGTCGGGCTCGACCTGGTCGAGGTCGCACCCCCCTACGACCCGGGCGAGGTCACGCAGATCCTGGCGGCGCAGCTGCTGTTGAGCACCCTCGGTTTCGTCCTCCACGCCCGCGAGGGCGCGCCGGCCCCGCCCCCGGAGTGAGCGCGCGCCGCGGGCTAGCGGTCGGCGCCGGCGGCGAGTTCGGCGGTGGCCTCGACGGTGACCCGCACGGTGGTGGTGCCGACGGTCAGCGCCGGCGGTGTGGCGGCCGCCGCGGCGTCGGCCTGCATCGCCCGCGGCATCGGCCGGGCGCCGTCGAGGCGCACCGCCAGCCAGCCGGCGATCGCCTGATCGAAGGCGGCGGCGGCGAGGTCCGCCCGCGCGCGCAGGGCGGTCACGGCCTCGCGGACCAGCGCGTCGCGCACGCCGTCGGCGCGCGCCTCGGTGAGCCGCGAGCCGAGCCCGAGCGTCGCCAGGCCGCGCTCCTGCAGGGCCGCGACGGTGGCGACGAGCGCCCTCCGCTCGGCACCGTCGAGCATCAGCGTCTGGCGCGCGATCCAGCGCTCGACCTCACCGTCGTCGTCCCGGTCCGGGCGGACGTCGTAGGCCCCGGTCTCGACCTCGAGCGCCGGCGCGTCGGCGACGGCGGCGAGGGCGGCGGCCATCAGGGCGTTGAGCTCGGCCTGCGCGGTCGCCGGGTCGTCGGCGGTGGCGCGGCCCTCCAGCCGCGCGGTGAAGCGGTCGTTCTCGACCTCGCGGCTGGCCGTCTCGGTCAGGCTGAGCTCGCCGGCGCGGGCGAGCGGAGCGGCGAGCAGCACGATCAGGCCGGTGATCAAGAGGCGCACGAGGGAGCTCCTTCGACGGCGGGGGCGGCGCGGCCGGCGGCGGCGCGTCGCGCCGCCGGGTCGAGACCAACGGCGAGACGGGTGCACCGCCCGTGGCCGCGCCGCTGGCCGGCGGGACGGTCGTCGGTCGGACCGGCGACCGCCACCTGAGCGCAACCTCGCGCGCCCGCGACGCCGTGCCAAGGTGCTTTCGCCTTGACCACTCCGGGGCCACGTGCTTCCCGCGCCGTCGACGGCTCGGTGTTCGACCGCGGCGAGCGCTGGCACGGGCCTTGCTCGCGGGCGACGGAGCGACGCGTGGGGAGGACGACATGCGGCATCTCGTGACGAGCGCGGCGCTCGTCGTCGTCGCGGCGGGACCGGCCGCGGCGCTCGACGAGGTCACCTTCGGGACCAACTGGAAGGCGCAGGGGGAGCACGGCGGCTACTACCAGGCCGTGGCCGAGGGCATCTACGAGGACTACGGCCTCGACGTCACCATCCGCCAGGGCGGCCCCCAGGTCATGCACGGCCAGCTGCTCGCCGCCGGCCGTCTCGACTTCTACATGGGCGGCAACATGTTCACGGCGTTCAACTACGTCGAGAACGACATCCCGGCGGTCACCGTCGCGGCGATCTTCCAAAAGGAGCCGCAGGTCCTGCTCGCCCATCCCGGGCAGGGCATCGACGGCTTCGAGGATCTCCACGACCACACCCTCCTGGTGGGCCAGAGCGGCCGCATCACCTATTGGCGCTGGCTCCAGGCCGAGTACGGGCTCAGCGACGATCAGCTCGAGCCCTACACCTTCAACCCGGCGCCGTTCATCGCCGATCCGAACAAGGTGCAGCAGGGCTACGTCACCTCCGAACCGCTCGCGATCATGAACGAGGGCGGCTTCGAGCCGGTCGTCCTGTCGATGGCGGAGGCGGGCTACGACAGCTACTCGACGACCATCGTCGTCATGCGCCCGTTCCTGGAGGAGAACCGCGACGTGGTGCAGCGCTTCGTCGAGGCCTCGATCCTCGGCTGGTACGGCTATCTCTACGGCGACCGCAGCGCCGCCGACGAACTGATCAAGGCCGACAACCCGGATATGACCGACGAGCAGATCGCTTTCTCGGTCGCTAAAATGAAGGAGTACGGCATCGTCGACTCGGGCGACGCGCTGGAGCTCGGCATCGGCGCGATGACCGACGCGCGCTGGCGCAGCTTCTGGGAGAAGACGGTCGACTGGGGGGTCTACCCGGCCGACATGCCTTACGAGGAGGGCTACACCCTCGACTTCGTCAACAACGGCGTCGGTCTCGATCGCAAGGCCGAGCTCGTCGAGTGAGCCGCGGATCCGCGGCGTGACCGTCGACGTGCTCGCCCGCCGGTCGACCACGCCCAAGCCGACGCTGGTCGAACTGCAGGGGGTCCACAAGACCTTCGCCAACGGCACCGTCGCGCTGGAGAACCTCAACCTCGCCGTCGGCGAGCACGAGTTCGTGAGCCTCTTGGGCCCCTCGGGCTGCGGCAAGTCGACGGCGCTGCGCCTGATCAGCCGGCTCGCGGGCCTCAGTGCCGGGCGGCTCGTCTGGAGCGGCGAGGTCGCCGTCGGCGACATCGGCTTCGTCTTCCAGGAGCCGACGCTGATGCCGTGGGCCTCGGTGTTCGACAACGTCTACCTGCCCCTGCGCCTGCAGCGGATGAGCCGACGCGCGGTCGGCGCCCGCGTCGACGAGGTGCTGGACCTGGTGGGGTTGCGGGAGTTTTCAAATGCTTATCCGCGAGAGCTATCGGGAGGGATGAAGATGCGGGCCTCGATCGCCCGCGCCCTCGTCACCGAACCCAAGCTGTTGTTGATGGACGAGCCCTTCGCCGCGCTCGACGAGATCACCCGCTTCCGGCTCAACGACGATCTCCTGCGGCTGTGGGCCGGACGCCGGTTCACCGTCGTCTTCGTCACCCACAGCGTGTTCGAGAGCGTCTATCTCTCCGAGCGCATCCTGGTGATGGCCGCGCGCCCGGGCCGCATCGTCGAGGAGATCCGGGTCGACGCACCCTATCCGCGCGACGACGCCTTTCGGACTTCCGAGCCTTACAACGCCTGGTGCCGCGAGGCCTCCGCCGCCCTCAAGCGCGCCATGGGGGAGAGCTGATGTCGACGGTGCTGGAGCAGCCGACGCTGGCCGACCGCGCCGCGCTCGGCGGCGACGCCGCGGCCACCGACAGCGCCGCCGCCGACGCCCACGCCCGGCGGGCGCGGCGCGAGCGCGTGCTGCGCTGGGTGGCGCCGATCGCGATCGCGCTCGCCGCGCTGGGGTTGTGGGAGTTGGTGGTGTGGTGGAACGACGTCCCGCACTACATCCTGCCCGGGCCGAGCCTGGTGGCGCAGAGCCTGGTCGAGGATTGGGGCACGCTCTCGGGCTCGCTCCTGGTGACGCTGCAGGTCACCTTCATGGCGCTGGCGGTGGCGATCGTCGGCGGGGTCGGGCTCGCGGTGCTGTTCTCGCTCTCGAAATGGGTCGAGCTCTCGCTGTTTCCCTTCGCCGTCGTCCTGCAGGTGACGCCGATCGTGGCGATCGCCCCGCTCATCTTGATCTACGTCGACAGCACCCAGGTGGCGCTGTTGATCTGCGCCTGGATCGTCGCCTTCTTCCCGATCCTCTCGAACACCACGCTGGGGTTGAACTCGGCCGACCACAATCTTCAGAACTTGTTCGAACTCTACGGCGCGAACCGCTGGCAGACCATGCGTTTTCTGCGGCTGCCGGCGGCGATGCCGTACTTCCTCGGCGGCCTCAAGATCGCCGGCGGCCTGGCGCTCATCGGCGCCATCGTCGCCGAGTTCGCCGCCGGCAGCGCCGGCACCGGCTCGGGCTTGGCCTACCGCATCCTGGAGGCCGGCTACCGCCTCGACATCCCGCGCATGTTCGCGGCACTCGTGCTGATCTCGCTCACCGGCATCGCCATCTTCCTGGCGTCCTCGCTGTTGTCCCACCTGCTCCTGCGCCGCTGGCACGAGAGCGCGGTGAAGCGGGAGAGCTGAGACGGTGCGGCCGCCGAGCGACGGCCCTTACACGCTCGCGAACGTCCGCGTGCCGGCGTGCCTCGTCGACGGCTTCGCCGCGGGCCCCGCGGACCACGAGAGCGTCGTCACCCTCGCGGTCGGGATCGACGGCGGCCGTTTGACCGCGCCCGGTGTCGGCGATCGCGTCGACGCCGGCGGGCGCATGCTGTGGCCGGCGCCGGTCGATCTGCACACCCATCTCGACAAGGGGCACATCTGGCCGCGGGCGCGGAACACCGACGGCGGCTTCTGGACCGCGCTCGAGACCGTGCGGCGCGACCGCGAGGCCAACTGGCGGGCCGAGGACGTCGCCGCGCGCATGGACTTCGCGCTGCGCTGCGCCTGGGCCCACGGCACGACCGCCATCCGCACCCACCTCGACAGCGCCGCGCCGCAGGACGCGATCTCCTGGCCGGTCTTCGCGGAGATGCGCGCGCGCTGGGCCGACCGCATCGCGCTGCAGGCGGTCGCGCTCGCCACCTTCGAGGATTACGAGGGCGCCAACGGCCCGGCGCTCGCCGACCGGGTCGCCGAGCACGGCGGCATCCTGGGGCTCGTGCCGTGGATGTGCGACGATCTCGACGCTCGGCTGGAGCGCTGGTTCGCGCTCGCCGGCGAACGCGGCCTCGACGCCGACATGCACGTCGACGAGAGCCTGGATCCGAACGACACGACGCTCCGGCACGTGGCCGAGGCGGCGATCCGCACGGGCTACCGCGGGCGCATCCTTTGTGGGCACTGCTGCTCACTGAGCGTGCAGGACGAGGCCACCGTGAAGCGCACGCTCGACGCGGTGGCCGAGGCGGGCATCGCCGTGGTCTCGCTGCCGATGTGCAATCTCTACCTGCAGGACCGGGGCGAGGGCACGCCGCGCCGGCGCGGCGTCACGCTGCTGCACGAGATGCGGGCCCGCGGCATCCCGGTGGCGGTGGCGAGCGACAACACCCGCGACCCCTTCTACGCCTACGGCGACCTCGATTGCCACGAGGTCTTCCG
>JAAAPF010000006.1 GCA_009908425.1 Alphaproteobacteria bacterium
AGATAGCGCTCCTCGGGCCGCACCACGCCGTAATGGAGCACCGCCGCGAGGGCGCCGGTGGCGAGCAGCACGCCGTCGCTCGCCGCCGCGAGCGCGACCGCGGCCGTGATCAGCACGAGGCCCAGATACATCGGGTTGCGAACGCGGCCATAGACCCCGCTGGTGACCAGGGCCGTGGTGGGGTGCCAGGGTTCCACCGCAGTGCGGGCGCGGCGAAAGGCGACGATCCCGCCGACGCCCAGCGCCCCCGACAGCCCGAGCACCGCGGCCGCCACCGCGAACCGCACCGCCGCCGGCGCCGCCGCGACGAACCCGGTCGGCAGGACCAGCTCGAGCCCGACGCCGACGGCGAGCGCGATCAGCAACAGCACGGGCGGCGGCGCGACCACCCTCGGGACGTCGTCGCTCTGGGCCACGCGGGCTCCTTTCGGTGGTTCCGGCCGGCGTCACACCGACCGGCCGGTTGCCGTCGCCGGCGGTTTACGCTTTAGGTGCGCGCGCGTCGAACCCGCGGGAACCGGCCATGGCCGAACGGCTTCATCTCTACGACACCACGCTGCGCGACGGCGCGCAGACCCAGGGTGTCGACTTCTCGATCGAAGAAAAGCGCCAGATCGCGCTCGCCCTCGATCAGCTCGGCATCGAGTACGTCGAAGGCGGCTGGCCCGGCGCCAATCCGACGGACGACGGCTTCTTCCACGCCCCGCCGCCCTTGAAGCGGGCCAAGCTCGCCGCCTTCGGCATGACCCGGCGCAGCGGCCGCAGCGCCGCCAACGACCCCGGCCTGCAGCCGCTGTTCCAGGCCGGCGTGCCGGTGATCACGCTCGTCGGCAAGACCTGGGGGCGCCACGTGCGCGAGGCCCTCGGCGTCGAGCCGGACGAGAACCTGGCGATGATCACCGACAGCGTCGCCGCGGCGGGCGCCCACGCCGACGAGGTCATGTTCGACGCCGAGCACTTCTTCGACGGCTACGAGGCCGACCCGGCCTACGCCCGCGCCTGTCTGGAGGCGGCGCTGGCGGGCGGAGCCGATTGGCTGATCTTGTGCGACACCAACGGCGGCACGCTGCCGCACGAGGTCGAGCGCGTCGTCGCCGACATCGCCGCCGCCCTGCCCACCGCCAGGCTCGGCATCCACACCCACGACGACGCCGGCTGCGCCGTGGCCAACAGCCTCGCCGCCGTGCGCGCGGGCGCGCGCCAGGTCCAGGGCACGCTCAACGGCCTCGGCGAGCGCTGCGGTAACGCCAACCTGGTGACGCTGTTGCCCACGCTGGTGCTCAAGGCGGGCTTCGACTGCGGGGTCGCGCCCGAGAAGCTGGAGGAGCTGACGCCGATCGCGCGCCGCTTCGACGAGATCCTCGCCCGCACCCCCAACCCGAGCGCAGCCTATGTCGGTCGCAACGCCTTCGCCCACAAGGGCGGGCTGCACGCCTCGGCGGTGGCGCGGGCGCCCTCGCTCTACGAGCACGTCGACCCGCGGACGGTCGGCAACACCCGCGACATCGTCGTCTCCGATCAGGCCGGCCGCGCCAACTTGAAGGCGCGGCTCGACGCCATCGGCTGCCCGACCCCGGCGGACGCGCTCGGCGAGCTGCTGGGCGAGATCAAAGCGCGCGAGAGCCAGGGCTACGCCTACGAGGGCGCGGCGGCGAGCTTCGAGCTCCTGGCGCGGCGGGCGGCCCATCAGGTGCCCGACTTCTTCCAGCTCGTCGGCTTTCGGGTCATCACCGAGCGCCGCTTCAACGCCAAGGGCCAGAAGGTCACCGTCTCCGAGGCCACGGTGAAGGTGGAGGTGGAGGGCGAGCGCCATTTCCGCGTCGCCGAGGCCGACGGCCCGGTGGACGCCCTCGACCGCGCGCTGCGGGCGGCGCTGTTGCCGACCTATCCGGCGCTGGAGACGATGCATCTGGTCGACTACCGGGTGCGTATCCTCGACCCCGACGCCGGCACCTCGGCGGTGACCCGGGTGATGATCGACAGCCGCGACATCGAAGGGCGCAGCTGGTCGACGGTAGGGGTGTCCGCCAACATTCTCGACGCCTCGTTCATCGCCTTGAGCGACGCGGTGACCTACAAGCTGTTGACCAGCGGCCTGCGGCGCGCCGCCTGAGCGCGCGCCGGTGGCCGGCACCGACCACCGCCGCGAGGCGACGGACGGCCCGCAGCCGGTCGTCGTGCTGGTGCGCCCGCAGATGGGCGAGAACATCGGTACCACCGCGCGGGCGATGCTCAATTTCGGGCTGACGCGGCTGCGGCTGGTCGCGCCGCTCTGCGGCTGGCCCAACGCCAAGGCGGTCAACGCCGCCTCCGGTGCGAGCGTGGTGCTCAACGAGGTCGAGCTGTTCGACGACACCCGCGCCGCGGTGGCCGACCTGCACCGCGTCTTCGCCACCACGGCGCGGCCGCGCGAGATGGTGAAGCCGGTCTTCACCGGTGACGCCGCGGGGCGGGAACTGCGCGAGCGCCTCACTGGCGGCGAGCGCGTCGGGGTGCTGTTCGGACCCGAGCGCACCGGGCTCGAGAACGACGACGTCGCGCGCGCCGACGCCATCGTGTCGATCCCGCTGAACCCCGGCTTCGCCTCGCTCAACCTCGCCCAGGCGGTGCTGCTGGTGGCCTACGAGTTCCACCGCGCCCACGACACCACACCGCCGCTGCGCGCCGCCGACGCCCTCGAACCCGCGGCGAAGGCCGACGTCGATCGGCTCTTGGCCGACCTGGTCGCGCTGCTCGACGACACCAGCTTCTTTCGCAGTCCCGACCGCCGCGACAAGCGCATCCAAGACCTGGAGATGCTGCTGCACCGCCGCGAACTGCAGCAGGTCGAACTCCAGACCCTGCGCGGGGTGATCAAGGGCCTGGTGCAGCGGGGCCGCTTCCGAAGCGTTTGACAGCCGCCGCCGCCGGTCGGTATAGGCTCGGCGCTTCGAGGAACTCCCAACCGACGGTTCGAGATGACCAAGCGCGTTCAAGCGAAGACCAAGATCTGTCGCCGCCTCGGCGTCAATCTCTGGGGCCGGGCGAAGGATCCGCTCGCCAAGAAGAACTACCGGCCGGGCATGCACGGCCAAAAGCGCCGAAAGATCTCGGACTACGGCAACCAGTTGTTGGCGAAGCAGAAGCTCAAGAGCTACTACGCCAACATGACCGAGAAGCAGTTCCGCAAGAGCTACGAGACGGCGACGAAGCGCAAGGGCGATACGGCCGAGAACCTCATCGGGCTGTTGGAGCGCCGCCTCGACGTGGTGGTCTACCGCATGAACCTGGGGCACACGATGCAGCAGGCGCGCCAGATGGTGAACCACGGCCACGTCCAGGTGAACGACGGCCGCGTCACCATCCCGAGCTATCTGGTCCGCGAGGGCGACGTCATCGGGGTGGTCGATCGCTCCAAGGACAAGTTGATGGTGCAAGACGCGGTGCAGAACCGCGAGCGTGACGTCCCCGAATACATCGACATGGACGAAAAGGCGCTAAAGGCGACGTTCGTGCGGACGCCGAAGACGGGTGACGTGCCCTATCCGGTGCAGATGGAGCCGAACCTCGTCATCGAGTACTATTCGCGCTGAACGTTTGGTTACTCGCGCGGCGGCTCGCCGCCGCGCCCGCCGGCGGGCTGGAGGCGGTGCCGTACCGGTCGCGTACCGCGCCCGTTCCGCCCGGCCCGGCCGGCATCGCCGAGGGGTGAGTTCTTCCGGCGACGACGGTCGGGGGTCCGCGCCCCCGCCGTCGCGGTCGTGGCGCTCAGGCCTCGGCGCCGACCCCCTTCTCCTGCATCAGCTGACCCAGCTCGCCCGACTCGTACATGTCGCGGACGATGTCGCAGCCGCCGACGAACTCGCCCTTGACGTAGAGCTGGGGGATCGTGGGCCAGTTCGAGAAGCTCTTGATGCCCTCGCGCAGGTCGCTGTCCTCCAGGACGTTGTAGGCCTGGAACTTGACGCCGGTGCGCGACAGCGCTTCGGCGACGATCGCCGAGAAGCCGCACTGCGGAAAGATCGGCGTCCCCTTCATGTAGAGGACGACGTCGTCGGCATCGATCTGCTGGTGGATGCGATCGTGGACGGTGGGCTCGGTCATCTTGATCCCCCTCTGGAAATTCCGGGTCACTCCGCCGGCGCGGCGGTGGTCAGCGCGAGGGCGTGGAGCTCGGTGCCCATGCGCTCGCCGAAGGCGGCGTAGACCAGCTGGTGCTGCTGCACCCGGCTCTTGCCCGCGAAGGCGCGCGAGACGACGTGGGCGCGGTAGTGGTCGCCGTCGCCCGCGAGGTCTTCCAGCGTCACTTCGGCGTCGGGCAGCGCGCCCTGGATGACGCGCTGCACCTCGTCGGCGCTCATCGGCATGGCCTCGTCCCCCCATCGGCGCGCGAAGCGGCCGTCGCTTCGGCCCCTTCCATGTAGGCGGGCAACCAGCCCTCGTACAGACCGCGCAGCCGCGCCAGCGGAATCCGCCCGTGGCGGCCGACGACGACGTCGTCGCCGCCGGTGCGCGCCACCACCCGGGCGAGCACGCCGGCCCGGCTCGCGGCGTCGAGGAAATCGGCGAGCTCCGCCTTGGCGATCGCCACGACGTAGCGCGACGGTTCCTCGCCGAACCACCACCCGGCCTCGGCGATGGCCCCGCGGGGCCCCCGCACCTCGACCCCGATGCCGGAAGCGAGCGCCATCTCCACGACGGTGACCAGGAGCCCACCATCGGCGACGTCGTGGCAGGCGCGGATCCGGCCCCGGGCGATCTCGGCGCGGACGAAGTCGCCGTTGCGGCGTTCCTGGGCGAGGTCGAGCGGCGGCGGACCGCCGTCCTCGCTGCCGCAGACCTCGCGCAGGTAGAGCGACGCGCCGAGCCAGCCGAAGCACTCGCCCAGCTGCACCAGCTGCAGCTCGGCGGCGTCGAAGGCGATCGAGACGCGGTGATCGGCGTTCTCGACCAGCCCGAGCCCGCCGACGGTCGGGGTCGGCTGGATCGCGCGCCCACGGGTCTCGTTGTAGAGCGAGACGTTGCCCGAGACGACCGGGAAGTCGAGCCGCCGACAGGCGCGTGCCATGCCGTCGACGGCGCCGGCGAACTGCCCCATCACCTGCGCCCGCTCGGGATTGCCGAAGTTCATGCAGTCGGTGATCGCGAGCGGCCGGGCGCCCACGGCGGTGAGGTTGCGCCAGGCTTCGGCGACCACGAGCGCGGCCCCGCGCTCGGGATCGGCGGCGACCCAACGCGGGGTGCAGTCGACGGTGAGCGCGAGCGCCGCGGGCGTGCCGAACAGCCGCACCACCGCCGCGTCGCCGCCGGGCCCGGCGAGCGTGTCGGCCATGATCGTGCTGTCGTACTGCTCGTAGACCCAGCGCCGGCTGGCGAGGTCGGGCGCGGTGATCAGCCGCTCGAGCGCGGCGGTGTAGGGCAGCGGGCCGCGCACCAGATCGGAGGTCACCGGCACCGGTGGCGGCGCCGCCGCCCGCGCTCGCTCGTAGACCGGCGCGTTGCCCGCGACCGGCGCGATCGGCACGTCGGCGACGGTCGCGTCCTCGAAGCGGAGCACCATGCGGCCGCCGTCGGTGACCCGCCCGATGGTGGCGACGTCGAGCTCCCACTTCTCGAACACCGCGGCCGCTTCGGCCTCCGCCCCTTGGCGCAGCACCAGCAGCATGCGCTCCTGGCTCTCCGACAGCATGATCTCGTAGGGCGTCATGCCGCGCTCGCGCACCGGCACGCGGTCGAGCTCCAGCTCGATGCCGGTGCCGCCGCGCGACGCCATCTCGAAGGACGAGGAGGTCAGCCCCGCCGCCCCCATGTCCTGGATGGCGACGATGGCGTCGCTCGCCATCAGCTCGAGGCACGCCTCCAGGAGCAGCTTCTCCTTGAACGGGTCGCCCACCTGCACCGTCGGACGCTTCTCCTCGCTCGCTTCGGAGAACTCGGCCGAGGCCATGGTGGCGCCGTGGATGCCGTCGCGGCCGGTCTTGGCGTCGACGTAGACCACCGGGTTCCCCACGCCGGCGGCGGCGGCGTAGAACACCTTGTCCTTCGCGGCGACGCCGACACACATGGCGTTGACCAGGATGTTGCCGTCGTAGCTGGTGTGAAAGCCGACCTCGCCGCCGACGGTGGGCACGCCGACGCAGTTGCCGTAGCCGCCGATGCCGGCGACCACGCCCGAGACCAGGGCGCGGGTCCGGGGGTGGTCGGGCGCGCCGAAGCGCAGCGCGTTCAACAGCGCCACCGGGCGCGCGCCCATGGTGAAGACGTCGCGCAGGATGCCGCCCACCCCGGTGGCCGCCCCCTGATAGGGCTCGATGAAGCTCGGGTGGTTGTGGCTCTCCATCTTGAAGACGGCGACCAGCCCGTGGCCGATGTCGACCACACCGGCGTTCTCGCCGGGGCCGCAGACGACCCAGGGGGCT
>JAAAPF010000130.1 GCA_009908425.1 Alphaproteobacteria bacterium
CGTTGCGAGGCGCCGTCGTGCAGCGGGCGGAGGCCGGCGGGCAAGCCGCCGAACCACATGAACCTGAGCGCGGGGTAGCGCGAAAGGACGCCGTGGAAATGGTCCCACGACAATACGTCGACATCGATGTCGGCGAGATGAGCGAGGGCCGCGTGGCGGCCGGCCAGAGCGACGAATTCGCTGTGGATCGATTCCCGTAGCTTGCGCGCCTCAGGCTCGGTCAGCGGCTCCGCCACGCAGAACCGGTAACGCTTGACCGGGTGCTCGACGTCCAACCAGCGGCGGAACGGCGAGCCGGGTCGGGCAGCCGGGTCTTGGGCGAGGGCCGGTAGGTGGGTGCGGAGCTTTTCCGCCACCTCGCGCCAACGCGGCGTGGCGTGCGATGTCGAGGAGCGGCCGATGAACTTGCATTCGACCACCGTCGCCGCGCCTGCGGCCTCCCTCAGGAGGTCGATCGAGCCGTCGTTCGAGCGAGCGAGTCGGCGCAGGAAGCCGCCCCTGTCGAGGTCGACCTCCAGACACTGAAGGACGAAGCGCTCGAAATCGTGGCCGTCATCATCCGCCCTGAGGGAGCGGTCGTCGAAACGGTACTCGTCGGGAAAAGCGACCGAGTAGTTATCCATCCACGGCGGGATCCCGAAAAACCGAAGGATCCGCTGACGGCGTGCCGTCTACCGGACATCAACCCGACATTGATCACATCGGTAGAGCCCGCGGTCAATCGCAGTGCGCCACCTCGCCCGGCGCAGCGGGCCTCGCTCAGCCGCCGGTGGTCGGGATGCGCGAGCGGCCGCGCGGGGCGTCGCTCGCGACCGGCCGGGCCGGGCCCTGCTGCGCCATCTCCATCAGCCGGCGCACGCGCTCGGCGGTGGGCGGATGGGTGCGGAAGAGGTTGTCGGCGCGCACCCCGGCGAGCGGGTTGATGATGAACATGTGCGCCGTCGCCGGGTTGTCCTCCGCGCGCTTCATCTCGACCCCGCGGCCGTGGCGCCCGCCGGTGTGGGCGATGGCCTCGATGCGCTTCAAGGCGTTGGCCAGGGACGCCGGATCGCGCGCGATCTCGCCGCCGACGCGGTCGGCCTCGTACTCCCGCGCGCGGCTGATCGCCATCTGCACGATCGCGGCGGCGAGGGGTGCGAGGATCATGACGGCGATGGCGACGAGCGGGTTGGGCCGGTCCTCGCCGCGCCCGGCGGTGAAGAAGAGCGCGAACTGCGAGAGGAAGCCGATGGCGCCGGCGAGCGTCGCCGTCACCGTCATCGTCAGCGTGTCGCGGTTCTTGATGTGGGCGAGCTCGTGCGCCATCACGCCGGCGATCTCGTCGGCCGGGGCGTTCTCCATCAGACCCCGGGTGATCGCGACGGCGGCGTTCTCCGGGTTGCGCCCGGTGGCGAAGGCGTTCGGCTGCGCCTGGTCGATGACGAAGACCTTGGGCATCGGCATATCGGCGTTGCGGGCGAGCCGCTCGATCATGCCGTAGAGCTCCGGCGCCTCGCGGCGCCCGACGGGCCGCGCGTCGTGCATGCGCAGCACCATCTTGTCGGAGTTCCACCAGGCGAAAATGTTCATGCCGCCGGCCAGCAGGAGCGCGATCAGCATGCCACCCTCGCCGGCGAGCGCGAAGCCGACGGCCAGAAAGAGCGCCGTCATCGCCGCCAACAGGATGCCGGTCCGCATCGTGTTCATGTCGTGTGTCCCCACGGGGAAACCCGCTCCATAGGTGGGCGACGGGCCGGCCGCGTCAAGCGCGCGCAGCCGTGGCGGCGGCGCGGCGTACGGGATCGCGCCGACGGCGCCGTCACGGGCGGTGATCGGGCCGCCCCCGCGGGCTCAGCGCGCGAGGCCCATCGCTTCGAGCCGCGCCGCGGCCTCGGGGCAGCGGTCCTTGTCCTTGAGCTCGAGCATCAGGCGCGGCCGGCTCTCCAGCGTGGCGAGGGTGCGGAAGAGCTCGGGCCACGGCACCGTCCCCTCGCCCGGGACCCAGTGTCGGTCGGCCCAGCCGTCGGTGTCCTGGAGGTGGACGTGGGCGAGCCAGTCGCCGGCGGCGCGGACGTGGAAGTCGACCGGCGGCGCGCCGGTGTGGACGTGGGCGTAGTGGGCGTGGCCGGTATCCAGCGAGACCCGCGCCCGCGGCGAGCCGAAGGAGCGCGCCAGCGTCACCCGCGCCTCGGGCTCGGCGTCCTCGGTGTTCTCGAAGACCAGCTCGACGCCCGCGCGCTCGGCGCGGCGCAGCGCCGGCGAGACCGTCGCCTGGACGCGGCCGATCAGGGCGTCGCGCGCCCCGGGCGTGGCGTCGAGATTGCAGCGGTCCCAGGTCTTGTAGGGGCTGTGCAGGACGATCTGGGTGGCCCCCAGATGTTGCGCGACGTCGAGGGTCTGGTCGAGGCGCTTTTGGACGACCGCGCGCACCTCGGCATCGCCGGTATCGAGGCTGAAGCCGACGAACGGACCGTGCAGGCCGAGCCGGCCACGGTGGCCCGCCAGCAGCGCCCGGGTGCGCTCGGCGAGCCCGCGCCAGTCACCGCCGAGCACCGCGGGGTCGATGAAGTGCTGGAGTTCGAGGTCGCGCTGGTGATCGCGCAGCCAGTCGCGGTGGCGTTCCAGGTGCTCGAGGTTGAAGGCGGCGCCCAGCACCGGGCGGTCGTCGGTCATGCGCGGATCTCCCAGCTCGTCGGCGACGGCCTATAAGGCCGCGATGACGACGCCGTGACGGCGGCTCAGTCGCCGTCGGTGCCGGCGGCGATGGTGAAGCTCAACGGCGCGGCGCTGCCGTCGGGGCGAAAGGCGCGGTAGCGCCCGTCCTTGACGTAGAGCTTGCCGTTGCCGCCGCACACCGGGGCGGCGCTGGCGGCGAGCTGCTCGCAGAAGGTGCCGTCGTCGCGGATCCACCAGCGCCGTTCGAGGACGACGCCGTCGTCGGTGCGGATGCGCTTGGTGCCGTCCGGGTCGTAGGCGACGGTGAAGCCGTCGCCCTCCAGGCGGTTGCCGACCAAAAGCTCGGCGCGTGCCGCATCGGGCACCCGCCGCGCGCCGGCGGCGACGAACGCGGCCTCCTCGGAGCCGACCGGAACCACGGCGGCGCAGCCGCTCGCCAGCCACGCCGCCGCGAGCGCGCCCGCGGTCAGCGCACGCCTTCGGTCTCGATGTGGATGATTTCGCCGCAATGCTTGCAATGCACGGCGTCCGGGTCGTGACGGGACAGCCCGCAATGCGGACAGGTCACCGTGACTTTGGCGGGTTGAAAGATGGTCTGCAAGAGTCGCAGGAACAGCGAGATACCGAGGATCATCACGATCACCGCGAGCACCCGCCCCCACTCCCCGGTGAGGGTGATGTCGCCGAAGCCGGTGGTCGTCAGAGCGGTCACCGTGAAATACAGGGCATCGATGTAATTGTCGATCGCGGGATTGACCTGGTGCTGCGTCACGAACACCGCCGCGGTGGTCAAGAAGACGAAGACGACCAGGTTGACCACGGAATGCAGCACGTCTTCGTTGCGGCGGACCCAGCGCGAGTGGCGGCGCAGGGTGCCGATGACGTGGTGCGAGCGCAGCACCCGCAGGGTGCGCAGGATGCGGAGAAAGCCCAGATTGTCGACGAACGCCGCCGCCAGCATCGAGACGACGACGACGGCGTCGGCGACCGTCAGCGGCTTGAACACGAACGCCCAGGGCCGGCCGTCGATGTAGATCCGGGCGACGAGGTCGGCCAGCAGGATGACGCCGAGCACCAGCTCCAGCGCGATCATCCAGGCGGCCTCGGTCACGAAGGTCAGCTCGACGAAGAGCACGATGGTGAGGACGTCCACGGCGAGCATGAACCAGCGAAAGCGCGTCGCGGTGCGATCGTCGCCGTGGTACAGCCGCCGCAACCGCTTTTTGAGCGACGGCGCGACCTCGCCGCCGGCGGCCTCAGTCGAAGAGACCATCGCCGCGCTCGTCGATCAGCCGCCGGGCCTTCGTCACCGCGTGCCGGCGGGCCTCCTCCGCATCGCTCAACAGATCGGCGCGAACCAGCCGGTGCTCGCGGGTCTCGCCGTCGATCTCCTTGGTGATGCGGGCGGCGAGCTGCCACTGGCCCTGCTGGCGGTAGGGCTCGGGCGTGATGGTGAAGCCCCGATAGCCCACCGGTTCGCCGGCGGCGGTGGCGCCGGCCGCGGCGTCTCCGCGCTGGAACCATTTGCTCACGAAACCGAACACACCCGCGCTCCTTGATACGCCGTGACCGATGCTAAACTGAGTAGCGCGACGGCCGGCCGCAAGCGCGGTCGGCGGGTCGCCGGCGGATCGACGGGAGACGAGCCATGCGCCTTCAGGTCGACGATCGCCCCGTCTTCGCCGCCACCTGCGGACCCGCCCCGAGCGCGGCGCGGCGGACCGTGGTGCTGGTCCACGGCGCCGGTCTGGCGCCGGTGTTCTGGACCGGCCAGCTGGCGGCGCTCGCCGACGTCGAGACCGCGGTCGTCGCCCCCGCCCTGCCGGGCCACGGCCGACCGGGCTCCAGCCTGGCCAGCGCCGGCCCGCCGCCGGCCCGAGTCGAGGGCTACGCGGCCTGGCTCGCCGCCCTGCTCGACGGCCTGGGCGTGGCCGAAGCCGTGTTGGTGGGTCATTCCATGGGGGCCCTGGTGGCGCTGGAGCTGGCGCGCAGCCGCCCGGAGCGGGTGGCGGGCGTCGCCGCGCTCGGGGCGGCGGCAGGGATGCCGGTCCATCCCCGCCTGCTCGCCGACGCCCACGCCCGGCCCGAGCGCGCGATCGAGGAGATCCTGGCCTGGGGCTTCGCGCCGCGCCAGGCCGGCCGACCCCCCGGCATCGCGATGTACGAGCTGGCGCGCCGGATCCTGGCCGGCAGCGCGGCCGGCGTACTGGCGGGCGATCTCGCCGCCTGCGACCACTACCAGGCGCTCGCCGAGGGCGCCGTGGCGATCACCGCGCCCGCGCTCGTCCTCACCGCGCAGCGCGACCGGCTGACGCCCGCCAAGGCCGGGCGCGCCCTCGCCGCGGCGCTGCCGCGGGCGGAGCTGGTGGAGTTGGACCGGGTCGGGCACATGGCGCCGCTCGAGGCGCCGGCGCGGGTCGCCGACGCCCTCAGACGTTGGCTTCCTCGGTCCAGTACGGCCGCCGCCGGAACGGCAGCCGCCGCGAGGCCCGCTGCGCCCGCTCGCGCCAGCTCTGCAGGCGCATGACGTCGTCGATCCGGCGATCGAGGAAGTCCCAGGTGTCCTCCTGGTCCAGCGAGGTGTCCTCCAGCCAATAGAGCACGGTGGCGGTGTAGATCGCCGCGAGCATCGCCCGCTTGGTGTAAACCGCGAGGCCGTCACTCTTGCTGTCGCCGGCGGCGAGCCACATCCGGTCGACCGTCCGCCACAGGTTCTGAAAGCCGCCCATCGCGGTGTTGGGGAGCGAGCGCGCGGACAGCGCGCGGCGGGTGGCCTCGCGGTAGGGCGCGAGCGCCTCGACGCGCGCCCGCACCGCGGCGGCGATGCGATCGCGCACCCGCAGCCGCTCCAGATCCTCGTTCTCCAGCCGCGCCAGCATCTGCCGGTCGGCCCAGTCGTCGAAGGCGTCGAGCATGCTCTCGCCACCGCGCGGGAACAGCCGCCGCGCCGTGGTCGGCTCCAATTCCAGATCGCGCGCGGCGGCCGCGAGCGCCTGGCGCGACCAGCCGTCGAAGGCGACGTGCTCCAGCGCGGCCAACAACAGCGCGTCCTTTTGGGCGTGGCGGTCGGTCATGCCCGGGTGTCCTCTTCCGGTTCGTCGTCCGCGCGATGGGGATCGAGCCGCGCCAGCAGGTGGTGGGCCTCGCGGGTCATGGCGAGGTCGCGCGGATCGCGCAAGCGCATCGGGTAGAGCACCCCGTCGAGGTGGTCCACCTCGTGCTGCAGGACGCGGGCGAAGAAGCCCTCGGCCTCGCCGTCCAGGCGTTTGCCGTCGGGGTCGTCCGCCTGCCACCGTACCCGCTGCCAGCGTGGCACCAGCCCCTGCCAGTCGGGGATCGAGAGGCAGCCCTCGATCCCGAGCTCGACCACCTCGCCCAGCGGCTCGAGGGTGGGATTGATCAGCACCAGCGGCGCGTCGCGCTCGCGCGTCGGCTGGACGACGATCACCCGCTCGCCGGCGTACACCTGCGGTGCCGCCAAGCCGACACCGGGGGCGTCGCGCATGGTCTCGACCATGTCGTCGGCGAGCCGGCGGGTGGCGTCGTCGAGCGGAAGCGCGACGGCTTCGGCCCGGCGCCACAGCACCGGCTGGCCCATAACCGCGATCTTGCGTAGCGTCATGTCCGAGACATAAGCCGCGCGCGCCTGGACGCCAACGGCGCCGACGGCGCAAAGCCGTTGCGAACGGCCACGTCCTGGACATATAAAGTCGCGGCACGTCCGCGGCCGGCGGGCGTGGCTGTTCGCGTCCCCGAATCGGGCGTCGTCCACCACCGCTGCGACCACCAACCCAGGAGTCGGAATGACCGTCGAAGTTCAGGTTCGCGACAACAACGTCGATCAGGCGTTGCGCGCGCTCAAGAAGAAGATGCAGCGCGAGGGTCTCTACCGCGAGATGCGCATGCGCCGGCATTACGAGAAGCCGTCGGAGCGCCGGGCGCGGGAGAAGGCCGAGGCGATCCGCCGCTTTCGCAAGCTGCAGAAGAAGCGCGCCGAGCGCGACGAACTCTGAGCCCTAGACGGTCGCGCCGCCCCGCGGGGGCGGCGACGAGACGCCGTCGCGAGACCGCCGAGGCGGCGTCAGGACGCCGCGACTTCGGCCTGCTGGTCGTTCCAGAGATGGGCGTAGCGCCCACCCTGGGCGAGCAGTTGGGCGTGGGTGCCGGCCTCGACCACCCGCCCGTTCTCCATGACGACGATGCGGTCGGCGTCCACGATCGTGGACAGCCGGTGCGCGATCACCAGCGAGGTCCGGTCGCGGGTGATCTGACGGATCGCCGTCTGCAGGGCGCGCTCGGTCACCGTGTCCAAGGCCGAGGTGGCCTCGTCGAGGACCAGGATGCGCGGGTCTTTCAAGACCATGCGGGCGATGGCGACGCGCTGCTTCTCGCCGCCCGAGAGCTTGAGCCCGCGCTCGCCCACCAGCGTGTCCCAGCCGTCCGGTAGCCCCTCGATGAAGCCCTTGATCTGCGCGGTCGCCGCGGCGCGCTCGATCTCCGCCGGCGCGGCACCCGGCCGGCCGTAGGCGATGTTGGCGCCGATGGTGTCGTTGAACAGCACGGTGTCCTGGGGGACCACGCCGATGGCGCCGCGCAGGCTGGCCTGGGTGACGGCGCGGACGTCCTGGCCGTCGATCGCGATGCGGCCCGCCTCGACGTCGTAGAACCGGCACAACAGGCGCACCAGCGTCGACTTGCCCGCCCCGGTGCCGCCGACGACGGCGAGGGTGCGGCCCGCCGGCAGGTCGAGATCGAAGCCGTCGAGGATCGGCCGGCGCGGATCGTAGCCGAAGCGCACCTGCTCGAAGCGGACGTGGCCCGGGCCCTCGCGCAACGGTTGAGCGTCCGGCGCGTCGGCGACGGCCGGCGCGACGTCCAACAGACCGGTCAGGTGCTCGAGGTCGGCCAGCGACTGCTTCACTTCGCGATAGACGAAGCCGAGGATGTTCAAGGGCTGGTAGAGCTGCAGGATGAAGGCGTTGACCAGCACGACGTCGCCCACCGTCATCGTGCCGGCGACGACGCCGAGGGCGGCGTTGAACATCAGCGCGGTGACGCCGAGCGCCACGATCGCCTGCTGGCCGAAGTTCAAGGCGGCGAGCGAGGTCTGCGAGCGCACCGCGGCGTCCTCGTACTCGCCGAGCGCGCGGTCGAGGCGCTCCGCCTCGTAGGCCTCGTTGGTGAAGGTCTTCACCGTCTCGTAGTTCAACAGGCCGTCGACGCTGCGCCCGGCGACGTCGTTGTCGCGCGCGTTCATCTCGCGGCGAAAGGCGGTGCGCCATTCGGTGGCGACGACGGTGAAGACGGCGTAGCCGACGATGGTGGCCGCCGTGATCAGCGCGAACGACCAGTGGTAGTTCCACAACAGGATGCCGATCACCAGCAGGAACTCGAAGGCCGTCGGCGCCAGGTTGAACAAGACCATGCCCAAAAGGAAGGTCATCGCCTGGACGCCGCGGGAGATGGCGCGGGAGAGCTCGCCGGTGCGGCGTTCCAGGTGGAACTGCAGCGGCAGCTCGAAGAGGTGGCGAAACACCCGCAGCGAGAGGCTGCGGCCGGCGCGCTGGGCGACCCGCGCGAACACCGCCTCGCGCAGGTTGGTGAAGAGCGAGGAGGCCAGGCGCGCGCCGCCGTAGGCCAAGAGCACCGCGACGGGCAGCGTCGCGGCCTGGTTCGCGCCGGCGTCGAGGCCGTCGACCACGGCCTTGTAGAAGAACGGGATCTGGACGGCGACGAGCTTGGCGCCGAGGACCAGGAGCAGCGCCGTCACCACCCGCGCGCGCAGGCCCGCCCCGTCCGCGGGCCACAGCGCCGGCGCGACGGTGCGCACCAGCCAGCTCCAACCGGGACGGCCGTCGGCCGCCTTGCTCGCCATCGCGCTCAGTCCTCCTCGACGTGGACGGCACCGACGACGCCGCGCCGGCCGCCGGCGCCGCCCGCGTTCCGCACGGCGCGCCGTGCGGGCGCGGGACGCGTCGGCGTCGCCCGCGGTCGCGACCCGCCGGTCCGGACGCGCCGCACCCTACGCGGATGGCCCGGCGTGTCACCAGCCACCGCCGGCTCGCGGCGGGGCCCGCCGGCCGTCGAAGCGGACCGGCCCCGCCCGGTGTTCTCAACCTCAAGGCGAAAAACCTTTGGACTCATTTTAGCCTTTTCCTTAGGAGGGAAGCTCCCGCGGCCCGGAGTGAGGTATGCGCAGCAGCGGCTCGTTGGAGACCCTCGTCGTCGCGCCCGGGGGCGATCCCCGCCGCGCCGAGCGCTGGACCCGTCTGGCCCTGCCGTTCGTCGGCTTCGTCGTCGCCGCGAACGCGGCCGAAGCGGCGGCGCGGCTCGCCGACCACGCCGTCGACGCCGTGCTCGTCGACGCCACCGCCGCGGCGCAGGACGGCGCCGACCTGCTGGAGCGCCTGGCCCCGCTCGCGCGCGGCCGCCCCCTGGTCGTGCTGGTGCCGCCGGACGCGGGCGCCGCCCTGACCCCCTTCACCGCCCTCGCCGGCCGGGTCGACTTCCGCGTCGTCGCCGACGGCGGCGCGGTCGAGCTCTGCCGCGCGCTGCGCGAGATCGTCGGCGAGTGCCGCCGCGCCGAGCAGCGGCGCGACCGGGAGCGGGTCGAGCCGGTCACCGGCATGCCCAGCCGCGAGGCCTTCCGCGAGATGGTCCAGCCACGGCTCGAGGCCGCCACCGCGACCTCGGCGATGGCGGTGGTGGACATCGACGGCCTCGCCGCGATCAACGGCCTGCTCGGCCTCGAGGTCGCCGACCACGTGCTGATGCTGATCGCCGAGCGCCTCGCCGGCGCGTTGCGCGAGGGCGATCTCGCCGCCGCCGCGGGCGGCGGCCGGTTTTTGATCTGGACACCGCTGGAGACGGCGCCGGAGGACGCGCTCGTGCGGGCGCGGCGGGTGCTGCAGGCGATCGCCCGACCCTTCGCCATCGCCGGCGAGCGGCTCCAGCTCACCGCCTCGGCCGGGCTGGCGCTGCACCCCGCCGACGCCGCCGGGCTGGAAACCCTCGTCGCCCGCGCCGAGGCGGCGATGTACCGCGCCAAGGCGCAAGGGCCCGGGGGCTACCGCCTGCACCAGCCGCTGGCGGTCGGCACCCCACCCTCCGAGCTCAGGAAGCGGGCGGTGGTCCGCCGCGAGCTCGAGCGCGAGGGCCTGGAGCTGGTGTTCGAGCCGCAGCTCGATCTGCGCACCGAGCGGCCGCGGGCGGCGCGGCTGCACCTGCGCACCCGCGCCGACGACGCGCTCTTGCGGCTCACCGGCGACGAGATCGACGACCTGGCGCTGCCGGTCATCCGCTGGATGCTGGAGGCGGCGGGGCGGCAGATGGCGGCCTGGCTCGCCCACGAGGTGCCGCTGGTGCCGCTGGTCGTCGACCTGCCGATCACGCTGGTGCGGCGCAGCGACGTCGTCGACATGATCCGCCGACGGCTGCAGGGCGCCGGCTGCCATCCGGCCTGGTTCGAGGTCGCGGTCGGCGGCGAGCCCGCCGGCGTCGACGCCAGCGACACCGCCGTCGCCGACCACCTGCAGGCGCTGCGGGATCTGGGGCTGCGGATCGCCCTCGCCGGCTGCGGCGGGCCGCGGTCGTCGCTCGCCGCGCTGCGGCACCTGCCGGCCGACAGCCTGGAGCTCGCCGGCGATCTGGTGCAGGGCCAGCGTGAGCGCGCCGCCGACGCCACCATCCTGGAAGCCCTGGTCGGCCTCGGGCTCGGCCTCGGCCTCGACGTCGGCGCGGCGGGCGTCGACCGCCCCGGTCTGGCCCGCCATCTCAAGGAGCTCGGCTGCGACTGGGCGAGCGGGGCGTGGGTCGGCGCACCGATGCCGGCGCACACCTTCAGCGACTGGCTCTCCGGCGGCGGCACGCTGATGATCGCCGCCTCCTGAACGGCTCAGCCGCGCGCCGGGCCGAGCGTCGCCAGCGCCTGGCCGCCGACGACGAGGGCGAGCGCGGCGAGCTCCACCACGCCGACGGGCTCGCCCAGCAGGACCGCGGAGCCGAACAGCCCGACCGCCGGGATCGCCATGACGCCGATCGCGGCCACCGTCGCCGGCAGGATGGTGACGAAGCGGATGTAGGAATAAAAACAGAAGACCATCGCCACGAAGGTGGTGTAGGCGAAGGCGAACCAGGCCGCCGGCGTCAGCGCCGCGGCATCGAAGGGCGCGCCGCGCCAGAGCCAGACCCCGGCGATCGGCACCGCCCCGAGGGCGAGCTGCCACGCGGTCAGCACCAGCGGGGAGACCCGCCAGTCCCGCGCCTTGACCGCGACCGTGCCGGTCGCCCACGACAGCGCCGCCGCCAGCATCAAGAGCACCCCCACCGGTGCCGCCGTGAGCGCCACGCCGGCGTCGACCAAGAGCAGCGCGAGCCCGGCCATGCCCAGGGCGAGCGCGGCGAGGCGGCGGGGCGTGGGGCGCTCGTCCAGCCACCACAGCGCCAGCAGCATGGTCCAAAACGGCATCGTGAAGGCGACGATCACGGCGCGACCGCCGCCGATGAAGGTGAGCCCGTGGGCCGAGAAGATGTGCCAGCCGGTGACGGTGAGCGCCGGCACCAGGATCGCCGCGCGCAGATGCCGCGGTAGGGCGAGCGACTGGCCGAGGGCGCGCGCGAGCGCGAACAGCGTGGCCGCGGCGAGCACCAGCACGCAAGTGCGAAAGGTCCAGGGATCGATCACGCCGACGACGACCTTCATCGCCGGCCAGTTCAGCCCCCACAGCAGCGTCACCGCGAAGTAGCTCGCGAGCACGCCGCCCTCGATACCGCCCGCGGCGGCGACCCGGGGCCGTCCCGCCATGTCGCCTCCCCGTTGTCGCGGCACCGTCAGCCCGGCCGCCGGGCGGCCGGGTGCGGCGCCGTCAGGGCGTCTCGCCGAGATAGTCGATCAGCGCCTGCCGCCAGCCCGGGCTCTCGCGAAAGCGCAGCAGCGCCCGGTTGATCGCCTCCTCGTGCGGGCTGCCGCTCGGCAGCACGAGGGCGTAGTTCTGCTTGGCGAACTGGTGCGGCAGCAGCGTGACGTTGGCCAGCCGGCCCTGCTCGCGCGCCCGCTTGATCTCGTATTTGAGGACGGGCGCGTCGGCGACGACCGCGTCGAGCGCGCCGGCGTCGAGCGCGGTCAGCATTTCGGCGATCTCGGCATAGGTGCGGTGCGTGACGTTGCGGTCGCGCAGGAACGCCGACGAGGTCGAGCCCGCCTTCGCCGCGACCACGGCGCCGGCGAGGTCGTCGGGGCCGCGGATGTCCGTCTGCAGCCGGCCGAGGGTGACGCTGCTCGCCAGCACCGCCGTCAGGCTCGCGATGAACACCGTCGAGCCGGCGGCGATCAGCACGGTCAGGGTGCGCCCCAACAGGGTCTTGAACTCGTAGTAGTTGAACGGGCCCTTGGTGATGAACAAAAGGCCCAGGATCACCGCCTCGACGAAACGTCCGAAGGTGGTCTTGGTGGAGTAGATCTTGTCGTTCCAGCGATGCTCCAGGGCGTAGAAGACGCCGCCGATGACGGCGGAGAGACCGAAGATGATGCCGAGCGCCTTGAGCACGCCCGGGTCCCTGAAGACGTTGGCGACGAGGGCGAGCATACCCTGCTCGCGGGCGGCGATGGCGAGGTGCGTCTCGTAGAAGGCGTGGGAGAAGTCCAGCACCTTCTCGCGCTCGGGGGTGATCGAGATGCACGACAGCCCGATGTCGACGGCGCCCGCCGCGACCTCGTCGAGGGTGGCGACCAGGTCACGCTCGACGAACTGGTAATCGACGCCGAGGTCACGCGCGATGCCGTCCCAGAGCGCGGCGGAGAGGCCGGCATAGCCGCCGGTTTCGTCCACCACCACGAAGGGCGGGCACTCGTAGGTGGCGACGCGCAACGGCGCCGGCGCGGCGGCGCCGGCGGACACCGGCACCAGCGCGAACCACAACAACAGGGCGATCGGCGCGCGCATCGGGGATGGTCTCGTTTCGTCGGCCGTGGGCAGCGCATCAACGAAGCCCAAAGCCGCTCGGCTGTCGAGACGCGGCGAGCCGCGGCGGTGACGCGCGCGGCGATCGCGCGGGCCGGCGCCGGTCTACGCCGTCGCCCCGGCGCGCGCCGCCAGATAGCCGTCGATCGCGGCGGCGGCGCCGTCGAGGTTCTTGTAGGCGCGCATCGCCGCCGGCATCTCGGCGAGCCGCGCCCGCAGCGCCGCGGCCGCGGCGGGCACGGCGGCGATCTCGGCGAGCGGGGTGACGAAGGTGTGGATGGTGAACAGCACCGCCCGCGTCGCCGGCAGCCGCCGCAGGGTCTGCCGCTCGACCCTGAGATGAAGGCGCGCTCCGACGGTGACGGGGGCGAGGTCGGGGTCCGGGCGGCGGTCCTTCGCGACCGGCTGGTGCAGCGCGGGGTCGTCGACCAGCGACCAGTTGGCGCGCTCGACCGGGCGGTCGACCGCCAGCCCCGCGAACAGCCGCTCGGTCGGCGCCAAGAGGCGGTCGGCGAAGCCGGGCACGGGGTCGTGGACGGCGGCGAGCGGCCGCCCGATCTTGTCGGCGAGCCGCCAGCGGGCGGGAAAGGCGACGAAGGCGGCGACCAGGCGGTGGCCGTGCGGGCCCGCCTGCAGCCAGCAGAAGTCCTCCTGCACCGCGAGGCCGACGCGCCGCAGCGGGTCGACTTCGTCGACGGGCGCGAGCTCGGGATGGTGGGCGCCCAGAAAGGCCTCGACCAGCGCGGCGGTCTCGGCGATCGCACCCTCCGCCTCCGGCAGCCGCCGCGCCACGTCGGCGCCCGCGGCCAGCAGGCGCCGCTTCTCGGCGAGCTCGGCGGCGTGGTGCTCGCTCACCAGCAGCCAGGTCGCGGGGTCCAGCCGGGTCAGCCCCATCTCGAGCTTGAACGGGCGATCCGCGAAGACGCGCGGCATCGCGTCCGCGGCGCGCACCCGCACCGGTCAGGTCCCGCCGCGCAGCCGGAAGGTGCCGGTGGCGAAGGCCAGCATCTCGCCCCGCTCGGTCGGCGTCTCGGACGTGGGCACCGCCCACAGGGTCGATTCGGTGAAGTAGACCCGGCGGCCGGCGTGCTTGACCCGGCCTTCGGCGACCAGACGGCCGCAGCTCGCCTGGCCGGTGAACTGGACGGTGAGCGACAGGGTGAGGGCGTGCTTGTCGGGCGTGCCGGGCGGGGCGTAGATGCCGGCGAAGCCGCAGGCCATGTCGACCATGGCCGAGGCGATGCCGCCGTGCACGACGCCGCTGCGGTTGAGGTACCAGCTCTGGATCGGGGCCTCGAGGCGGACGAAGCCCTCCTCCCAGCGGGTCACCTTCATGCCGAGCGCGTCGGCGAACGCGCTCTTGGGGTCGTGGACCCGCGGTTCGTCAGCCATCGTCCAGACGTCCGTAGCGGCCCTGGACGTGCACCAGGGGCTCGCCTTCGAAGCGGGCGTAGCGTTCGACCTCGCCCAGATAGATGACGTGATCGCCGGCCTCGTGGCGCCCGACGCGGCGGCATTCGAAGCGGGCGACGCAGCCGTCGAGCAACGGCGCGCCGCCGAGCCCGGCGCTGGCGTCGACCTCGGCGAACTTGTCCTCGCGGCGCGAGGCGAAGTGCCAGACCAGCGACTGCTGGTCGAGCGCGAGGACGTTGACCGCGAAATGCGGGCTGGCGTCGAACACCGGGAAGCTGACCGCGCCGACGCCCAGGCACCAGGACACCAGCGGCGGTTCCAGCGACACGCTGGTGAACGAGTTGACGGTGAGGCCGTCGCGCCGGCCGTCGGGAAGCGCGCAGGTCACCACGGTGATGCCGGTCGCGAAGCTGCCGAGCGCGTGCCGGTAGTCGCGCCCGCCGTCCCCCGGCCTCATCCCTGCCTTCTCCGCGCCTCGCGCCGCCGCTCGCGCCATGATCGACCCGTCGTTTGATGCATCCCGTCTGCCAGGTAGCACGCGCGACGTTCGCGGCGACAGCGCACCGCTCAGCTCAGCGGCGCGGCACAGTATTCCTGAAAGGCCGGCCGCCGGCTCAGCCCGGCGTACCAGCGCTCCAGCGCCGGATAGGTCGTCCGCCCGACGTCGAGCGCGAACCAGCGGTGGACCAACAGCCCCATCGCGATGTCGGCGATGGTGAAGCTGGCACCGGCGATGAACTCGGTGTGGCGCAGCTGGTCGTCGGGGATGGCGAGCTTGGGGTCGAGCGCGTCGCGCTGGCGCGCGATCAGCGCCGGGTGGCGCTGGGCCTTGGGCGTGCGCACGAGCTGCATGAAGATGTCGCGCAGATGGACGTAGCCTTCGTTGTGGTACCAGTCGAGCCACATGTCGACCGGCGCCCGGGACACCGCCGCGGTGGGCCAGAGCGTGTCGGGGCCGTGGACCGCGCCCAGATATCTGAGGATGGCGTGGCTCTCCCAGACGATGGCCTCGCCGTCCTCGATCACCGGGATCCGCCGGTTGGGGTTCTTGGCGCCGTAGCTCGGATCGTCCAGGCCGCCGTAGGCGCCCCCGACGTCGATGCGCTCGAACGGCAGCTCCAACTCGGCGGCGGCCCACACCACCTTTTGAACGTTGATGGAGTTCGGCCGTCCCCAGATCCGCAACATCGATGAGGTCCCTCGCGCCGGTGCACCGTGCCCTACAACTTTCGTTGCGAGGCATCATCGCAGCTGCGAGGCCGGCGCGACAGCCCGTAAGCGTGCGGCGATGACGACGCGGCTGCGCCCGGGCGGGCTCGGCGACGAGGCGGCGATCCTCGCCGTCCAGGCCGCGAGCTGGCGGGCGACCTACCGCGGTCTCCTGCCCGAGACCGTGTTCCCGCGCGCCGAAGACCCGGCGCGACTGCGCTTCTGGCGCGAGGTGCTGCTCACCGGCGCCAGCGCGACCCGGGTCGCGGTGACCGCCGCCGGCGCGGTCGTCGGCTTCGCCTCGGGCGGGCGGCGGCGCGATCCGAACCTGCCGGCCGACGCCGAGATCTACGCCCTCTACCTCCACCCCGACCGCTGCGGCCACGGCCTCGGCCGACGCCTGCTGCACGCCACCGCCCACGTGCTGCGCGCCCGCGGGGCGGCGCGGCTGGGCTTGTGGGTGCTCGCCGCCAACACCCGCGCCCAGGGGTTCTACCGCCATCTGGGCGGCGTGCCGCAGCGCCGCCAGCGCAGCGTCGAGGACGGCGTCGCCTTCGAGGAGGTGGCCTATGTCTGGGACCCGATCGACCACGCCTGCGGCTGAGCGCGGGGGCGACGTCGCGGGGCGGCCGGCGCGCGGGGACGAGCCACGCCGATGCCGGCGGTGCGACCGCCGCCGGCCTACTCCCGGATCAGCCCGGCCTCGCGGTAGTAGCGCTCGGCCCCGGCGTGCAGCGGCGTCCGCACGCCGTCGAGCGCGGTGTCGGCGGTGATGTCGGCGCCCTTGGCGTGGCCCTGGTCGAAGAGCTTGCGGCTGTTGTCGTTCCACATCGCCGCGGTGACGGCGTGGATCAGGTCGGCGGGCTGCGCGCTCGAGGTCACCCACTGCGCGCCCACGGCGACGGTCCGCACGGCGTGGTCGACACCCTCGTAGGTGCCGGCGGGAATCTCGGCCTCGTAGTAGTACGGCACGACCTCGAGGAACGCCGCGATCTCCTCCTCGGAGAAACTGTAGAGCTCCATGCCGACGGTCGCGGCGAGCTGGACCATCGCCGCGGTCGGCGTCCCGGCAACGTAGAAATAAGCGTCGAGCTCGCCGGCGGCGAGGCGCTCCGCGCTCTGGACGTTGTCGAGCTCGGCGGCCTCGATGTCGTCGCGGCCGATGTCGAAGAGCTCCAGCAGCTCCAGCACCACCACCTGCGTGCCGGAGCCGGCCTGGGCGATGCCGACGCGCTTGCCCTCCAGGTCGGCGATCGATCCGAGCTCGGTGCCGGCGGGCAGCACCAGCTGCAGATGCTCGGGAAAGAGGCTGGCGATCACCCGCAGCTGGTCGTAGGCGCCCCGCTCTTCGAAGGCGCCGGTACCGTGGTAGGCGGTGTAGACGATGTCCGCCGCGGCGAGCCCGCTCTCCAACTGGCCCGATTGCACGGCGGTGACGTTGGCGACCGAGGCGTGCGACGACTGCGCCACCGCCACCAGCCCCGGCACCCCGCAGGCCCCGCCCTCCTCGCAAGCGCGCGAGCCCGGCGGGTTGGAGACGGCTTCGGCGATCACGGCCGCGATCGGGAAGTAGGTGCCGCCGGCGCTGCCGCTGGCGATGCGGAAGAAGGTGATGTCCTGGGCCGCGGCCTGGCCGACGGCGCCGAGGGTCAGCACCACCGCGGCGGCCAGCCCGAAAGCGGGTCGGGGCATGACGGGTCCTCCCGTGGGATCCTGGCGATCGGGCGTCGAAACGACCGGCCGCGGACCATGGCGCCCGTCCACCCCGCCGGCAAGCCGCCTCCTCAGAGGTAGAGCGCGCGCGCCACGGCGAAGACGAGCGGCATCGTGACCGCCGCGGCGATGGTCTGGCTGGTGATGAGCGCCGCCATGTAGTCGGCGTCGCCGCCGAGCTGCTTGGCGAGGACGTAGGCGCCGGGTGCCGTGGGTCCGGCGTGGTAGAGCATGACGGCGAGCGCGAGCGCGGGGTCGACCCCGAGGGCGACGCACAAGCCCCACGCCATCGCCGGCATCGCCAGCAGCTTGAGGACCGCGGTGAGGACCAGGCCCGAGGGCGCGATGGTGACGGCGGGCAGGGTCAGCCCGGCGCCGACGCAGACCAGCGCGAGGCCGAGCGCGCTGTCGGACAACAGCGCGGCGGCGGGCTCCAGCGGGCCGGGCAGGCCGATGCCGGTGAGGTTCAAGACCAGCCCCGCCACCGTCCCCAGGATGAACGGGTTGGCGGCGAGCGCGCGGAGGGTGTCCCATACCGCCGTGGTCGGGGCGTCGCCGTAGCGCGTGCAGGCGACGACGCCGACGGTGTTGACCGCGGGAACGTACAGCATCGCCGCCAGCGCGGTGATCGCGCCGGCGTCGGGGCCGAGCAGCGTTTGGCTGGCGGCGAAGACGATGAAGATGTTGTTGCGGGTGAGCCCCATGATCGTCGCGGGAAAGACCGGCCCGCGGAGCCAGACGGCGGTGGGGGCGGCGGCGCGGAGCGCGAACGCCGCCGCCAGCACGAGCGCGATCGGCACCAGCATGACCGCCGCCAGCGGCACCAGCGCGGCGAGGTCGATCTCCGTGCGGTTCATCGCGCGGATGATCAGCGCCGGCACCAGCACGAAGTAGACGACGCTCTCCAGCGCCGCCCGGCGGGCACCGTCCAGAAACCCGATCGCTTTGAGGCCGGTGCCGAACGCCGTCAGCAGGACGAGCGGCAGGATCGCCTCGGCGACGGCGAGCACGAAGCGGGCGGCCTCAGCGCGCGAGACGGACGGCGGTGCCGGCGGCGGCGACGAGGATCATGTCGCCGTCGCCCATGGCCTCGATGTCGAGCGAGACCCCGACGACGGCGTCGGCGCCGAGCGCCGCGGCGCGCTCGCTCATTTCGGTGAGCGCGGTCGCGCGGGCCTCCTGCAAGCTCTTTTCGTAAGCTCCGGCGCGACCGCCGACGATGTCGCGCACGCGCGCGAACAAATCCCGCACGAGGTTGGCGCCGATGATCGATTCGCCGCTGACCACGCCGAGATAGGCCGCGATCGGCCGACCCTCGACGCTCGCCGTCGTCGTCACGATCATCCGCTGCCCCTTTGCATCGCCGCCGCGCGCGTCTCTAAAGCGGAAGGCGCCCGCCACTTCAACGCCCGAGCCCGCGCCATGACCGAACGTGCCGCCGATCGTCTCGCCCGCCGCCTGTTCGAGGCCGGCGTGCGGCACGCCTTCGGAATCCCCGGTGGCGAGGTGCTGGTGTTGATGGACGCCCTGGAGCGCGCCGGCATCCGCTACGTTCAGGTCAAGCACGAGAGCGCGGGCGGGTTCATGGCCGAGGCGGTGTGGCAGCGCACCGGCGCGCCGGGCGTCTTGGTCGCCACCGTCGGCCCCGGCCTCGCCAACGCCGTCAACGCCGTCGCCAACGCCGCGCTCGACCGGGTGCCGCTCGTCGTCCTCGCCGGCTGCGTCGACGCCGCGGATCGCCTCACCTACACCCACCAGGTGCTCGACCACGCGGCCCTGGTGGCGCCGGCGGTCAAGGCCAGCTTCACGCTCACGGCATCCACCGCCGATCTGGTCGCCGAGCGAGCCATCCGGCTCGCCACCGACCCGCGCCCCGGCCCGGTCCACGTCGACGTCCCGATCGCGCTCGCCGGCGCCGCCGCCGAGCCGGAGACCCAGCTCCGTCGCGGCCCACGGGTGGCGACGGCGCCGGCGCCGGGCCCGGCGCTCGACACCGCCCGCGCCTGGCTCGCCCGCGCCGACCGCCCGCTGGTCATCGCCGGCTTCGACGCCGTCCAGGACCGCGCCGGCCCGGCGCTCCGGGCCTTCGCGCACCGGCTGCGCGCCCCGGTGATCCAGACCTACAAGGCCAAGGGCCTTCTGGCCGAGGACGACCCCTGGGCGCTGGCGCCGGCGGCGCTCTCGCCCGCGGCCGACGCGGTGCTGTTGGCGGAGATCGCGCGCGCCGACGCCATCGTGCTCGCCGGCTACGACGCGGTGGAGATGCGCCCGGGCTGGCGGCGGCCGTGGGATCCGCGCACCAAGCGCGTCGTCGACGTCGCCCCGCTGCCCAACGACCATTACCTGCATCACGGCGCGCTCGACGTCGTCGCCGACGTCGGGGCGACCCTCGCGGCCCTGGCCGACGGCGTCGAGGGCCGCTCGAGCTGGACGACCGAGGAGGTCGCCGAGCGGCGCGCGGCGGCGCGGGCACCCTTCCGCCCGGACGAGGACTGGGGCCCGGCGGCGATCACCGAGGTCGCTCGCCGGGTGCTGCCGCGCGACACCATCGCCACCACCGACGCCGGCGCCCACCGCATCCTGTTCAGCCAGCTCTGGCGGGCCTACGCCCCGCGCACGCTGTTGCAGTCCAACGGGCTGTGCACGATGGGCGGGGCGCTGCCGCTGGCGATGGGCGCCAAGCTCGCCGAGCCCGCCCGCCCGGCGGTGGCGTTTCTCGGCGACGGCGGCCTCCTGATGGGTCTGGGCGAGCTCGCCACCGCGGCGGAGCTCGGCCTCGCCGTCGTCGTCGTCGTCTTCGTCGACCGCTCGCTCGCGCTGATCGAGCAGAAGCAGCGCGAGGTCCAGCTGCCGGCGAGCGGGGTCGCGCTCGGCGCCGTCGACCTCGCCGCCGCCGCCCGCGCGCTCGGCGGCGAGGGCGCCATGGTGGGCGACCGTGCCGGGCTGGAGACGGCGCTCGCGCGCGCGCTCGTCGCCGAGCGCTTCACGGTGATCGCCTGCGAGATCGCCGCGCGGGCCTACGACGGCCGGATCTGAGCGCCGCGCTCCCCCGCTCGCCGGGCGGCGCGGCGCAACGGACACGACCGGCCGGCGCGCGAGCGACGCCACAGGTGAGCCGATCCTCGGCGGCAGACGCCGGTGGGATCGACCGCCGTGACGGCGAGGCGAGGGTGACGCGGGTCACCGCTCGCGCGCGGCTGGCCGCCGGCGGCGCGAGCGGTTATGCCGCGAGCCCATGGAGATGTCGCCGTTGCCCGCCCCGCTGGCCGCGCTCGCCGCGGCGCAGCCGACCCTCTTCTGGCCGTTCGCTCTGGTGGTGAGCCTCGCGCTGTTGATGCGCGGCGCCGACCACTTCACCGCCGCGGCGGAGACCGTCGGCCGCGCCGCCGGGCTCAGCCCCTTCATCGTCGGCGTGGTCATCGTCGCCTTCGGCACCTCGCTGCCGGAGCTGGTGGCGTCGGTGCTCGCGGTCGTCCGCGGCGCCAGCGAGATCGTCATGGCCAACGTGGTCGGCTCCAACATCGCCAATCTCGGCCTGGTCCTCGGCCTCGGCGCGGTGGTCGCCGGTCGCCTGCAGATCCACCGCCAGCTCGGCAACGTCGATCTGCCGCTCCTGGCCGCCGCCACGCTGTTGGCGACGCTGATGGCGATCGACGGTCGGGTGCTGCGCCTCGAGGCGGCGCTCCTGGTCGTGGCGCTCGCCGTCTACGTCCGGGTCAGCCTGTGGGATTACGACGACCACGCCCTGCCGGTGCCCGGCGGCGCGGGGGCGCGACCTCCGCCCCCCAAGGTCGCGCGCGCCGCGCTGCTGTTGGTGGTGAGCGGGGCGGTGATCTGGCTGGCGGCCGAGGGCACCGTCCGTTCGGTCGTCGAGATCGCCGTGCTCTTCGCCATCCCCACCGAGACCATCGCCGTCACCGCGGTGGCGATCGGCACCTCGCTGCCGGAGGTCGCGGTCACCCTGCTCGCCGCGCGCCGCGGTCGGCTCGAGATGGCCGCGGGCAACATCATCGGCAGCAACGTCTTCAACCTCCTGGCGGTGGCGGGCGTGGCGGGCCTGGTCGGCCCGCTGGTGGTGCCGACGAGCCTGGTCGTTCTCGCCCTGCCGACGATGGCGGGCATCACGGTGGTGGCGATGATCATGCTGGCCACCCGCGACGTCGGTCGCTGGGAGGGGGCCTTCCTGTTGGTGATCTACGCCTGGTTTCTGCTGGCGGTGACCGGGGTCGCGTCGTGAGCAGCGCCGCGCTCGCCCCCGACCGCCTCGCCCGCGACGTCCGCGAGACCCTGGCGCTCGCCTGGCCGGTGATGCTGGCGCGCGCCGGCATGCTGATCATGGCGATGGTCGACGCCGCCATGATCGGGCGGGTGAGCGGCGCGGGGCTGGCCTATTACGGCGTCGCGATGGCGCCCTTTCTGTTCTTCCTCTTGACCGGCATCGGCCTGTTGATCGGCACGGTGGTGCTGGTCTCGCAGGCCAAGGGCGAGGACGACCTGCCGCGCTGCGGGGTGATCTGGCGGCTGTCGCTGATCGAGGCCACGCTCTACGCCGCGCTGGTCACCGCGCTCTTGATGCCGGGCCCGGCGGTGCTCGCGCTCATGGGCCAGGAACCGGGCCTCGCCGCCGAGGCGGGGCAGGTGCTGCGGGCGTTGGCGCTGGGCCTGTGGCCGATGCTGCTGTTCACCGCGACCAGCCTCTACCTCGAAGGCCTAGGGCGGCCGCGGCCGGGCATGGTCGTCATGCTCTCCGCCAACCTCGTCAACGCCGCCCTCAACGCGCTCTTCCTCTTCGGCTGGTGGGGGCTGCCGGAATGGGGGGCCGTCGGGGCGGCGCTCGCCACCAGCCTCACCCGCTACCTGATGGCGGCGATCCTGATCGGCTATGTGCTGGCGCTCGGCGTGCCGTCGCTGCCGGGAAGCGGGCTCTTCCACGACGCCCGCCGGCAGGGGGCGAAGCTGGTGCGCCTGGGCCTGCCGGTCGCCGGCGCCAACGCGCTGGAGAGCTCCGCCTTCACGACGATGAGCATGTTCGCCGGCTGGCTCGGCACGCTGCCGGCGGCGGCCTATCTGATCTGTCTCAACTTCTCCGCTCTGGTCTACATGCTGGCGATCGGCCTGGGCACGGCCACCGCGGTGCGCGTCGGCCAGGCGGTCGGCCGCCGCGACGCCGCCGCCGTGCCGCTCGCCGGCTGGACCGGCGTCGGCCTCGGGATCGCGGTCATGGCCGCCATCGCACCCCTGCTGCTGGCCTTTCGCCCCGCGATCGCGGCCTTCTACACCGGCGACGCGGCGGTGATCGCGCTCGCGGTGCCGGCGCTCGGGCTGGTGGCGGTGCTGCTCTTCGCCGACGCGAGCCAGGGCATCCTGATCGGCGCGCTCCGGGGTGCGGGCGACGTGCGGCTCCCCTTGGGCATCCAGGTGATCGCCTATCTCGGCATCGCGATCCCGCTGGGCTACGGCCTCGGCTTCACCGCCGGGCTCGGCATCCAGGGGCTGATCCTCGGCCTCTTCGCCGGGCTCGGCGTCGCCGCGCTCCTGCTCGCCTGGCGCTTCGTGGTGCTGGTGCGCGGCCCGATCGCCGCGGTCTGAGGGCGGGCTCCCGCGCGGGGGACGCCGCGGCCGCGGCCTTGTCGCCGCCGCCGCGAGCTTCCACCTTCGGCGTCATGAGCACGCCCCTGGTCTTCGACACGGCCGCCCTGCACCGCCAGCGCGAGCGCCACGCCGCCGGGCTGATGGAAGATTCGTTCCTTCTGGACGAGATCCACACCCGCCTGGTCGACCGGCTCGACGACATCAAGCGGCGGTTTCCCCGCGTGCTCGACGTCGGCGCCCGCCACGGCCGGCTCGCCCGGACCCTGGCGGCGCGCGATCCCGACACCGTGGTGGTGAGCGCCGACCCCGCCCAGGCCCTCACCCGCCACGCCCCCGCGCCCCGCGCGGTCAGCGCGTTGGAGCTGTTGCCCTTCGCCGATCACGCCTTCGACGCGGTGATCAGCGCGGGCAGCCTGCATCTCGTCAACGACCTGCCGGGGGCGCTGGTGCAGATGCGCCGGGCGCTGGTGCCCGACGGTCTGCTGCTGGTGGCGTTTCCCGGGGGCGACACCCTGGTGGAGCTGCGCCGCGCCTTCACGATGGCCGAGGCCGAGCTCACCGGCGGCGCCAGCCCCCGCGTCGCCCCCTTCGTCGACGTCCGCGATCTGGGGGGATTGTTGCAGCGCGCCGGCTTCGCGCTACCGGTGGTCGACGTCGACCGCCTGACCCTGACCTACGGCCACCCGCTGGCCCTGCTCGCCGATCTGCGCCGCGCCGGCGAGGCCAACGTCCTGGCCGAACGCTCGCGCCGCGGCCTGCGCCGCGACGTGCTGATGGCCATGGCCGAGCGCTACCTCGCCGACGACGTCGACGCCCGCGGCCGCATCAACGTCACCGTCGACCTGTTGTTCGCCACCGCCTGGGCGCCGGACGCGAGCCAGCCGCAGCCGAAGCGACGCGGCAGCGGCACGGTCAACCTCGCCCGCGCCATGGGGGTCGACCCGGCCATCCTGGAGGGCGGTCGGCCCGACGACGAGGCCGACCGCGGTGGCGACGGCGACGGCGACGGCGGCAAGGGCGGCGGCGGCGACGGTAGCGGCTGATCAGTCGCCGCCGGCGGCGGCGACGGTGGCGAGCTGGGGGCCCTTGGCGTGGGCGTCGACGTTGCCCGAGAGCTGGCCGCCGCGCTCGATCTCGAGCTCGCCGAAGCGGATCTCGCCCTTGACCGCGCCGGTGCCCCGCACCAGCAGGCGTCCGCGCACCGTCAGCGTGCCGTCGAAGCTGCCGGCGATGTCGGCGGTCTCGACCTCGCAGCTGCCGCGAAACGTCCCCTCGGCGCCGATGACCAGGTGCTCGCTGGTGGCGACCGTCGCCGCCAGGGCGCCGTCGACGCTGACGGTCTCGCAGCCCTTGACCTCGCCCTCCAGCTCGACGCCGGCGCCGACGACGAGCTGGCGCGCCGCGCTCGTCGGCTCCGGCCGCGGCGCGGTGGCGAGCCCGCGGTCGACCATGACCGGGCCGGTATCACCGCCGACGGCGACCCGGCCGGTGGGCGTCGGACCCGCGCCGGGGTGGTGGGACGACGGGGCGACGGGCACGTCGACGACGCGCCGGGGCAACTCGACCCGGGTCGTCTGGGGCGTGTCGCCACCCGCCCGGTCGCTGCGGGCGGCGCTGTCGTGTCTGCGGAACATCGAGCTCCCCATCGCCGTGCCATCGGCTTGCGCGAGAAACCCGAAAGTTAATCGACTTTTGCGTTTATGCCAACCGGCCGGAGGGCGGTCCTCGCCCGCTCACGCCGGCGCCCCGCGGGCGATCTCCGGCAGACCGGCGAGGCGGTGCACCATCAAGGCGGTGCCGGCGACGGGGAGCAGCAGGTTGGCGAGCGGCACCAGGGCGAGCCCGGCCAGCACCACCCCGGCGACGAGGAAGCGGCCGCGATGGGCGCGGCGCAGCCGGACGATCTCGCGCGGCGCCATCCGCCGTTGCGCCACCGCCTCGACGTATTCGCGCGACAGCAGGTAGCCGTTCAGCGCCAGGAAGATGACGATGTTGGCGCCCGGCAGCAGCAGGTAGAGCGGCAGCGCCAGGAGGTTGAGCGCCAGCGTCACGCCCAGGAGCCTCAAGGTGAGCAGGACGCCGGTGAGCAGGCTCGCCGGCTCGCCCGGCGGCAATTGCGGATAGTTCAGCGCCTCGACCCGGGCGGCGACCTCGTCGACGAACAGCCCCAGCACGGCCACGGTCACCACCGGCAGGAGGAAGACCGCGGCGACCACCCCGCCCACGCCGGTCAGCCACGGCAGCACCGGGTCGAGCCAGCCGATGCCGGTGGCCACCAGGAGATCGACCACGACGGCGAGCCCGGCGACCGTCGCCCCCAACAGCACCAAGGTCGCGGCGATCCCCTTCACCACGATCCACCACAGGACCGGATCGCGGAACTGAACGATCACGCGCTCGATATCGCGCAACATGGCTGGCATTCCTTTTCGGGCGGGCGGCCTTGTGGGCGCGGGGTCGTTCACTATGCTGCGCGCCCTGGGTCAACCAGGGAGAGGTTCATGAGCGACACGACCAGGGCTCCGGCCCACCTCGACGTCGTCGGGATCGGCAACGCGGTCGTCGACATCATCGCGCCCGCGCCGGTCGCCGTCGCCGAGGAGGCCGGCCTCGCCGTCGGTGCGATGACGCTGGTCGATGCCGACCAGTCGGACCGGATCTACGGCAAGATGGGCCAGAGCCTCGAGATGTCGGGCGGCTCGGTGGCCAACTCGATGGCCGCGATCGCCGCGCTCGGCGGCCGCGCCGGCTATATCGGCCGGGTCAACGACGACCAGTTCGGCAAGGTGTTCTCGCACGACTGCAACGCCGTCGGGATCGCCTTCGAGAACCGGCCGGCGACCGACGGCCTGCCGACGGCGCGCTGCCTGGTGCTGGTGCACCCCGACGCGCAGCGCACCATGGCGACCTATCTGGGCGCCTGCACCGAGCTCGGCCCCGCCGACCTCGACCACGGCATGATCGAAGGCGCGGCGGTGACCTTCCTCGAAGGCTATCTGTGGGACAAGCCGGACGCCAAGGCGGCGTGCCTCGCCGCGGCGGACGTCGCCCACAAGGCCGGGCGCCGGGTCGCGCTCTCGCTCTCGGATCCGTTCTGCGTCGACCGCTGGCGCGCCGAATTCCGCGAGCTCATCCACGGCCATGTCGACGTGCTGTTCGCCAACGAGGCCGAGATCACCAGCCTCTACGAGGTCGACGACTTCGATCTGGCGCTCCAGCACGTCCGCGGCTCGGTCGAGATCGCGGCGCTGACGCGCAGCGAGAAAGGCGCGGTGATCCTCAAGGGCGACGAGGTCCACGTCGTCGACGCCGCCCAGATCGAGCATCTGGTCGACACCACCGGTGCCGGCGACCTCTTCGCCGCCGGCTTCCTGCACGGTCTCACCCGGGGCATGGATCTGCACCAGTGCGGCCGGCTCGGAGTGCTGAGCGCCGGCGCGATCATCCAGCAGTACGGCCCGCGCGCCGAACGCCCGCTGACGCCGCTGGTCGACCAGGCCCGCGATTCGCACGCCAAGCTGGCGGTGGCCGCCGCCTGACCCCGCGCCGCCCGATCAGGGCGCGCGCGTCACCTCCGCGATCCAATCGGCGAAGGCGGGATCGGCGTCGTCGGTCTCGAGCCACAACAGCGCCGGCGTGTCGTAGGGGTGGTGTTCCTTGGCGAAGGCCATGAGTTGGTCCTTGAGCTCGGCGCGCGTCTTGATCAGGCAGGCCACCTCGGGATCGTCGTGGAGCTCGCCCTGCCAGCGGTAGAACGCCCGCATGTCGGGAAACGCGTTCACGCAGGCGGCGAGCTCCGCCTCGATCACCGCGTCGGCGAACTTCCGGACGTCGGTGAGGTTGGCGAAGGTGGTGTAGAGGATCGCGGGCTTCATCTCGGGCCTCCGTCGTCGGCTCGGCGGGTGGATGCGACCCTACAAGAGTGCGCGACCCTCGACAGTGCCCACCTGCGACGGCGCGGCCGGCTCCGGGCCGCGACGTGCGTTCACGTCGCCTGGCCGGGGCTGTCGAACTCGAAGGGGGTGGCGTCGCCGAGCCGTTTAAGCAATGTGTGGAATCCGACCTTCGAGCGTGGTTTCGACGCACCTCGAACCGGACTCCACGAGGCCGCAAAAACCGCTCGCGTCAGCCACGACGATCACTCGTGGAACCGGGGCTCAAGATGGATCGAGGCGGCTGCTCGCCGAGCTTCCTCGTCGATCTCTCGGGAGCCACCGGCGCGGATCAAAAGCGTAAGCAGGACGTATCTTTGCGGCACGATAAGCCGACATCGCTTTTTTGTCGAAATCGACAAAAAAACCTTCGCCGGCGCTACCCTGAAAAATCATTTTGTATCAGTCTGTTATACCGATCGACCGGGGTCTGGGTCGGGCTTTTTCAACACATTGCTTAAACGGCTCGGTGGCGTCGCCCGGCGGGGGCGGCTTGAGGGGCAGGCGCGGCTGGGGCGGGGCGTAGAAGCGGGGC
>JAAAPF010000065.1 GCA_009908425.1 Alphaproteobacteria bacterium
GATCCCGGCGGCGCGGATCGCCACCAGCTCCTGCGAGCGGTTGAGCCGCCAGAAGGCGAACATCGCGCCGAACAGGACGCCGAAGGGCCAGATCCGGTCGAGCAGCGTCGGTAACCGCAGCGCGGTCAGCTCCACCGCCCCGAACAGCGGCCGTCCATCCTCGGCGGCGTCGCGCAGGTGCTCGACGAGATCGACGAGAAAGCCCAGCACCGCGAACGCCAGCATCACCGTCAGGATCGCGCCCAGCGTGATCTTGGCGATGTAGCCGCCGAGCGTCGGCGGGGCGAGCACGACCGGCCGGCCGCGCCGCGGCACCAGCTCGCGGTAACCGGCCTCAGCGCGGCTCATGGGCGTGCACCGCGGGATGACGCCGGCCGCCGACGAGCAGCGCGACGCAGACGACGACGGTGCCGAGCGGCACGGCGTAGAGCAGCGGCACCAGGCGCAGATCCGCCTTGGCGAGATTCAACAGGGTGAACGAGGCCAGTGCGATGGCGACCGCCACCGCCGCGGCCGCCGCAGTGGCGCGCCAGGCGCTCTCGCGCACCGCGCGGTGCCGCAGCACGCTGGTGGCGGCGACCAGCGGCAACGCCAGCGACACCAGCGGCCAGGCCAGCCGGTCGTGGCCCTCCGCGATGCGCCGGGCGCGCTCGGCTTCGTCGGTGATCGACGCCGGCGGGTCCAACAGCTGCGCGATGAAGAGCTCGCGGCTCTTTAGGCTGCGTTCGCCGGCGTCCTGCTGGCCGACGAGGTCCACCGCGGTCTCGGCGAAGCTCACGATCGACAGCTCTCCGTCGGCGCCGCGCTCTTGATAGCTGCCGTCCCACAGCCGCAGGATCGGGCCGCCGTCGCCGCGTAACAGCCGGCCGCGTTCGGCCAGGAGCGTGACCGTACGCCCGGCCTCGCGGCTGTCGTGGACGAGGATGTCGGCGAGGTCGCCGTCGCCCTGCCGCTCGGCGATGTAGACCGTGAGACCGTCGGTGATCGCGGTGAAGACCTGCGCCTGGATGGAGATGGCCGAGACGGTCTGACGGATGTCGAACTGCAGCTCGCGGAACTGACGATAGGCCGTCGGCATCAGCCACAGCGCCACGACGTAGCTCACCACGGCGAACAGCAAGCCGAGCCACAGCGCGCCGCGGGCGATCTGCCAATCGGAGAGGCCGGTCGCCCGGAAGATGCCGAGTTCGCTCTCGCTCCGCAGGCGCTGATAGCCCAAAAGCGTGCCGATGAAGGCGGCGAATGGCAGCACCACCAGCACCAGCGACGGCACCAGCAGGCTGGTGAGGTAGACGAAGCGCGGAACCGACAGCCCCTTGTTGACGATCAGATCGACGAACCGCAACGACTGGGACAGCCAGACCGCACCGGCGAAGGCGACGAGAGCGAGCAGCGTCGGGGCGGCGAGAGTACGCAGGAGGTAGCGGGCGTAGACCGGCATGGCGGCATCATAGGCCACGAGGTCGGCGACGCCAGTACCACCAAGCGTGAACGCCGGTCGCTAAGCGGCCGCAACGACGGGACGATGCAGCGATGCAGGTCAACTTCGAGCCGCTTTCCGCCACCGGCACCGGCACCGTCGCGGTGCTCGTCCCCAAGGCCGGCGGGCTCGCCGCCACCGCCGCCGAACTCGACCACCTGACGGGCGGGCTCCTCGCCCGCGGCCTCGCCCTGGCACCGCCGCCGCTCGAGCGCGGGCGGTCCGTCGAAGTCGTCCTGCCGGCGGACGCCGCCGCCGGCTTCGACCGGGTCGTGCTCGTCGGCACCGGCCCGGCGAACGAACTCGACCGCGCCGACGCCGTCGGGCTCGGCGCCGCGCTCGCCAAGGCGGCGGCGGCGCGCAAGCTCGACGCGCTCACCGTCCTCGCCGAACTCGACGGCGCCGCGCTCGCGCCCGCCGACCTCGCCGCCGCCCTGGCGGAAGGCGTGGCGTTGCGGACCTACCGCTTCGACATGCTGAAGTCGCGCGCGGGTGACGCCGCGGCGCTCGCCACGCTCACCGTCCGCAGCGCCGAGGCCGAGGCGAACGCGGCCGGCGCCGACGCCCGCGCCGCGGTGATCGAGGGGGTCCATCTCTGCCGCGACCTGGTCAACCGTCCCGCCAGCAGCCTCGACACCGACGCCTTCGTAGCGGCGGCACGCGCGCTCGAGGACCTCGGGGTCGAGGTCGAGGTGCTCGACCGCGCGGCGATGGCCGAGCTCGGCATGGGCGCGCTGCTCGGCGTCGCCCAGGGCAGCCGGATGCCGCCCTACACCGTGCTGATGCGCTGGCGGGGCCGCGGCGACGACGGCCCGCCCCTGGCGCTGGTGGGCAAGGGCGTGGTCTTCGATTCCGGCGGGTTGTCGCTCAAGCCGGCCAAGAGCATGGAAACGATGAAGTGCGACATGGGCGGGGCCGCCTGCGTCGTCGGCGCGCTCCACGCCCTCGCCAGGCGCGGCGCCGCGGCCAACGTCGTCGGCGCCATCGGTCTGGTCGAGAACATGCCGTCGGGCGAGGCCTACCGCCCCGGCGACGTCGTCACCTCGCTCGAGGGCAAGACGATCGAGGTCCTCAACACCGACGCCGAAGGCCGCCTCGTCCTCGCCGATGTGCTGCACTACGTCCAGGACCGCTTCGCGCCGGCCGCCATGATCGACTTCGCGACGCTCACCGGCGCCGTCATCGTGGCACTGGGCCACGAGCACGCCGGGCTGTTCGCCAACGACGACGCCCTCGCCGAGGCGCTCGCCGCCGCCGGCCGCACCACCGGCGAGACCGTCTGGCGCCTGCCGCTGGGCGACGCCTACGCCAAGCAGCTGGAGAGCGGCGTCGCCGATCTGAAGAACATCGGCCGTCCCGGCCAGGCCGGCTCGATCGTGGCGGCGGCGTTCCTCGAGAGTTTCGTCGGCGAGGTGCCGTGGGCGCACATCGACCTCGCCGGCACCAGCTTCACCGAGAACGATCACCCGCTCGCCGGCAAGGGCGCCACCGGCTGGGGGGTGCGGCTCGTCGACCGTCTGGTGGCCGCCCGCTACGAGGCCGGCTGAGCGCGGCCGATGGAGGTCGGCTTCTACCATCTGACCCGCACGCGGCTCGACCAGGCGCTGCCGCAGCTCCTGGAAAAGGCGGTGGAGCGCGGCCTCAACGCCGTCCTGGTCGCCCGCGACGCCGACGAGCTGCGTCGGCTCGACGACCTGCTTTGGACCTATCGTCCCGACAGCTTCCTCGCCCATGGCACCGCCGCCACCGGCTTCGCCGAGCGCCAGCCGATCTTCCTCGCCGGCGCCGTCGAGAACCCGAACAACGCCGCCGTGCTGGTGCTGGTCGACGGGCTGATGCCGCCGCCGGATGTCCCCTTCGCGCGCATCGTCGACCTCTTCGACGGCGCCGACGAGGCGGCGGTGGCGGCGGCGCGCGAACGCTGGCGGCAGTGGCGCGAGCGCGGCTCGGCGACGCTGGTCTACTGGCAGCAGCGCGCCGAAGGCGGCTGGACCAAGGCGCGCGAGGAGCAACCGGCGACAACGTGACCACAACCCTCAGTGCTGACCCGCGGACGTCGCCGGGGCATTCTGCGGGGCGACGGTCGAGGGAGGACGCGACGGGTTGGGCTGGTGGCGTGTCGCCTGGGCGGCGTTGGCGGGGCTGATGCTGGCGGCCCATCCCCGCCCGGGGGTGGCGCAGGAGAGCGTCGACCTCGAGCTCGTCCTCGCCGCGGACATCTCGCTGTCGATGGACGTGCGCGAGTTGCGGCTGCAGCGGGCGGGCTACGCCTCGGCGATCACCGACGCCGAGGTCGTCGAGGCCATCGCCGGCGGCTTCGACGGTCGCATCGCCGTCACCTTCGTCGAGTGGGCCGGCGCCGCCGACCGCCACGTCACCGTGCCCTGGCGCGGCATCGCCTCCGCCGCCGATGCCGAGCGCTTCGCCGCCGCGATCCGGGCGGCGCCGTTGCGCCAGGCCCGGCGGACGTCGATCTCGGCGGCGCTGGATTGGTCCTCGGACCTCTTCGACGACAACGGCTTCGAGGGCTACCGCCGCGTCATCGACATCTCCGGCGACGGCCCCAACAACCAGGGCGAAGCCGTCGACGTCGTCCGCGACCGGGTCGTCGCCGAGGGCATCGTCATCAACGGCCTGCCCCTGATGATCGAGGCCCCGCCGGTGGCCTGGTACAATATCCCGGATCTCGACCGCTACTACGAGCGCTGCGTCATCGGCGGCGTCGGCAGCTTCTACATCCCGGTGCAGGAGATGACGAGCTTCGCCGACGCCCTCGTCCGCAAGCTGGTGCTGGAGATCGCGCGGCCCGCGCCCGCGCCCGCCCTGGTGCGGGTGCAGGCCGAGGCGCCCTACGACTGCCGCATCGGCGAACGGCTCTGGCGCGAGCGCATGCGCTATCTCGAGTAGCCTCGCCTCAAAAGCGGGCGCGGAAGGTGAAGCCCACGAACGGCGTTGGGTCGAAGTCCTCCTCGGCCAGCTCGCGCCCGTCCTCGTCCTCGAGGGTGAGCGAGCCGGCGACGTCGAGGCCGGCGACCGCGCTCAGGCGCACCGGCGGGATCACGTCGTAGGCGGCGGCGAGATAGATCGGGACCGCCTCCTCCTCGCCGACGCCGTCCGGCGCCGGACCGCCGTCGTCGAGCCGAAAGCGCCAGGTCTCCCAGCGCGCCCCGAGGGTGAAGCGCCAGTCCTCCAGGCCGGTCCAGTTGAGCGTGAGGCCCGGCCCGCGCGTGGCGCCGAGGGCCTGGCCGGTCTCGAGCGAGAAGGTGTCGGTGATCTGCCAGTCGATCAGCAGGATCGGGAAGACGGTGGCGTCGTCCTCGATCTCGGTGAACGCCCCGAGGCCGGCGCCGAGGCGCAGGTCGTCGCCGAAGCGATAGGTGGCGCCGAGGATCGCGCCGCCGGTGGCGGCGTCGCCGAGATCGCCGCCGCTCTCCGCGCGCCAGGTCACCGACGGCACCGCGAACAGATCGATGTCGTCGCGGATCCCGGCGCGCAACGGAAAGCTGAGACGGAAATCGTTGATGTCGCTCCAGGGATCGAGCGCGGCCAGCCCGTCGCCGCCGGTGTCGAAGTCGTAGCCGTCGTAGCCGTAGCCGAGCGCGACGCCGACGCTGTCGCGGGCGGAGAAGGCGTAGCTCAAGCCGGCTTCGACGAAGGCACGGTTCACCGAGAACGAGCCGCCGTCGTCGAGGTCGGCGTCGAACTGGTGCACCGCCCCGCCCTGGAGCTGGGTGCGCCAGGGACCGGCGGCGACGCCGGCGGGCTGGGCCGCGGCGGCGGCGGCGGCAAGGACGCCTGGCAGCGTGAGTAGGACGAGCGCGCGCATGAGGACCTCGGAAAGGACGTGAGGGGTCGGAGGCTGCGGGCACGCGCGTCGACTTCCACCGCGGCGCCCGCGCCGCTATAAGCGCGGCGCAGCCCGATCTCCACCCCGGATCCCGCGGAGCTTTCCATGGCCACCGAGCGCACGCTCTCGATCATCAAGCCCGACGCCACCGCGCGCAACCTCACCGGGCAGATCAACGCCCGCTTCGAGGCGGCCGGGCTGCGCATCGTCGCGCAACGACGCGTCCGGCTGACCCGGGAGCAGGCCGAGGCCTTCTACGCCGTCCACAAGGAGCGGCCGTTCTACGGCGATCTGGTCGCCTTCATGACCTCGGGCCCGGTGGTGGTGCAGGTCCTCGAGGGCGAGAACGCCATCGAGAAGAACCGCGAGGTCATGGGCGCCACCGACCCGGCCAAGGCCGACGCCGGCACCATCCGCAAGGACTTCGCCCAGAACATCGAGGCCAACTCGGTGCACGGCTCCGACGCGCCGGAGACCGCGGCCACCGAGATCCCGTTCTTCTTCGCGGCGATCGACATCGTCGGCTGATCACGCGCTCGTCGGCCGTGGCCACGAGAAGCCCGCGGGCGGCTCGGCGGCGGGCACGGTGAGGCGGACGCGTTCGCCGTCCACCACCGCCCGCCCGCTCGCCAGCAGGTCGAGCGCGAGCGGGTAGGCCCGGTGCTCCTGCGCCAGCACCCGCGCCGCCAGCGTCGCCTCGGTGTCGTCGTCGAGGACCGGCACCGCCGCCTGCACCACCACCGGCCCGTCGTCGAGGGCGGGGCGGACGACGTGCACGGTGCAGCCGCTGACCTTGAGCCCGGCGGCGAGCACCCGGCGGTGGGTGTCGAGCCCGCGGAAGGCCGGCAGCAGCGACGGGTGGATGTTGAGCATGCGGTCGCGCCAGCGGGCGACCAGCTCGGGTCCGAGCACCCGCATGAAGCCGGCGAG
>JAAAPF010000264.1 GCA_009908425.1 Alphaproteobacteria bacterium
CGGGAGCGTCCGCTCGCCTACATCGCCGATCTCGCCGGCGGCATCGTGATCGTGAACCTGGAGACCGGCGCGGGCCGGCGGGTACTGGACGGCCACGCCAGCACGGCGGCCGAGGACGTCGACTTCGTCGTCCGCGGCGAGGTGCTGACCATGCCCGACGGCGAGCCGCTCCGGGTCGCGGTCAACCCGATCACGATCGGCCCGGACAACGCCTGGATCTACTACGGCGCGATGAACGGCACCGCCGTCTGGCGCGTGCCGACCGCGGCGCTCGCCGATCCGGAGCTGCCGGCGGCGGAGCTCGCCGCGCAGGTGGAGCGCTACGGCGACAAGCCGCCGTCGGACGGCATCACCATCGACGCCGCCGGCAACGTCTACGTCACCGACGGCGGCGGCAACGCCATCGGCGTCACGCGGCCGGACGGCAGCTACGGGGTCCACGTCGTGGACGCCCGCCTGGAATGGCCGGACGGCCTCGCCGCCGGCCCCGACGGCTTCGTCTACGGCACCGTGAACCGACTCAACGACACGCCCTTCTTGAACGCGGGCGAGAGCGAACCGCCCGCGGGCCCCTACTACGTCGTGCGCTTTCGCCCGCTGGGCGAGGCCGTGGTTGGGCGATGAACCGCAGGAGGTGGCCATGATACCGTTCGGCGCCGCGATGGGCGCGAGCTTCGAGACGGTGATCGAGCGCCGCGATCCCGAGCTGCCGCTCGATCTCCCGGTGCCCGCCGAGCTCGTCGCGGGCTGCCGTCGGGATGCCAACTCGGTGGTCCGGGCGACGCGCGCCGGGCGCGGTCGCCGCGCGCATCGGGCCCCGCTCCGGGCCGCCGCGGGGCGCGCGGTCGCAAAGGAATGGTCCGGCGTCGAGCACGCCGACACCCGGGCACGCCGCGTCGCGCGCGCCCTCGCCCGTCTGGAGCCGGCACCGTGACCACGATCTACCTCGACGCCGACGCCTGCCCGGTGAAGGAGGAGACCTACCGGGTCGCCGGGCGCCTCGGCGTCTCGACGCTCGTCGTCAGCAACGGCTGGCTGAACGTCCCCGCGAGCCCGCTGATCGAGCGCGTGATCGTGAGCGAGGGGCTGGATCGCGCCGACGACTGGATCGCCGAGCGCGCCGGGCCCGGCGACGTGGTGGTCACCTCCGACGTGCCGCTGGCCCATCGCTGCGTGACGGGCGGCGCGCGCGTCCTGGCACCCACCGGCAAGGCCTTCACCGAGCAGTCGATCGGCGTCGATCTCGCCAGCCGCAACCTGATGACCGAGCTGCGCGAGACGGGCGAGATCCGCGGCGGTGGCCGCCCCTTCACCAAGCAGGACCGCTCGAAGTTCCTGAACGCCCTCAACACCGCGCTGCAGCAGATCCGGCGAACGGGGCGGTGACCCGCGACGGCTTCGGCGCCGGGAGCTGCGCTCATCCCGCCGCGGGCGGCTCGCGGGTGACTTGCGGGGCGGGCGCCGCGGCGTCGGGCGCGGCCGCGTCGGTCCGTCGGACGTAGCGCGGCTCGGGGTTCGGCCCGAAGAACACCTGGCGCCCCACGAAGCTCGACACCGCGAACCCGATGAGCGCGCGCTTCCAGCGCGCCACGCCGGCCGCGGCCATCGCCGCTTGCATGACCTCGTTGGCGAACGCGAAGTCCTCGCGGCGAGGCTGCTTGGGCGCGCCGTCCACCCGGACGTCCTGCCAGGCGATGAACAGGAAATCGTGGAGGATGGCGGCCTCGAGGTGGGGTCCGACCCGCCCCACCAGCCAGCGCGCCAGCCGGGGCACCGAGGTGAGATCGGTGAGCATGCCCGCGGGCACGACGAGTTCGCGGGCCTCGCCGTCGACCGTGAAGGTGCAGCGGTACGCGCGCTCGACGATGTATTGTGCCTCGCGATCGCTGCCGGCGACGATGGCGCGCTTGGCGCGGGTCAGGTGCAGATCCGTCGCGAAGACGAAGTCCGCGATCGTCGACCACGCCGCCGGATAGGGGTCGGCGAAGATCGGGCGATAGCTCTCGAAGTCTTCTGCCATGTCCGCTCCGTGCCCTCGTCGTTCAGTCCCGATCGGCCAATCCGCCGGCGAACTCGCGCGCGCAGAAAGGTCCACCCTGGAAGCGATCGCCGATGCGGTCGCCGGCGGGCTCGGCCGCCCGCGCCACGTCGTCGACGGCGTGGTCCTCGGCCCTGTGCTTCGGCCGGTAGCCGAGGGCGTGGGCGCGGGCGTTCTCCCACCAGGCGCCGGCGTTGTCGGAGATGCCGTAGACGACGTCGTCGACGACGTCGGGATGATCGAGGCCGATGCGGATCAGTTGCGCGAGGTCCTCGGGATGGAGCCAGATCGCCATGCGGCGGCGGTCGGCGGGGCGGTCGGCGACGTTGCCGATGCGGATGTTGAAGCTGCGCACGCCGTATTTGCGGGCGTAGAGCGAACCCAGCGCCTCGCCGAAGACCTTGGAGACACCGTAGCGGCTGTCCGGGCGCGGTCGGACGTCGGCGTCGAGGCGGCGATCGCGGGGATAGAAGCCGACGGCGTGGTTGGAGGAGGTGAAGACCAGGCGCTCGACGCCCCGGCGACGCGCCGCCTCGTAGAGGTTGTAGAGGCCGTCGATGTTGGCGGCGCGGACGGCGTGCCAGCCGTCCTCGCGGGCGCACCCGCCGAGATGGATCACGCCGGCGACGTCGGCGAGCAGGGCGTGCAGTGCGTCGGGGTCGCCGAGATCGGCGGCTCGAAAGGTCTCGTCGGCGCGCAGATCGGCGGGGCCCCGGCGATCGCTCAGGATCAGCCGGTCGAAGGCGCCGGCGAACAGCGGCCGCAGATGGCGCGCCACGCCGCCGGCCGCCCCGGTCATCACCACCGTCCGCATCGCGCCCTCCCCGCGCGGATCGCTCCCGCGATGATACGCCCGCCCGCACGCCGGGGCGAGGGGCGGTGCGCGCCGCCGCCGGCGCGCCTACATCACGGACGTCCCGCAGCCGGAGGAACCGATGTCCCGCCCGTTCGCGCTCGCCGTCCTGTTCGCCGTCGCCACCGCCCCCGCCGCCGTCGCCGAGGACCGGGCGCGGGCGGTCTTCGCGGGCGGCTGCTTCTGGTGCATCGAGGCCGACTTCGACAAGATCGAGGGGGTATTGGAGACGACTTCGGGATCGTGACGCCGATCGTCGAAGACGCCGAATTCTACCGCGCCGAAGAATACCATCAGAATTACTACGAGAAGAACCCGGCGCGCTACAAGTTCTATCGGTGGAGTTGCGGCCGCAACGACCGGGTGCGCGAGGTCTGGGGCGACGAGGCCTACGCCGGTATCCCCGGTATGGGCTAGTCGAGCGGCGGCAGCGCGGCCTCCAGCGCGGCGCGCCGGTGGGCGTGCCGACGTGGCAGCCGCAAGGCGCTGCCGAGCGCCGCCGCCGGCTCGTCGACGGTGAAGCCGGGCCCCTCGGTCGCGACCTCGAACAGCACGCCGCCCGGGCCGCGGACGTAGACGGCGTGGAAATAGTCGCGGTCGATCGGCGGCGTGACCCGAAAGCCGCCTTCGACCAGGCGGGCGCGCACCGCGTCCTGCGCGGCGCGGTCCGCCACCGCGAAGGCGACGTGGTGAACGCTGCCGGCGCCGAGGCGGGCGGGCGCCGCCGCCGTCGCGACCAGTTCGACGAAGCGGGCGGCGCTGCCGGCCGGCGCCTCCAGCCGGCGAACGCCCGCCGCCTCTGCGCCGGTGGCGAAGTCCATCAAGTCGATCAACATCGAAGCGGTTGGCGCCGGATCCGCGAGCGCGAGGGTGACGCCGTGCAGACCGCGGATCGCGACCTCGACCGGCACGCCGGCGCCGAGCCACGGCTCGCGGTCGTCGTCGGCGGCTTCGACGAGGGCGAGGTCAAGGCCCTCGGGGTCGCGCAAGGCGAGGCGGGGTTCGCCGAACCGGTGGTCGCGGGTGGTCTCCAGCCCGGCGGTGGCGAGCCGTTCCCGCCACCAGTCGCACGCGCCGCGCGGTACCGCGAGCTGGGTGCGCGCGACCTCGCCGGCGCCGCGCCGGCCGGCTGCGGCGTGCTCCCACGGAAAGAACGTCATCACCGAGCCCGGCCGGCCGAGCTCGTCGCCGTAGTACAGGTGATAGACCGTCGGGTCGTCGAAGTTCACCGTCTTCTTGACGAACCGCAGGCCGAGCACCTCGCGCCAGAACGTCAGATTGCGGCGGGCGTTGCCGGCGATGGCGGTGACGTGATGCAGACCGCGAACTCGGGACATGGCCGTTCCTTTCTCGGACCGAGATCTGCGGTCGATCGCGTACGGCTGCAACGCCCGGAGCCGGCCACCACCGTTGCGCGGGCGCGGACGCTGCGCTCCTCTCCCGCTGCGGTACGGCGCGACGCCGCGGTCGCGGCGCGGACGTGGAGACGGCGATGCTCTTCTTGTGGGTGGCCCTCGGCGGCGCGCTCGGTGCCGCGGCGCGTCATCTGGTGACGGTCGTGGCGGTCGCGCTGTGGGGCGAGGCGTTTCCCTGGGGGACGCTGCTGTGCAACCTGGTGGGCTCGACGGCGATCGGCTGGCTGGCGGCGAGCCTGGAGCACGAGAGCGCCAAGGCGTTCTGGATGATCGGCGTGCTCGGCGGCTTCACCACCTTCTCCGCCTTCAGCCTGCAGACGTTCCGGCTGATGGAGCAGGACGCCTTCGGCCTCGCCGCGCTCTACGCCCTGCTCTCCTTCGTGCTCTGCCTCGGGGGGGTGGCGCTCGGGCTGGTTCTGGGGCGCGCTTGACGGCACCCGCCTTTTCGGTTTCCAACAAATCCGAAAAACCCAGCGCGGACACCGTTACCGCGCGGACCGGGGAGAGGGCCATGGCCGACTACGTGCTGGCCATCGATCAGGGCACGACGAGCACCCGCGCGATCGTCTTCGACCGCGAGGGCGGCATCCGCGGCACCGGCCAGCAGGAGCTGACCCAGCACTTTCCCGAGAGCGGCTGGGTCGAGCACGACGCCGAGGAGATCTGGTACGACACCCTCGGCACCTGCCAGGAGGCGATCCAGGCCGCCGGGCTCACGGCCGACCACGTCGCCGCCATCGGCATCACCAACCAGCGCGAGACGGCGGTGGTCTGGGAGCGGGCCACCGGCCGGCCGATCCACCGCGCGATCGTCTGGCAGGACCGCCGCACGACGCCCTTGTGCCGCCAGCTCACCGCCGACGGCCTCGCCGACCATGTACGCCGCCACGAAGGGCTCTTGATCGACAGCTACTTCTCGGGGACCAAGGTCGCCTGGATCCTCGACAATGTGAGCGGCGCGCGCGCCGCCGCCGAGCGCGGCGAGCTCTGCTTCGGCACCGTCGACAGCTATCTGTTGTGGCGGCTCACCGGCGGCCGCGTGCACGCCACCGACGCCGCCAACGCCAGCCGCACGCTGCTCTACGACATCCACAAAGGGGCCTGGGACCCGGTCATGCTGGAGCGCCTCGGCGTACCCGAGGCGATGCTGCCGGAGGTCCGTGACAACAGCGGGCTCTTCGGCGAGACCGACGCCAACCTCTTCGGCAAGGTCCTGCCGGTCATGGGCATGGCGGGCGATCAGCAGGCGGCCACCTTCGGCCAAGCCTGCTTCCGGCCGGGGATGATCAAGAGCACCTACGGCACCGGCTGCTTCGCGCTTTTGAACATCGGCGACGAGGCGGTGGCCTCGGAGAACAAGCTCTTGACCACCGTCGCCTGGCAGCTCGACGGCCGGCGCACCTACGCCATCGAGGGCAGCATCTTCGTCGCCGGCGCGGCGGTGCAGTGGCTCCGGGACAAGCTCGGCATCGTGACGAGCGCCGCCGAGACCGAAGCCCTCGCCCGCACCGTCGCGGACAGCCGCGGCGTCTATCTCGTGCCGGCCTTCACCGGCCTGGGCGCGCCCTATTGGGATCCGGACGCGCGCGGCGCGCTGATCGGGCTCGACCGCGACTGCTCGAAAGCCCACGTCATCCGCGCGACGCTCGAATCGGTCGCCTATCAGACCAGCGACCTGATGGCGGCGATGCTCGCGGACGCCGAGAACGCCGGCATCGACCGCGCCACCACGCTGCGCGTCGACGGCGGCATGGTCGCCAACGACTTCGTCTGCCAGAGCCTCGCCGACATCACCGGGCTCGAGGTCGAACGCCCCGAGGTGTTCGAGACCACGGCGCTGGGCGCCGCCTACCACGCCGGCCTCGCCGCCGGCGTCTACGGCGGGCTCGGCGACATCGAGCAGGCCTGGAAGCTGGGGCGCCGCTT
>JAAAPF010000120.1 GCA_009908425.1 Alphaproteobacteria bacterium
CATCGCCGACTTCGAGGTCGCCGAGGAGATGATCAAGCACTTCATCCGCAAGGTGCACCAGCGGCGCAGCTTCGCGAGCCCCAGGGTGATCATCTGCGTGCCGTCGGGCTCCACGGCGGTGGAGCGCCGCGCCATCCAGGAGAGCGCCGAGAGCGCCGGCGCCCGGCGCGTCTTTTTGATCGAGGAGCCGATGGCGGCGGCGATCGGCGCCGGCCTGCCGGTGACCGAGCCCACCGGCTCGATGGTCGTCGACATCGGCGGCGGCACCACCGAGGTGGCCGTCCTGTCCTTGGGCGGCATCGTCTACGCGCGCTCGATCCGCGTCGGCGGCAACAAGATGGACGAGGCGGTCATCCAGTACATCCGCCGCCACCACAACCTCCTCATCGGCGAGGCCACCGCCGAGAACATCAAGAAGCTGATCGGCTCGGCCTGTCTGCCGGAGGACGGCAACGGCGACGTCGTCGAGATCAAGGGGCGCGATCTGATGAACGGGGTGCCCAAGGAGATCGTCATCTCCGAGCGCCAGGTCGCCGAGAGCCTGGCCGAGCCGGTGAGCCAGATCGTCGAGGCGGTGAAGGTGGCGCTCGAGCACACCGCGCCCGAGCTTTCCGCCGACATCGTCGACAAGGGCATCGTCCTGACCGGCGGCGGCTCGCTTCTGGGCAATCTCGACTTCGTGCTGCGCCACGCCACCGGCCTGCCGGTCAGCCTGGCCGAGGAGCCGCTCACCTGCGTGGCGCTGGGAACCGGGCGCTGCCTCGAAGAGATCAGGACCTTGCGCCACGTTCTTCACACGGCGTATTAATATTGCCACTGCCGGTGGAGAGGCGGCGTTAGCGCCACGGTAACCCGGGGCGCCGACAACCGGACGTCGGCCGATCCCGCCGCGATCTTGCGGAGCGCTCCGTGACCCGCCTGCGCCGCGCCTCCTTCGCGTCGATCGTCCTGCCCCCGCGCGACTGGTTCGACCGCGTGAGGTTCGGCGGTCTGGTCGGCCTCGCCTTGATCCTGTTGTTCCTGGGCCGCGCCGAGGTCGGGAGCGTCGACCGTGTCACCCACGGTGTGCGCGACGCCCTGACCCCGGTCATGACCGCCGTCGCCGAGCCCGCGGCAGCGCTCGACCACGCCTTCGGCTGGGTCGGCCGCCAGTTCGCGCTCGCCGAGGAGAACGCCCGCCTGCGCGCCCAGGTCGAGCGGCTCTTGGAGTGGCGCGCCGAGGCCACCCGCCTGCAGGTCGAGAACGCCTCGCTGCGCGAAGTGCTGCACGCCCAGCGCCGGCGACCGGTGCCGATCGCGCGCACCGCGCGGGTCGTCGCCGACAGCCGCAGCCCGTTCGTCCACACCCGTCTGTTGGACAGCGGCGCGCGCGCCGGCGTCCGCGAGGGCATGGCGGTGCTCGCCACCGGCGGCCTCGCCGGTCGCGTCGTCGACGTCTCGCCGCACAGCGCGCGGCTGTTGCTGCTGACGGACTTCAACTCCCGCCTGCCGGTGCTGGTGCTGCCGTCGCGCGACCGCGCCATCCTGTCGGGCGACAACGGCCCGAGGCCGCGGCTCGACTTCATGCCGCTGACGCCGCAGGTGGCGGCGGGCGACCGGGTCGTGACCTCCGGAGCCGCCGGGCTGTTGCCGGTCGGTTTGGAGGTCGGGCGGGTGGTGCGCGGCGACGAGGGGAACTTGCGGGTGCGCCCGGCGCTGGACTGGCGCGAGCTGCGCCACGTCCGGCTGGTGCGGTCGCCGCCGGTGCCGGCCGAATTCGGTCCCGGCGTGGCCGGGCGCGACGCCGGAACCCCGCGGCGGGACGGTTAGCCGCGGGAGAACGCCATGGGCCTCCATGCCGGCGAGGTCGAACGGCGGCTGCGGGGCGCTCTGCCGGTCGTGCTCGCGCTGCTCGCGGTGCTGGTCGATCTCGCCCCGCGTCCGGCCGGTGCCGGCGGCGGACTCGCGCCGTTCTCGACCCTCGCGGTGGTCTATTTCTGGAGCGTCTACCGCCCCGATCTGATGACCTCGGCCGCCGTCTTCGCGGTCGGCCTGGTCTACGACGTGCTGAGCGGGCAGCCGCTGGGCGGAACCGCCCTGGCGCTGCTCCTGGGCCGCGGCGCGCTCATCGCGCGCCGGCGCTTTTTCGACGCCAAGTCGTTCGGCGTCATCTGGGCGCTGTTCCTGCTGTGGGCGCCGGCGGTCGAGGTGGTGCGCTACCTCGCGGCGGCCGGCCTGCTGGGGGCGCTGGTCGACCCACGGCCGCTGGTCGTGCAGTGCGCCTTGACGGTCGCCCTCTACCCTGCGTTGAGTTGGATGCTGGTGCGTCTCCACGGACTGGTGCGGATGCCGGGCTATGCAGAACCCTGAAGCCGAGCGCTCGCGCGTCTTCACCCGCCGGGTGGCGCTGTTGGGCGGCGCCAAGCTGGTGGCGTTCGGGGCGCTCGGGCTGCGGCTGCACCAGCTCCAGGTCCGCGACGCCCCCGAGTTCGCGCTCGACGCCGAGGAGAACCGCATCAGCCAGCGGCTGTTGATGCCGGCGCGCGGGCGCATCGTCGACCGCACCGGCCGGCCGCTCGCCGACAACGTGCCGGTCTATCGGGTCCGGGTCGTGCGCGAACAGGCCCGCGACGTCGCGGGTGTCCTGCGCGCCCTCGCCGAGGTCATCCACCTGCCGGCGCCGCGCCGCGAGGAGGTCGTCGCGTCGGCGCGGGCGCGGGCGCCCTTCGTGCCGGTGACGGTGCGCGACGATCTGAGCTGGGACGAGGTCGCCGAGGTCGCGGTCCACGCCCCCGACCTGCCGGGCATTCGGCTCGATTCCGGCCTGGTCCGGCACTACCCCTACCGCGGCGAGTTCGCCCACGTCCTGGGTTATGTCGGCCCGGTCACCGAGCGCGAGCTCCGCAGCGACGACGACCCGCTGCTGCGGGTGCCGGACTTGCGGATCGGCAAGAGCGGCGTCGAAGGCGGCTACGACGACGACCTGCGCGGCAAGGCCGGACTGCTGCAGATGGAGGTCAACGCCGTCGGCCGCGAGATCCGCGAGCTGCGCCGCCGGCCCGGCACCGGCGGCGCCGACGTCGAGCTCACCCTCCAAGCCGATCTGCAGCGTTACGCCCATCGCCGCCTCGCCTCCGAACTCGGCGCCAGCGCGGTCATCCTCGACGTGCACAGCGGCGAGGTGCTGGCGATGGTCTCGGTGCCGAGCTTCGCGCCGGACGCCTTCGTCAACGGCGTCAGCCACGCCCAGTGGGAGGACTGGCGCGACGACCCGCGCGCCCCGTTGGTGAACAAGGCCACCGCCGGGGTCTACCCGCCGGGCTCGACCTACAAGATGATGACGGCGCTGGCCGCCCTCGAGCTCGGTATCCTCGACCAGGACACCACCTTCTACTGCCCCGGCCATCTGCAGATGGGCCGGGCACGCTTTCACTGCTGGCGCTCGGGGGGGCACGGCTCGCTGGCGGTGGTGCAGGGGCTGGCGCAGTCCTGCGACGTCTTCTTCTACGAGACCGGCAAGCGCGTCGGCATCGACGCCCTCGCGGCCATGTCGCGGCGCTTCGGTCTCGGCGGCGCGAGCGGCATCGACCTGCCGAGCGAGCGCGCCGGGCTGATCCCGACGCGGGCCTGGAAGCAACGGGCGATCGGCGAGAAATGGCAGCCGGGCGAGACCGTGGTGTGCGCCATCGGGCAGGGGTTCGTCTCGGCGACGCCGCTGCAGCTTGCGGTGATGACGGCGCGCCTCGCCAACGGCGGCTACGCCGTCGAGCCCTGGCTGGTGCGGCCGCCGGCGGGGCGCGCGGTGCCCACCACACCGGCGCCGTCGCTGGGCATCTCGCCGCTGTCGCTGGCGCTGGTGCGCGAGGGCATGTTCGAGGTCGTCAACGGCGAGCGCGGCACCGCCCGCGCCCAGAAGCTCTTGAGCGAGACCCACCGGATGGCCGGCAAGACCGGCACCTCGCAGGTCAAGCGCATCACCCGCGCCGAGCGCGCCGCCGGGCTCCACAAGCGCAAGGACAAGCCCTGGCAGGACCGCCACCACGCCCTGTTCGTCGCCTTCGCGCCCTTCGACGCGCCGCGCTACGCGGTCTCGGTCGTCGTCGAGCACGGCGGCAGCGGCAGCCGCACCGCCGCACCGATCGCGCGCGATCTGATGCAGAAGACCCTCGACCTCGACCCCACCGGCGGGCGCGCCACCGCCGCCGACGACCGCCCCTTGCGGGTGACGGTGCCGCGCCGTGCGGGGTGAGCTCGCCGACGCGCAGCTGGCGCTGCCCGACAAGCTGGCGCGGGTGAGCTGGGCCTATGTCGCGGCGATCGTGCTGCTCGGCGCGGTCGGCTACGCCATGCTGTACTCGGCCGCCGGGGGTAGCCACGAGCCCTGGGCCTGGCGCCACGCCGTCCGGCTCGCCTTCGGCGTGCTGGTCATGCTGTTCGTGGCGCTGGTCGATCCGCGGCTGTGGCACCGCTTCGCCTATCTGGCCTACGGCGGCGCCTTCGCCGCGCTGGTGGGGGTGGAGATCGTCGGCTCGCTCGCCAAGGGGGCGCAGCGCTGGATCGATCTCGGCTTCGTCCAGCTCCAACCCTCGGAGCTGATGAAGGTGGCGCTGGTGCTGGCGCTGGCGCGCTATTTCCACGGCGCGACGCCGCCGCAGGTGGGACGCCCGCTGTTCCTGCTGCCGCCGATCGCGATGATCGCCGCGCCGGCGCTGCTGGTCTTGAAGCAGCCCGATCTCGGCACCGCCGTCATGCTGCTGGCGAGCGGCGCGGTCGTTCTGTTCCTCGCCGGGGTCCGGTGGTGGAAATTCGCGCTCGTCGGCGGCGGCGCGGCGGCGGCGCTGCCGCTGATCTGGGGCCGGCTCCACGCCTACCAGCGCGAGCGCGTGCTCACCTTCCTCGATCCCGACCAGGACCCGCTCGGTGCCGGCTACCACATCATCCAGTCGAAGATCGCGCTCGGCTCCGGTGGCTTCTGGGGCAAGGGCTTCCTCGAGGGCACCCAGGCCCAGCTCAGCTTCCTGCCCGAGAAGCACACCGACTTCGTCTTCACCATGCTGGCCGAGGAGCAGGGCCTTGCGGGCGGGCTCGCGGTGCTCGCGCTCTACCTCGTCGTCTTCCTCATGGGCCTGGTGTTCGCGCTCCGCACCCGCTCGCAGTTCGGCCGGCTGGTGGCGGCCGGGGCCTCGGTCACCTTCTTTCTCTACGTCGTCATCAACGTCGCGATGGTGACCGGCCTGATCCCGGTCGTCGGCGTGCCGCTGCCGCTGGTCTCCTACGGCGGCACCGCGATGATGACGGTCATGGTCGGCTGCGGCCTCGCCCTCGGCATCGACGTCCACCGCGACCTCTACATGCGCCGCCACCCCGACGACGACCTGTAGTAACGACCCCACCGCTACAGAGGCAGTTTGACTTTTATTCCGTCGTCTTATGGTGAAGGTTTGCAGATACCGGCGGGCGATGCGGAGCGCGGGGTGCCACGAGCGCATCTCGGGCCACGACCGGGAGCGGCGCCGGCGGCGGGCGCGAGCGGACGGTTGCGGTGCAAGCGCCCGTGGCGCGCCCGGCCGACGATGGCGAACGACCGCGCGCGGACCTTCGACGCTGCCCCGGCGCACCGCCGGCGATGCGGCCGTCAGACCGCCCGGAGTTCCGGCGTCGACGCCGCGGCGAGCCGGTCGGCCACGGCCGCGACCGCCGCCTCCAGCCGATCCAGGGGCAGTGCCAGACAGGGCCGCTGCTCCAGCCAGGCGTGGAGCCGCGTCACCTCGGCGGCCGTCGGCGCCGCGCCGCTGCCGCAGCGATAGCCCGGCAACAGGGCCGCCAGGGCCGCGGCGGCGCCGACCGGGGCCAGCGGCTCGCCGGTCGGTTGCGGCACCAACACCGCCGTGATCGGCGAGACGTCGAAGGCGGCGGTGGCCACGAGGCCGCCGGCGGACCCGTCCGGCCAGCGATGCACTCGGCGCACGCCCGGGTGGTCGGCCGGCAGCCGCAGCGGCAGGCCGAGCGGCTCGCCGCCGGCCGCATCCAGGCGCAGACCGCCGCCGAGGCCGGTCTCGAGGGCGTCGGCCAGTCGCAGCGCCGGGGCGTCGGCCTCGTCACCGCGGACGGGCGCCACCAGCACGCCGGCACGGTCGCCGTCGCGCACGAGCACCCCGCCGGCCACCGCACCGGCGGCGCCGGCCGCGGCCTCGAGCAGGGCGTCGACGAGCCGCGGGCCGATCGCCGCCAGCGTCAG